>JAFEBA010000109.1:14487-29462 GCA_018266105.1 bacterium | reverse complement strand
CACCATACATCAGGTTATTGAAGGTGAGCTTGTTCTCGCCCTGGATGGTCAGGGTGTAGGGCCCGCCGGCCGGACGCGCCTGAAGGCTGACGCGCCAATGCCCATCGCGGGTGACCGTCCTGACCACCTGATCCCCCAGACTGACGGTGACCTGCTCGCCCTCATCGGCAGTGCCCCAGACGGGAAGGCTGCAGTCGCGCTGTAAAACCGCCCCATCGGTAAAGAGGGGATGAGGGAGAACTTTGGCCTGCACGGGAAGCACGCTCAGAGCCAGACAGAGAACGAGCTTATGCATCTTCAGTTGGACTCCTTGCCGCGCGTCTGACGCTTTCGGCCGCGTCCACGCGAACCGACTTCTTTTCCAATCTGGTGAGCCTGTTCCTTAGCCGATTGACGCAGCTGGGCCCGCCGGGTCAGACGTTCCCGTTGTGAGGGGCGCACCTCCACGGCGTCGGGATCGGGCATACGCTCTTTACGCAGCCAGTCAGGAGTGGGCTCGAAATCAAATAAGAATCGATCGATTCGGACCGTCTCGCCCGCCTCCGCGCCGTTACGCAGCAGCTCGTCCTCGACTCCCCAGCCCAGGAGTTTCCGCTGCAGATTGCGGACCTGGTCAGGATCTTGCATATCAGTGGCTTTAACCAACTGCTCCACCTGTTCGCCAAAGACTCTCCAGCAGTCCACCTCGTACTCGACCCGAAACTCCCGGTGAGTTCTGGGAGGCAAAGGAAAGGCCGGCTGCCGCTCGGGCGGGGCGGACTGATCCAACTCCGAGAAGAGGGCTTCCAACATGGGCGAAATGCCCAGGTGATCGTGACAGCTGATTTCAAACAGGCTCAGCCCCCGCTTTTTACAGGCTTTGCGCAGCGCCAGCAGGGCCTCCTGGCCCGAGGCCAGCTCGCACTTATTGACGGCCAGCACCTCCGGCCGCAAGGCCAAATTCTGGCTGTAAAGACGTAACTCGCGGCGCAGTGCGTCGTAGCTGGCCAGCGGCTCCTCAACGGACAGCGAACCCAGATCCAGCAAATGCAGCAGAACCCGAGTCCGCTCGATGTGTCGAAGGAATCGATGGCCCAACCCCACTCCCTCGTGGGCCCCTTCCACCAATCCGGGCAGATCGGCAAAGACGATGCCCTGGTAGCCACGATTCACAACCCCCAGGATCGGCTGCAAAGTCGTAAAGGGGTAGTCTCCCACCTTGGGCTCAGCCCGGGAAATGACGCTTAAAAGAGTCGACTTGCCAGCGTTCGGGAAGCCAACAATGCCGACTTCAGCCATCATCTGCAGATCCAGGGTAAGCCAGCGCTCTTCGCCTGGCTCGCCCTGCTCACAGTAGCGCGGAGCCTTATGCACCGAAGTCACGAAGTGGGTGTTGCCCCGACCGCCCTTGCCGCCGCGTGCCACCAGCACGCGCTCACCTTCGCGGAACAGGTCAGCCAGACAGACTCCGCTCTCCTTGTCCAGCACCACGGTTCCAGGCGGAACCTTGATAATCAGATCCTGGCCGTCTGCGCCGTTGGCCCGCTTGATGCCACCCTTACCGCCGTGAGGGGCGCGCCAGTGGACTTTGCGCTTGAAGTCCAACAGAGTGTGGAGATTGGCGTCCACTTCCAGATAGACATCGGCCCCGTCTCCCCCATCACCCCCATCTGGACCGCCGGCGGGAACGAACTTCTCGGTACGCATGGCGCGCGAACCGTGACCGCCGTCGCCGCCCCGCACATAGAGAGTGATATGATCAACCAGACCGTGACTCATCCTTGATTACTCCAAATAGAAACAGCCTCGGGGCCGCCGAGGCTGCGTGGAACAAGAAGCTGTTCGGGCTTAAGCCTGAACCGGTTTGACCGAAACCTGGGTGCGGTCACCGCGCTTCTCGAACGCGACCTGGCCGTCAGCCGTGGCGAACAGGGTGTAGTCACGACCCGTGCCCACATTCTCGCCAGCCCAGAACTTGTTGCCGCGCTGGCGAACAAGGATATTGCCGGCCAACACTTCCTGGCCTCCAAAACGCTTCACGCCGAGCATTTGCGGGTTGCTGTCGCGACCATTCTTGGTCGAGCCCATACCCTTCTTGTGCGCGAAACGAGTTAAATCCATCCAAACCATGAAAACCTCCGGGGCCCTTCTTAGAGCCCGACTATTATACTGAGAACTTGCCATCTGACAAGAGGAAACAGCCAAAAAAATTGCCCCGGCCCTGGAGCCGGGGCAATTTCCCACACCGAGCAACTAGGGACCGGTGGTGAGATTGGCGTTAAGCGTCGGGAAGGTCGTAAAGTGCTTCAGCGGAGTGCCGCCGATGCGAGTTACGGTCTGACTGCCGCCAGTCTGCGGGCTCACCCGGTAAAGAGTGGAGAAGTTATCCGCCACAAAGGTGCCCGTGCCTGCAACCGCTCGCTGCGAACAGAACCAGATGTTGCCGGCCGGGTCGATATCCAGCTCACAGGTACTGGTACCAAAGAGATTCATCTCCCCGATGCTGGAGGTGGTTCCGGCCCCCTGAACGATTCGAGCAAACTCGTCGAACGGGAGATTGGCTGAACTGGTCACATCCACCCCGTGCAATACCTGCGTATTCCCGGCACCAACAAAGTTGTTGGTGAAGCCCAGCGCGGGAATGAAGGTATTTCGAGGCGTCCCCAGCGCCAGCCGATCCGTGGCCGGGTAAATCAGATTGGAGTCCTTCGAACCAGCCCCGGTGGCGACATTCACTCGCCAACTCTGGGTAGATTGTCCACTCACAATGCCCAAAGCAAAAGTTCCCGTTGCTGCCGAGATGGCCATAGTCCCATTCGCGTCCACATCCACACCGTAGGTGTTGGTGGTGGGATCAACCAGAGCCGGAGCAACCGTAGACTGGACGGCCGCAACGGCGGTATTCAGGTTGACATTGTAGATGCGCCCCGTGGTCCCATTGACCGCCAGAACCTTGAGGCCGGTGGCAGCATCGCCACCAGGCGCAAAATCGCAACCCACGATGACATCGCCGGCCTGCAAACCGGTGATCAAGGTCGAGGAGAGAATCGTCGTAGGATCATTCGAGTCGAACTTCACCAGCTTATTGCCGCCATCGATACCGGCAAAGTGGGTGATGGCCGGAGCCCCCAGTTCAACCGCAATCGATTTGACGCCAACTCCGCCGCCGATGTCAGACTGAACGATAGGGGTGCCAGTGGAGGCGTCAAACCGGTAGAGAGTGGAACTGGGAGACCCTTCAGCCTGCAGAGCCACCCAGCCGACTCCATCGGGACCGATGTCGAAGCCGACATTGTTACGGAAGGCCACGGGGATTGTCCCGACCTCGGTCAAGACACCATCGTTGGGACTGGGGTTCCCCTGCCGGTAAATCTTACGCGTCACATTCGAGATCGCGAAAAGCGTGGTCTGATTAGAGGCTTCAACCGGATCAGTATAGGCGATGGCGGCCACATTCACCTGAGCGCCATTCGCCTTTAGTGAGGTATCTACAGTCGCAGCGCCGTTCGCCGGATTGAGACGCACGTTTTGATCACCAGACTCCATTCGAATCCGATCCACCTGGGGATTGAAATCGATGTCGCCAAAAACCTCTTTGGGAGCGACACCGGCACCGACCAGCGTGGCTACGCCGGTGTTCTTGTCCAACCAGTAGAGCTTTCCACTTGCGCCCTGAGCGTAGAGCACGCCGTTGCGAGGACGGAAATCCAGCGCAACCAGGGTATCTCCGCCGGGTACGGTGGGAACAATCTTCGTAGAGACCGTGTTGGAATTGTCTGAGGAAAAGCTGAACAGTGCTCCAGCGGTGTCAAGCGCCCAAATCTTAACAGGGAACGCGCCGTTTACACCACCAGCAAAACTAACTTGACTATCGTTGGGGCGACCCGAGTCCGAATTTACGACATTGCCGCAACCAAACGTCATCAGCGCCGCGAGCCCTACGGTCACAGAAGCCCAAATTGTACGTTTCAAAGAAACCTCCACAGCCTGAGACTGAGTCTCGGCAAATTAGCGAAGCGGGATTCTTAAAGAATGCGTACATCCCTTCTTAGCGAGAGAAAGGATTCAAAGAACTACTCTTCGGTCACCGAAAAACTGTTGACCATCAACGACTGCGACTGCTGAGCCGCAGGCACAATCAACTGGATATGGTCAACCTGATTGCCGAGCCCGGGGACACGAGCCTCGATACTGCGATTAATGTCTCGCAAAACCCACTCGCCGGCGATAAAGCTCAGTTCAAACTCCTGACTACTGCCGTCCTGCCAGGGACAGGCCAGCCCCTGGGAAACCTGACCGTCGGCCTGAATCGTGCTGACGTAGGCCGGCCCATCCAGTGCCGACATCAAACCTGCCACCAAATTGCCTCGGCAAAACAAGCCGAGCTGAAAGTTCACAGGTCCAGAAGTTCGACCAATCAGGAGTCGAAGACCGCTCAACCCGACAACCTTACCCCGGTTCAGCGAGACACAGGCCGAATTGCCTGCGGGCGCAACCAGGGTCTGCGGCTCAAGCTTACCCGCCAGGGCCTCAGCCACCCACTGGGAAGGACTGGGAAAAAAGCCGATCTTGTCACTCGGCATCGGTGAAAGCTGAACGCGCCCACTGTTGGCAATCTCATCCAGTCGCGGCGGAGGGGGACCTTCCGGCGCAGTGGTGACCGGACCAGTGGGCGGCCTGGTCGGCTCTCCAGACTGGGTTGCCACCGGCGATGGCGTCCCGGGCGCGGGCTTGATCAGATGCTGAATACGATAAAGCACCACCATCAAAAGCAGCAAACTGGCGGAAGCCAGCGCTGCGCGCAGAAGAAATTCTCGAGCATCCAGAGGCCGTGGCCCCTGATAGACAACTTCGGGCACCTCCTCTAGATAAAGCTGCTCGTACCGCTCCCCCCCGGCCTGTCCGGTCAGCGCCTGCAGCGCCTGTCGTGCAGCCAGTTCCATTTTTCGAGCGTTGGCATAGCGGCGGTTGACATTGTCCTGACAGGCCCGGTCGACCACCTCTGCCAGAGCGGGATGGATATCGTTGCGCACCGAGGCCAGCGGCGGAATATCAAAAGGTGCGGGCTGCTCTCCGACCAGCATATGAAACATGGTTGCACCCAGGGCATAAAGGTCAGAGCGCGGCTCAGGATGGCCCTTTACCTGCTCAAGCGGGGCATAACCCAGTGTCCCCACCAGGGTCTTGGTGGTAGCAGAGCCACCCTCGCGCGCCAGACCAAAATCGACCAGAAAAAGCTCTCCGTCCTCTTCGCGCACGATGATATTCTGAGGCTTGACGTCGCGATGCAAGAGACTCTTGGGCAGGCCGTGCAAATACTCCAGCACGTCCAGAATTTGCAACGCATACTGCAAGAGCAACTCTTCGGGAAACCGGCGTCCGGAGCTTTTATAGCCACGCAACACCTGATCCAGGCTTTTGCCCTCGATGAACTCCATCACATAGTAGCCACTATCGTCGATGCGGAAGGCATCCAACATGCGCGGAATGCGCGGGTGATTGAGCGTGCGCAAAAGCTGCCACTCATTATCAAAGCGAGCCAGCATCTCCTGACTGTTGAAGCCAGCCGCCGAATCCGGCCGTAACTGTTTGACGGCCACGATCATGCCACTTTGCAGGTCACGAGCGCGATAGACGGCGCCCATTCCCCCCTGGCCGATGCTGCCTTCAATCTCGTAACGGTCCTGAAGAACCGCCCCCGCTTGGTGATCCATGATGAGACTAGCCTCCGTGGCGCGCTGCACCCTCAATGACAATCAAACTTTAGGCGCGCCACTCCGTTGGTTCCCAACTCCTGTTCGGCCCGCTGGAGACCTACGGCTCACTGGTTCGCCTCAAAGTCTCCTGCTTCCCTGAACAGGGTGTTTGGAACTAGCTTCCGTCCCCGCCAAGCAGGTCCTGCGCTGCGCAGGAGGCCGGGCGAAAAACGTGAACGGGCGACGGCGGAGGATTGAATTGGTGCTTACTCTAGTCGTATTAGCAGCCGGAATGGGCAGTCGTTACGGGGGACTGAAGCAAGTCGACCCGGTTGGACCCAACGGCGAAATCCTTCTTGAATACTCTGTCCACGACGCCCTCAAGGCGGGCTTTGAACGAGTCATCTGCGTGATCCGTCGCGATCTCGAGGCCGCATTCGAGGAACACATCGGGTCGCGCCTGCGCGGCAAAGTGACCCTGGACTATGCCTACCAGGAACTGAGCGACATTCCCGACGGCTGCCCGCCACAATTGGAACGAAGCAAGCCCTGGGGAACCGGACAGGCCATCTGGGCCACTCGAAGCCAGATCCACGGGCCTTTCCTGGCCATCAACGCCGACGACTTTTACGGTCTGCGCTCTTACCAACTGGTCGGAGAACACCTGCGCCAGCCCGATGCGCCATACGCCATGGCCGGCTTTCGCCTGGCCAACACCCTCTCCGAATTCGGCAGCGTATCGCGAGGAATTTGCCGCACCGACTCGGAGAACTGGCTTCAGGGAGTGGTCGAGCACACCAAGATCGAGCGAACTCCCGAGGGCGTGGTCTCCCAGGAGGCCGAAGGCGGTCCCCAGTCACTCAGTGGTGAGGAAGTCGTTTCCATGAATTTCTGGGGACTACAGCCAGGCATCTTCGCCGAACTGGAATCCCAGTTTAGAACTTTTCTCAATTCCAACCCGGGTAGCAAAGGAGAACTCTACATTCCCAGCGTACTGGATCGTATCATCCGTGAAGGTCGTGGCCGGGTCAAAGTGCTGACCAGCCCGGAAAGCTGGTTTGGCGTGACCTACCCCGACGACAAACCCAGAGTGGTCGAAGAAGTGCGCCAACGCATTTCCGCTGGCCAGTACCCGGAGCAATTGTGGAAGTAGATCAGAAAATCGCGCAACAATTCGAATGCCCACGCGAGATTCGACGCATCACCCCTCTAGGCAACGGACACATCAACGACACTTTCCTGGTGCAGTTCAGCGACGGCCCGGACCACGTTCTGCAAAGAATCAACCACTTTGTCTTCCCTCGCCCCGAATGGGTGATGGACAACATCGTACGGGTCACCGAACATCTCCAAAGCAAACTCGGACATTTGCCGAATGGGCATCAGCGCAGCCTGCGCGTTGTCCACACCCGCCAGGCTCGCAGCATGCACCTGGACGAAAAAGGTCAGTTCTGGAGAATGTACCACCGCCTGCATCCGATGCAGAGCTACGAGCAACTGCAAACGCCTCGTCAAGCCTACTTTGTAGGACGCTCCTTTGGAGAATTCCAGGCCCTACTGGCCGACCTGCCCCTGCCCCGCCTGCACGAGACCATCGCGGATTTTCACCATACACCCCGCCGCCTGGCCCGCCTGATGCACGTGGCCCAAGCCGACCCCCAGCGGCGCCGAGTCAGTGCTCAACGCGAAATTGAATTCGCCCGCGAGCGCCAGTCGCGCGTAGAATTGCTGCTGGACCTGCAGCGTCGGGGCGATATTCCGGAACGAATCACCCACAACGACACAAAGCTGAACAATCTGATGTTTGACGAAGCAGGCAATGAACCGATGTGCGTACTGGACCTGGATACAGTCATGCCCGGCCTTGTGCACTATGACTTCGGTGACATGATTCGCACGGGCTGCGCGACCTGCGCCGAAGACGAGGAAGATCTGGATCTTGTGGATTTTGATCTGGAACTGTTCCGCGGGATCAGCCGCGGCTACCTGGAAGCAGGTCACTCCTTCCTGAACCAGACCGAAGTGGAACAACTCGCCTTTTCAGCCATTCTCATGACACTGGAAGTCGGCATCCGCTTCCTGACCGACTACCTGGAAGGCGACCTATACTTCAAAGTTCACCACCCGGAACACAATCTCCAGAGAGCCCGCAGCCAGTTCCAACTGGTGCGCCGCCTGGAGGCGGCCGAAGCGGAACTGCATGACCTGGTGATGCAAACCTGGACGAATCAGCCAGCTGCCGCCCTTTAAACCGGACACCCGAACTAAGGCTCAGGAACCCCGATGGAGTTCTCCTCACTGAACTCCTCAGGCCGCTGAGCCGCTTTTCGCACCTCCACAAATAGATAGATGCAGAGGGCGGCGAAGCAGACACAGGAGAAAGCCTGTGACTCCCTGAGGGGAAAGCTGCTGATGGTCAGGTCCTGGCCAGCCTTGGCCAGACCCGCCAGCAGCACGCCAACCAAAGCATCCCCAGCCACCAAACCCGAGCAAACCAGCAAACCGTGGTCATAGAGTCGCTTGTGCCGACTCTCGGGATAGATCTTGTGGAAGTACCAATGAATCAGACCACCGAAAAGCAGAGTGGTGGTCAACTCCAGCGGCAGATACAAGCCCACCGCGAAGGGCAAACTCCCGATACCCATCATCTCGACGCAGGCACTGATACACATTCCGATCATGACGGGAATCCAGGGCAACTTGCCGCCAATAACGCCCTGCGTGATCAAAAACAGCAAGTTGGCTTGAGGCGCTTTGTAAGTGTGGTCGATGACCTGGGGGGCCATGAAGTCAACCAGAAAGCAAACCGAGGCCGAGGAGACCAGCACACTGATCACCTGCGTCACCTGGACCCAACGCGGGGTGGCACCCAGCAAAAAGCCGATCTTCAGGTCCTGAGAAATGTCTCCGCCCATGGAAATCGCGATGCAGACCATAGCCGCAACCACCAGCGAGGCAGCCATGCCAACCGTGCCCAGGTAGCCAGCTGCCTTGACCACCAAACAGGTCACCAGCAGAGCCCCTATGGTCATACCCGACAGGGGCATGGAGGTGGACCCCACGATTCCCACAATTCGAGAGGAAACAGTGACAAAGAAAAAGGCGAAGACCACCGTCAAAAAAGCACCCAGCAGGCCGGTGGGATTGATGCCACGATTAAGAGCTACCAGCAAAAACAGAACGACCCAGCCGGCCAGCACGAAGTGAAGAGGCATATCCTGGGCGGTGCGGCCTTTCTCTTCCACTTCACCCTTTGAGGTGTTGCGCAGCTCTCCAAAAACGGCCGCGATTGATTCCCAGATGGTCGGCAAGGCCTTGCACAGGCTGACCAATCCCCCGAAAGCCACCGCCCCAGCGCCGATGTAGCGCAGATAATTGGCCCAGATGTCGTCCGGTGTCATTTCCGAGATGAGCACGGTGCCGGGGGGCAAGGCGGTAGAAAGGCCGTGTCCAAAAAAGCTAATCAGTGGAATTATGACAAACCAGCCCAGAGCCGCCCCGGCCAGCATGATGCCGCAGGTCTCCAGCCCCAAAATAAATCCAACCGCCATCAGAGAGGGCAGCAGGTCAAAACTCAAGTTTGTACTGAGAGTCTTCACCGGCCAGACCACGATCTCTTTGAAAAGGTTCAGGGCGTTCTCCGCCACTCGATAGAGCCCGGCCACAGCGATGGCGGCGAAAACGGTGCCGGCCGACTGGCCGCCTTTGTCGCCCGCCATCAGCACCTCAGCGCAAGCGGTACCCTCCGGATAACGAAGCTTGCCGTGTTCTTTCACAATCAAGTAGCGGCGCATGGGGATCATAAACAGAATGCCCATCAACCCGCCCACACAGGTGATAAAGTAGACCTGCATCAGGCTCAAATCGAAAGGTGCGACCTCGCCTGGCGGCAGCGAGGCCTTCAACAAGTAGAGGGCAGGGATGGTGAAGGTGGCGCCGGCGGCCAGCGACTCACCGACCGAGGCCATATTCTGGACCAGATTATTTTCCAGAACCGTGCCCCGCTTGAGCACTCCACGCAAGACCGACATTGAAATCACCGCAGCCGGGATCGAGGCGCCGACCGTCATGCCCAGCTTAAGAGCCAGATAGGCGTCGGCCACACCGAAGAAGATGGCCTGGATCATTCCCAAAATCAGAGCTGTCCAGGTGAACTCGGCCAGATTCTCCTCGGAAGCGACATAGGGCTTAAAGGGCTTGCTCATCAGGGAGGATTCTTCTGCAAGTAGGTGCGCAACCAGGACATATAGGTGGGCCCAGGATCCGAGCGAAAATACTTGGCGGGATAGCGGTCGGGATATTCGGTATCATTGTAGTCCAAGTAGTCAGGCACCACACTGACTCCCTGGCTGACTTCGTAGTGAGCAATTACGCCAGAAGGCCCGATGTTGTAGCGCTTCATCAGATCTTTCACCACGCAGAAGGAAGACCAGACCTGGTGGAGCCGCGAAAGTAAATCGGGTTCTGTGGTGGCGATCATCTCGATGGAAATGGCCTTATGATTGACTCCGTAGGCTCCCGTGCAGCGACGATTGAAGGGCAGCAACTGGTAGACACTGCCATCCTTATCGATAATCAAATGGGTGCTGACGTGCCCAAAAACGGCGCCCTTATTCCCGTTGGACATGTAGCAGCCGCGATTGAAGCCCTCCCAGACCGATTGGGCATTGTCCGTCACGGTGTAATGCATGCAGATCAGGGTGGGCTCCAGCTCGACCCGAGGGTCGTGGGAATGCCGCTGAAAATAAGCCTTGTATTCCTCGGTCCATTCCTGGTAGGGCAGCATCCAGGGAATGTATTTGGGAGTCTGCACAGTTCGGCTGTCAAACTCGTTGGGATAACGGGCTGGCAACCTTGACGTGCTCCTGGGCACATAGCGCGCCTTCATGGAGCTCACATCAGCGTTGGTATAGACAGGCTGGGCCGGGGCCGTAGCCGCGAGCAAAAGCATTGCCAGGGCCGTTTTTTGCATAGTGAATAAATTTCCACAAAAAGCCATCCGTCCCCCCTTTCATGCTTACAACTTCTTGAATCGCAGATGGTGCACAAACCACTCCTGACCACCGGCGTAACCGAACAGCTCAGAACAGGCCAGGAAGAAAAGCTGCCAACCCAGCCAGTAACGGCGCCAGCCAGACCCGTAGGTATCCTTGAGAATGGCGATGACGACTGACTTCTGCGCCCGCATCTGATTCAACCAGGCGTCCGAAGTTCGCTGATAATGGCGGCCACTGACAGCCCACTGTTGGGCTAACCGGAATCCGTCCGTAAAGTGCAGAAACAAATCCAGGCTGGGCATGGTGCCCCCGCTGAAGAACTCCCGCTCCATCCAGTCGCCAGCCGGCCCGCCCTGTCCGCGGGGGTCGAAAGTATAGGCGAACTCGCGGTGTGCGAAGACATGCAGAAACATTTCGCCGTCCGGCTTCAAAGCTTGCCTCAGCAGCGCAAAGACCTTCTGATAATTGCGCACGTGCTCAAGCATCTCCACACTAAGAATCCGATCGAACTCTTCGGTCGGAAGTTCCAGGCGGTTGATGTCGCAAGTCATGACCTCCAGATTGGTCAAACCTCGTTCGGCCGCCCGCGCCAGGATCAAGGCACGCTGCGAGGCAGAATTGGAGACCCCCAAAATGCGACTGCCAGGAAAGCGTTCGGCCAGGAAGAGCGACAAGGAACCCCACCCGCAGCCCAGATCCAGCATGCGCTGACCATCCCGCAACTGACCCCGTTCCAGATAAAGCTCCAGCATGGCAAGCTCGGAGGCCTCCAGATCATCCACCCCCGGAGGCCAGTACCCCGAACTATACTTCAGACGAGGCCCCAAGACGGACTCGAAAAATCGACTGGGTACCTCATAGTGCTGAGCGTTGGCCTGATCGGGCAAAAGCGCCATCGGGCTGCAGCGAAGTTGCTGGATTAACTCCTGCTTTCGAAGGATCTGGGCCTCCAGTCCCCCCTGGGACAACTCAGCCAGACGACTTCGATTCAAGGACCGAATCGAACGTCGAACCAGCCAATCCCCGGGCCACAGCCACTCCATGGCCTTGAGGATCATGACTTTTTGAACCAGGGCACGAAAGCGCTGGTGGTGCGCTGATAATCTCGATAAGCGTCACCCTTACTGCGCAAGGCTTGTTCCTCGGTCGGTGGAATCCCGGTCACATTGAGCACCAGATGTAGGATCGTGAGCGGAGCCAGCAGAGACCAACCTCCGCCAGCGAAGGTGGCCCAACCGAACCAGAGCATCGTCTCGAAAAAGTAGTTCGGATGGCGGGAGTAGTTCCAAAGCCCGTCCTGACAGACCCCTCCGTGGGTCGACCGCTTTTTGAACTGAGCCAGTTGGGCATCGGCCAGCGACACCCCGGCAAAACCGAGCGCAAACAGCAACGAGCCCAGCACCTGCGTCCAACCCAGGCCCGGGCTGGCATCACGATAGAAGGGCCAGAAAACAGCCACCAGCGCGAAGGCAGCCAGAGCCTGAGCTTGATAAAACAAGAACAGTCGAGATTGAAATTTGTCGCCCCATTCGTCGCGAAGCTTCTGATAACGCCCTTCCTCTGGCATGCCTGGACGCAGCCGCGTCCAAAACAAGTGTCCGCCCAGACGAAGTCCCCACAGGCAGACCATGGCCGCCAGGGCCAGACCGCGACCGAGGTCACCGCCGCCCAACCAGGCGAAGTAAAAATGCAGAAAGGGAACGGAAAGAGTCCAGCCCAAATCCACCACCGCGGCGTTGCCGGTGAAGCGTTGAATCAGCCAGAGCAAAGCCATCCAGAGACAGCAGATGGCCAGCGCACTCAAGAGAATCATCGGTAAGCCGCCGCTGGAGGGGTGCGCAAATCCCAAACCAGACCCAGGGCCGCCAGCCCGCGCAGAATCCAATGAGTCAGGTCAATCTCCCACCAGTAGAAACCCTGGCGTTCGGAAGAAGGGTAGCGGTGGTGATTGTTGTGCCAGCCCTCGCCCAATGTGACCAGGGCCAGCAACCAGTTGTTGCGGCTGTCATCCTTGGTCTCGTAGCGGCGACTGCCCCACACGTGGGCCAGGGAGTTGATGCAAAAAGTAGCGTGGTAGACCAGGAAAGTGCTGACGAAAAACCCCCAGGTGAGAAGTTGCAAACCGTTGGTTCCCCACTCAGGAACATGGCGACCCAGCCACCAGCCCAAAAGGAGGGTGGAGACGGCTAAAAGCGTGGGCGGGAGCAGCCAGAATTGTTCAATGAAGCGCAGTTCGGCGAAGCCGGCCAGGTCCTTGACGCGTTCATAATGGGTGACCCCGTATCTGGGACAGAAAATCCAGCCCATATGGGACCAGAGAAAGCCCTTCAGGCCGGGGGTGTGAGCATCTTTCTCGGTATCCGAATGCTGGTGATGATGGCGATGGTGGGCGGCCCACCAGAGTGGGCCCAACTGAGCCGAACAGGCTCCCAGCCAGGCCAACCCAAACTGAAACCAACGACTGGTCTTGAAAGATCGATGGCTAAAATAGCGGTGATACCCGGCCGTAATACCAAACATGCGGATGAAGTAATTGAACAGGCAGAGCCCCAGGGCCAGTTTGGAAACGCCACACCAGAGCACGGGCAGGCAGGCCAGATGCATCAGAATGAATGGTATGGTGCGATTCCAGGCCACCCGCTCGGGATGACTGGGATGAGTCATCATAGCCACGTTGGGGTCTCCCGCAGTAAAAGGGGATTTTTGGGGCGACTCAAGACCATTTGGACGTCTCCTAGATTGCGGCTGGCAAAGGCTGCCTCGCAGTAGCTGAGATAATAACACCAGGCTCGACGAAAACGCTCATCATAGCCAAGCTCCAGCAATTCCGGCCAGGCCGCTGTGAAGCGATCACGCCATTGCCTGAGGGTGCGGGCATAATGCGGCCCGATGTTCTCAAGTTCCTCCAGAACAAAGCGGGAGCGGGAGCGAGCCGCCTCCAGCAGAGCTGAAACCGAAGGACAAAGGGCCCCGGGGAAGATTTCCTTCTGGATCCAGTCCTGATTCCGACGATATTCAGCGTAGCTGAAGTCAGGAACAGTAATGACCTGCAGCACCACCAGGCCTTCTGGACGGAGCAGTCGCTCCAGAGCGCCAAAATAGGCAGGCAGATTCTCGTGTCCGACCGCTTCCAGCATCTCGCAAGAGATCACCCGATCATATCGACCATCCATCTTCCGATAGTCGCACAGCCGCAAATCGATTCGATCACTGAGTCCGGCCTCGGCCACCGCCCGGCGACCCCACTCCAACTGCTGCTCGGAAAGCGTAATCCCGGTCACCCGACAGCCGAAGCGCTGAACCGCTCGAATGGCCAGACTGCCCCAACCGCAGCCGATCTCCAGCAGATGGCATTCGGCGTTCAGGCGAGCTCGGTCCAGCAGCTTGTCGATTTTGCAGAGCTGAGCCTTCTCTAAATCGCAGCCCTCACCTTGAAAAAACGCGCAGGAGTAGCTCATGCTGGGGTCCAGAAAGCGGCGGTAGAGCTCGTTGCCCAGATCGTAGTGGGCCTGAATGTTGCGCCGACTGCCCGTCAGCGTATTGCGACGCATCTGCTGACGCAGCCAGCCCCAGCCTCGCCCCAGCCAGCGAGTGAACCAGACCTGACGGTCGTCTAGAGCCTCACGATTTTCGATAAAGAAGCGCACTACCGCGGTCAGGTCTGAACTTTCCCACTCGCCCGCCAGCAATCCGTCACCCAGGGCCACATCACCATCCCAAACCAGGCGCAAAAAGAAATCCCAGTTCAAAACCCGGATGGTCGCCTCGGGCAAGCCGCCCGGGCCGTACTCCCGAATCTGGTTATTGGGTAAATCCAGCACCAACCGGCCGACCGCCGTTTTTTGCAAAAAGCTGTCCACCACGCCGATCAGGGCGTGGTGCAAACGGCTGGGAGGTTCGGCTCGGAGTGTGGATGGGTGAGTTGGACGTGGTTTATACACCACCGGCAGGCCTTTCTTGAAAAAAAGTATGGCCGCCTCCCAATGAATCCGTGGAAGGGTCAGCCAGGCGGTCATCGGGTAGGACCGCAAGGTGCGCCAGAGTCCTCGGCCGTCCAGGGGCTCGGCCTGACCGCGCAGCCAGGTATTAAAAATGGGTCGATCACCGTCAAAGACGCGCAGACGGATGTCCAGTTTTTGTTCTGGATGGGCCACGCGAAACTCGTATTCGCCCTGAATCGGATTGAAGGGCGAGACATAGAAGGCCTTGGGCACCCGAAAGCGAGCGCAAAAACCGTCCTGGCCGGGCAAAAACTCGTCCAACACGTAGGTGTGACGCTCGCCAAAGGTGTTGTTCACTTCGG
>JAFEBA010000109.1:0-14451 GCA_018266105.1 bacterium | reverse complement strand
GAACCAGAAGCTGACCGGGTTGAAAACATGCCCCAGGAAGCGGGCACCCGTCACCAAAACGGCTCGGCTACAGAGGGTGTGATTGCCATGTTGGCGCAAGACATCGTGGAGCTTTTCCCGCAGCGGTCGAGAGCTACCATCCAGATAATCACGACTCTGGAGAGAGACCACTCCAGCCCGGTTGTAGCTGAACCAGCCGAGCCGCCGAGGCAACTCCTCCAGCTCATCAATTTCGAATGCATAGACATAGGCAGGATAGGTGAAACGGTGCACAACCGGCTGCAGACGATGGTGCATGACCTCCCCGCGATAGACTCGAGACTTCACCAGACGCACCCCAGACTGGCCGCGGCGGCGGCTGCCGACATCACGGCATCCTCGTGAAAACCGAAACGATGGTAGCTGCCGCAGAAGGCCAGATTGTCCTCATTCAGTTGGGGTAGCAGGGCCTGACTGGCCTCACTCGACCCGTCAAACTGAGGGTGATGATAGGTCCACTCTCCCAGCATCCTGTTCAGCTCGTTCTGTGGATTGAGTGTGACCAGGTAGCGTTGATCGGTCTTCAGTTTTTGCAATCGATTCATATCGTAAGTCAAGGTGGGCAATCGTTCCGAGCCCTGAGCCCGACGATAATTCCAGGAAGCATGAAGCCTTGAATTGCTGGGCAGCACCCTTACATCCTGATGCAACACCGCCCGATTAGCCAGGTAACGCCAACGACCCAGCGCTTGCTTTTGCAGGGCGGTGGGCTCGGCCAACTGACTCAGGGCCACATCGGCGTGAGTGGCCAGAACCACTGCGTCATAGTGCCTGCCTTCGACCTCAAAACCCTGGCCCGTGCGGCGAACCTGACGGACCGGCGAGTTGAGCCGCACCTGGCCGCTGAAGCCCTGGAGGAAAGCCTTCAAATACCTGTGACTCCCTCCGCTCACTGTGTACCAGTCAGGTCGACGCAACACTCGCAGCAGCCCGTGGTTCGCAAAGAAACGGACGAAAGTCTGAGCGGGAAAATCCAGGATGCGCTCCAGCGGAGCCGACCAGATGGATGAACCCAGAGGCAGAATGTAGTGACGCACAAAGGTCCGGCTGTAGGGACGCAAATACTCACCCAAACTGCCCTGTATGCCCCCCCTCTTCAGTCGACCCAGGCTGGTCAAGTTGAATCGTGCCACGTCCAGAGCAAAGCGCAAAAAATCAGGGTTGAAAATCTTATCCCGCTGTCCGAAAAACGTATTCAAATCGTGACCGCCATAGCCCCAGCCGGTCTGCTCACAAAAATACCCGTAAGACATGTCAGACAGCTGCTTGGGGACCTTCAATTCCTCCAGGAAGCGCTGGAAGAGAGGATAAGTCTCACCATTGAATACGATGAACCCGGTGTCCACCCCCAGGCCAGCATCGGGCCCGTCAGCCACTTCAAATGTATTGGTGTGACCGCCCAGGCGGCCTGCACTTTCCCAGAGGTCCACTTGGTAACGCTTCTGAAGCAAGTAAGCGGCCACAACGCCCGCGACTCCGGCTCCCACGACCGCACAGGTAGGCTGACTGTCCATCAAAGCAGGCTTTTTCCACCCTTCTAAATTCACCTTGGAAGGTTTGTCTAATATCCGTCCAAAAACCGATCAATCCTTGACGGAAAGGTTTTAGGGATTTTTAATAGATCCCAAAAAGCTTTTGCGAAAGCTCTAGGGATGTGGCCGAGTGAGCGTTCAGGGGACAACCAGGGATCTCTATAAAATCAAAACCATTGCCTCTCTAACCGGGTTCAACCCGACTTTGTTGCGCGCCTGGGAGCGGCGCTACGGCTTACTGATACCCACCCGCACCGAGACCGGACACCGTCTCTACACAGCAGACGACCTGCGAGTCTTGCGGCGAGTACGCACTCTGCTCGACCAGGGCCGCTCCATCGGCGAGATCGTGGCCCAGGGCCGCAGCCGACTGCTCTCCCAAGGCGCGGTCAGTCAGCCAGCCCCACAATTTCAAAGCGCCCCGCCACCCTTCCCACTGCTGGAGAGTTTGCGAGAAGAGATTCTCCAGGCCGCTCTAAGCCTGGACGACGTGAGCATTCACCAGTGCCTGGATCAGGCCTTTGCCTCCATCTCGCCCAGTCAGGTGCTGGAACACCTGATGCTTCCCTTAAGCCGGGAAATAGGCCATCTTTGGGCCCGGCAAGTGGCCTCGATCGCCTCCGAACACCTGCTCACGCAGATCCTGGTGCGCCGCGTGCAGCGACTGATCGAACTAGAAAATCGCAACTGCGGAAGCCGAGGACTGGCTTTGTGTGGCGGATTTCCTGACGAATACCACGAGTTAGGCCTGCACCTGCTCACCTATCGTCTGCTCCAATTGGGCCTGCAGGTAATTTTTTTGGGTGCAGCCCTGCCTTTTGCGGACCTGGCCGTGGCCGTCCAGTTACGACGTCCTCAGTTTGTACTGCTCTCGGTGACCCGGCTGGCCCTGCTAGAACTGCACAAGCCTGCCCTGGTTCAGCTCTATCAGTCGCTCCCGGCCGGAACCCGACTGGTGGTGGGCGGTTCGGCCGTCAAGCGAGAGGAGCAACTTGACCTCGAGCGCCTGGGCATTGTACTCTGGCCCGCCGACCAACCCATCGCACAATTGGGCGAAACCGCCTTGTTCTAGGCACGGTTAGACTCAGTAGTTCAAGAGCTGACGGCAGGCCTGCGCGAGTTGCTCCGACCCCGGCAGCCAGGCTTTTTCCAAGTTCGGGCTGAACGGAATGGGCGAATCCGGGGCGGCCACCCGAGTCACGGGACCGTCCAGATACTCAAACAAAGACTCGGAGATGCGAGCCGAGAGCTCCGCCCCCATCCCCAAAGTTTTTTGGGCCTCGTGATAGAGCACCACCTTGTTGGTGCGCCGAACGCTTTCAAACACGGCTGCCTCATCCAGGGGCAACAGGCACCTTAAATCCAGCACCTCGACCTGATCACCGAATTGTTCGGCCACCTCGAGGGCGGTGTGGACCGCTGCCCCATAGGTGACCACCGTGAGCCCATGACCGCGACGACGAGTGGCCGCCTGACCCAGTGGAATCGGCTTGCTTCCGATCTCCCCCTTGATGCGGCGATAAAGAAACTTGTGTTCCAGAAACAGAACCGGGTCTGGATCCTGAATGGCGCTGCGCAACAAGCCGTAAGCATCCTCAGCCGTGCTGGGGTAGATCACCTTGATGCCCGGAACGCAGAGATAGCTGGACTCAGGACTCTGGGAGTGAAAAGCGCTGCCGCTCACACCGGCCCCGCAAGGGCCGCGCACCACCAGCGAGGCCCCCTGGCCCCAGCGGTAACGCATTTTGCCGGCGAAATTCACCAGCTGGTTGTAACCGCAGGCCAGGAAGTCGATAAACTGCATCTCCACCACCGGCTTCAGCCCGACCATGGCCGCGCCAATAGCTGCCCCAATCATGGCCGACTCGCTGATGGGCGTATCCACCACACGCTCACTGCCGAATTCGTCCACCAGACCCTGAGTGACCTTAAAGGCGCCCCCAAACTCAGCGATGTCCTGACCGATCAAAACCACCTTATCGTCTGCCGCCAGTTCGTCGCGCATGGCCTGACGAATGGCCTCCAACATCGTGATCACGAGGCGAACACTCCTCCCAGGGCCCCGCTCCCGTCCGGGTAGGGGCTATTGTCGGCGAACTCGGCGTCTTCTTCGATCAGCACTTTGACCCGCTCGTCCTGTTCGGACAACTGCTCGGGAGCAAAGCCGAACTCATCCAGCAACTGACGCGTAAAGCGCTCAATGGGGTCTTTGCCGCGCCATTGTTCCAGCAACTCGGCGGGTACATAGCGAGCATCATCGTGTTCGGCATGGCCGCGCATACGCATGGTCTTGCACTCCAGGAAATAGGGTCCCTGACCGCTGCGAGCGTGCTCCAGGGCCCGACCGGTGGCCGCAAAGACGGCCAGCACATCGTTGCCATCCACAATCTCGGCGGGGATGGCGTAGGCCTTGGCCCTGTCCACCAGATCGGTAATCGCCATCTGCTTACTGGTCGGGGTGCTGTAGGCAAACTGGTTGTGCTCAGCGATCAGGACCATCGGCGCTTTCCACACTGAGGCCAGGTTAAGCCCTTCGTGGAAATCGCCGGTGCTGGTCCCGCCGTCGCCAATATAGGTCAATCCCACCCGGTCAACACCTTGCATACGGCTCCCCCACCCCACTCCCACCATCACGGGGATCATGGCCCCCAGCATCGAGATGGGGGCCACTACGCCGCGCTGAATATCCCCAAAGTGGGTGTTGCAGTCACGTCCGCAGGTGGGCGAAGTGGCCTTGGCCATGTACTGAGTGAACAGGTCGCGGGGCCTGTAGCCGCGCACCAGGAAAGCTCCCACGTTGCGAATCAGGGGAGCAACCCAGTCTTGGGGCTGCAAGGCCATAGCCGAGCCGATGGAGATGGCTTCCTGGCCCAAACTACGGTAGAGTCCGCCCACCACTTTGTTCTGCTTGTAAAAAGAGAGCAGCCGCTCCTCCAAAGCCCGATTGAGCTTCAGAAAATAGTAGGCCTGTAGTTTCTGTTCTGAGGTCATACGCCTGCTTTCTTGCGGGGAGGCGGGGGAACGAAGTGAATCGGATTGTCGAAGACGCCGTGAGCTGCTTCCATGACGCCTTCGGCCAGGGTCGGATGAGCGTGCACGGTGCGAAAGAGCTCTTCCACGGTGGCTTCGCAACTCAGAGCCACGCAAGCTTCGTGGATGAGATCGGTGGCGTGAGGACCGATGATGTGCACGCCCAGCAGTTCCCCGTACCTGGCGTCGGCCACAACTTTGATGAAGCCATCCGTCTCGCCAAGAATTTGAGCCTTACCCAAGGCCGCCCAAGGAAATTTGCCCACTTTCACCTCATAGCCTCGCTCCTGGGCTCTGGCTTCGCTCAAGCCGACACTGGCAACCTCAGGATGGCAGTATGTCGCGCTCGGAATCTTGTCGTAGTTGAGCGGGTGAGTTTGATGACCGGCGATATGCTCGACCGCGACGATGCCCTCGGCCGAGGCTACGTGGGCCAGTTGAGCGGTCGGCACAATGTCACCAATCGCGTAAACTCCTGGGACATTGGTGCGCATAAAGCCGTCCACCTTGATAAAGCGACCCTCTCTGGCCACCCCGGCCTCCTCCAGACCGATACCATCAAGCAAAGGCTTGCGGCCGGCGGCGGAGAGCAGAATCTCGGCTTCCAGCCAACGCTCTCCTTCTGGAGCCTGCACCAGAACACGCACGCCCTCCGGCTGCACTTCCACTTTCTGCATTCGGGTCGAGGTATGCACGGCAATGCCCTGTTTGGCGTAGATTTTGGCGATCTCGGCCGAGACCTCCGCGTCCTCCATGGGCAGAGCCCGATCCAGCAACTCCACCACCTGCACCTGACTGCCCAGCCGGTGGTAGATCGAGGCGAATTCCATGCCAACCGCGCCGGCTCCCAGGATGATCATGCTGTTGGGCACGCGGTCGAGTTCCAAAATCTCGTCGCTGGTGAACACTCGCTGCCGATCCACGCTGAGCCCTGGCAGCAGAGCTACGCCCGAGCCCGTGGCCAGAACAATATTGCGGGCTTCCACCGGCTGATCATCCACCAGCAGCTTGCCGCCAGGCGCCAGCTTGCCCCAACCCCTGCGCATTTCCACCCGGTTCTTTTTCATCAGTCCATCCAGGCCCATGGACATGCGTTTGATCACATCGTTCTTGCGTTTCAAAAGTGTGGCCACGTCCAGTTGGGGCGGAGCCGAAAGCTTGACCGCAAACTTCTCGCTGTGCATCACCTTGTGAAAAAAATCAGAATCGTGCAGCCACGTTTTGGTGGGAATACACCCCCGATGCAGACAGGTTCCGCCCAGGGCCGCATCCTTTTCCACCAGCAGTGTTTTCAAGCCCAGTTGGGCCGCGCGAATAGCGGCTACATAGCCACCCGGGCCACCGCCTACAATAGCAACGTCGTAACTCATGCTCGGAGGTTTGCGCCCTGAAGATTGAACTCCTTGCCAGGGCGAGCGGACGAAGCTGCAGAATAGAAATGTCCGGGCAGCCCATTCTCAAGGGAGGACAATCGAGCAGATGAGAGGTTCGTTCTGGCAGTTCAGCAGTGTCGCTCTACTCTCGATGCTGATCGGACAAAATCTGAGAACCGGCACTCCTCCGGCCGAGGCGGCTTCCAAGGACGTTTTCGGATCACCTCAGGTAGCCGTCAGCAGCTACCGCAATCAGAAAGGCAGCTTTATCCTCTGGGCCGACGGTCACATTTCTAAAGTGGACTCACCGGACACGGTGGTTTCGGCCCTCAGCGACTGCCTGGATGCTCCTGAAGTCCCCCAAGTGACCCGCGACAACAGCAAACCTCAAGGATCCCCCAACGTTCCGGTCGGAGTTTATCAAAACGCCACCGCAACCTACGTACTCTTCGCCGACGGTAGCACCAAGAAACCCAAAGGGGATGCGGCCGCACCCAGCTCCAACCCGACCGTGAGGCGGGCCATGATGGACGGGTTCACCTTCACGGTCAACGGCGACTCGAGCCTGAAGATGCGCGGTGCAGGAACGCCCGGCCACTACGTGATTACCTTTGATCCTCCGTTCGCATCCACCCCATCGGTCACCGTCAGCAGCGCGGCCGTGCCCCATATCGCCGGGATCATGCCCGGCACCCTCTCGGAGAGCGGTTGCACCGTCTGGACCTCAGACACTGGCGGACGCTTTTACAACGAGGTCTTTTGCCTCACGGCGGTGGGAGAGTAATCTCGCGCGCAGGCTGGCTTTCATGGTTGCCGGTGTCGAAGCTGGTGACTCGTATCTCCAAACCTTCAGGCGGTACCTTCACTTCCAGATTGGTTTCCGCCACCCGTGTGTAAGGCAACGTCAAGGAAGCGCCCGCGCGATTGATGTAGACGCGATAGCCAGCCAGGTCGCGGTCCTTAACCGGAGCCCAGGTCACCGTCAGGTAGCTTCCATGGCGGCGCGCCTGGACCTCCGATGGCGATGCGGGCGGGGTGACATCATGAGTTCGGAAGGGTCGAACCCGATCGGGAGATCCTCCCGGAAAGCTGATGGCCAGCCAGTAAAGCCGGTCGGTCTTCAGCTCCGACAAGGTCAGGGGCGAGTGACCCTGGACGTCGGTGGGCTGAATACGCTGAGGCTGATCGCCCAGCCAGAGTTGGCCGAGTTCCCCACCCGACCAGCTGACTCGCACCCGCTGGTCCAGTTCCTGGACCGACCAGGCCGCGCGCCAGTCATCGCTCCGGGGGGCCAGGTCCACGAACTGACTGGGAGAAACATTACCTTGCGGGTCGACTCGGCGTAAGCGCAACTGGCGAGCCGCCCCCACCGCCCAGGGTCCCTCCTCTCCAGCCAGGGGAATTCCCTCGACGGCCACCTCGCAGGCGGGGTTAATCTGGACCCGGCCGTCGGCCAACCGGGAAACCTCGAAGTTTGGGTTCGGCAAGGGCTTGGCCGAGAGAACGGGGAGGGTTTCCAATCTGTCCAGGAATGGATGCGACCAGAAAGCCGGCTCGTGGCCTGCCCGCACGGCCAGCAACTGGCCGCGGTCCGGTTGTTGCGGATCCAGATAGTCTAGATAGAGCCGGGTCACGCCCTCAAAAATCGGCGTGAGGCGCTCATTCTCAGCTCGATCCGGGGCCACCACCGCACGCCCCCAACTCCAGTTCCATTGAGTGAACCAGCTCTCCAGCACCACCGCGTCCAGACAAGAGCGCATCTGGGCCGGCTGCTTCTTGAACAGCTCCACCCCGCGATTGGCAACCCAGCGCAGCCTGGGATAGCGCTGGTGGAGGATCTGGATCAGTTGAACCATCTCAGCCTGCAAGTCAGGCTGTACATCCACGGTATCCAAAAAAAATCCGTCCACGCCGCGCCGCGCCAGTTGATCCAGCCTCTGCTCCAGCAAACCACGCCACTCCGGATCCATCGGATGCACGTAGTAACTACCCCAGGCTCCATTGCGATCGGGAATCCCATCCGAACCTTCGACTTCCTGAGGCAACCCGTCTTCGCCCATCGCCAGAAAGCCGTTCTTCTGCAACAGGCGCTTGCGATCCAGAAAGCGCGCGGGCATGGGCACAGGGCCGGGCGGGGGATCCTCATCCTCACCCAAGGAAACGTAAGCGAGAACCAATGAATCATCGTCGTTTCCGGGCAGGCCGTCAGCACCGCTTCGGAGCCGGCTAACCAGGTCCGCGTTGAAAGCCTCAAGCTTCTTGCCAGGGTGAGCGATGATTAACTCGTAGGCGTGAGCCTGAGCGATGCGGGCGCTATCCCAGCGCCCATAGTAGACGCAGAAGGTTCGGGGCGGCCAGTGGGCGGCCCCGGGTGGGTGGCCGGAGGGTCTGGGAAGCAGTAAAGCCAGGGCCCAGAGGCTCAGACCCGCCGCCCAAACTTTACGGCTGCGCCACCACACGTTGCTGCAGTCTCGATTCTTCGGCTCCGAAGCACAATGCATGACCGCGCAATGCCTCCTCGGGCAGGGGCAACTTCAAGGCCTGCTGGCGGTTTTCAAGGCACCAATGGAAGAACTCCATGAGCCCGTCGTCGCCACCGCTGTGGCCGCCGCTGGGAATATGGGAAAAATCCCAGAGCATATCTCCATTGGGCTGAGTCTCAAAATTTTGGTCGGGCAGGCCGGAGGGCAATTGACCAAAGGGGCGCAGCCAGATTCGGCGGCCGTCTCCGCTCAATTGAGCGTGGCTTCCCAACAATTCGGTCTCGCGCAGTCGCTCGTGAGCAAAAGCCGTCATCGTGAACGTGGCCGTCGCCCCACCGGCAAACTCCACCGCAACCACCTGATGATCGACCACATCGTTGTCGCAGGCATACACGCAACGTCCATAAGGGCCCTCGCGCAAAGCCCGCAGCACGCCTTCCCGACTGGTGTCGGAGGTGATGGTATCGAGCGGCCACCCCAACTGGCCGGCTTGCTGAAGTCCAAGATAGAAGCGCTCCGCCGAATAGGGGCAATCCCTTTCGCTCAAAGGACAGTCCAGACAGCGATCTTGGGCGCCGGCCGGGCGTTGCTCGGCGCAAAAATGACTGACACGCCCAAAACTGACGACGCGCTTCGGCTGATCATCTACCAGATAACATAGCATATCCAGGTCGTGGCAGGACTTGGCCAGGATCATGGGCGCCGACTCACCCGTATTTCTCCAATTACCCCGGACAAAAGAATGGGCCTGGTGCCAGTAGAGCACCGGTTCAAAGTGACGGGCAGTCACCAACTGTCCAATCGCGCCGCACTGAACCAGAGCTTTCAGTTGCTTGAAGTAAGGAGTGTAGCGCAGCACGTGGGCCACGACCAGCAACTTTTGGAAGCGTCGACTGGTCTGCTGGATCAATTCGCACTGACTCAAAGTGGGAGCCATGGGCTTCTCCAGGAGCAGATCGTAACCGTGCTCCATCAGGGCCAGGGCCGGTTCAAAATGATCTCGGTCCTGAGTAGCCAGAATGAGTCCGGCGCCCAAGGCAGGACGCTGAAGCAACTCCCTCCAGTCCAGAAAGCATTGCTCGGGCGAGAGATTGTGGCGAGAAGCCGCTTCCTGCCGATAGTATTCGCGAGGTTCAGCCACCCCTACCAGACGAAACTTCTCGGGGTGACGCTGGATGTAATCGGCATAAACGGTCAACCCCCGGCTGCCGGCCCCCACGATCACCACGTCTTGCATAGGCGATGAGGCTTCTGCAAGGGGTCGCAAAGGCCTTGCAGAAAGGCTCAGTCCAAATGAGTGCGCGACAGGCCTCGAAACGACTGGGAGAGCTCTTTTCACTGGTCAAAGCAGTCCTTTTAGGACGGCCCAACATCAGCCTTGACAATCGTCGTCAGGCGGCTCGCTTGCGCCTGCGTGTTCCTATCCTGTGCAAGCTCGGGGATGAGGAAGTCGATGGTGAGCTACTGGACATTTCCTCTACGGGAATGCGC
The DNA here is from genome assembly GCA_018266105.1 of bacterium. Taxonomy (GTDB): domain Bacteria; phylum Vulcanimicrobiota; class Xenobia; order Xenobiales; family JADMJV01; genus JADMJV01. Next base: position 4,503 of record JAFEBA010000109.1, on the reverse strand, counting down.
ATTGTCCTCAAGACCTTCGTCGAACGAGACGAAACCATTCGGGTCTCCGCACCCGACCAGTCCGGCCTGATCGGACGCCAACGTTTGATCTGTCGAGTGGCCTGGGTTCGCCCACGCCGCCCAGAGTATGAAGTGGGTCTGGAGTATAACGACAGCGACGAAAACCTGGCACATTCCTGGATTCAGCTGGCACTTCGTCACCTGGACCCCGAGCAAATCAAAAGGCGATCCCGTCGCATCCCGGCCAATCTTTTTGTGCAGGTCTGGGATGCGCATAATATCTCGATGGGTCGAGGCATCTGCGTCAATATCAGCACCGGGGGATGCCTGCTGCAGATGGAGCGCCACATCAACCGAGAGGACGTGGTGAAAATTGGCCTGGGCCCCAGTGACCAGGAGGCCAGTATCTTTCTCTCCGGGCGCGTCCTGAATCACATTCCCAGCCAAGAGTTTGGCCAGTTTTTGCACCACGTGCAATTTTTTCCAGGTGAAAATCGCAACCACTCTCGACTGCGCAGCTTGATGCTGACACTGCTTCAGGAACTGGAGCAAGAAAGTCTGGTTTCGGATGACCCGGAGCTGGACCTGGCCGAGGAAGAGGAGGAGAGCCTGTTTACGCGCTTAAGCCGTTTCACGCCTCCCGTCCCTCCTCCCCGGCCAACCGAACCAGAGGAAGAGCCCCACTACACACCCGGCCCGGCTCAACTGAATTTCAAGCCTGGCTCTCCCCTGCCACTCGGAGCACCTGTGGAATTCGGGGTCGGGCGCAAAGTCCCGGAACCTCCCCCTCCGCCCGCTCCCCCTCCTCCCATTCCGACCGCGCCCGAGCCAGCCGCCCCGCCCTCGCTGAGCGAACTGATCGGAAATCAGGCCCCACTGAATACTCGCAATTACGAGTTGCGTTCGACTTCATTGTGGGCCGCACGGGCGCTACCCGTCTCCTCGCGCCGTCGGACCCAGCCGCAAGACAGCCAGAGTTACTCCGAACCCCACTCCCAAGACCCGGACCATCCGCCGCTGGATCGAGACTACCTGAGCTAATGCTGACGCCCCCCTGGTCCAACCGTGCCTTTGGTGGGATAATCTACTGACTTGTTTGATTTCCAGTCTCTGCCCCGGCGTTCCAACTTACCCGGGGCCGGAATACGCAACAGTGAAGCCAGCCCCGCCAACCTGAGAGCGGAGAACGCTGGGGCTTCTTCGGTCGTGACCGGCAACCACGCCCAACTCACGTCCCTGCGCCAACTCCGTGTCGTCTGGTCCAGTCTGCTGGAGGGTCCTCAACCTCAGACCAGCCCGAAGGAGCCTCCTCAATCCAGGAGCAATCCCGAAGCCCAGCACAATCTGAATCGCGGCGGAGACTCGCGAGCCCGCGCCAGCGGCAGCGATAACGTCAACTTTTCCCGTCTGGATGTGCGCCTTTTCTCCGCCCGGCAGGCTTCAGGGGCAGCCCCCAATAGTCAGCGCCAGACCGAAGCCCGGGCCCGCACCCAGTCTCAAGAAGGCAAAACCAGCACCCAGAACGGAGCGACCCAAAGGGTTCAGTTCAAGCTGGTGTCCGAACCTCGTCTCTCCAGCGGCAGGGTGGTGACGGCTCAATTGCCGATTCATTCACCGGCTCTGGACCAAGCCAATGGTCAGATCAAGCTCGGGGCGCAGAAATTGAACCCCGAACAACTTCAGTTTCCACCAGGCAGCAAGCTGGCCGAATTCGCCCTGGCTCATGCCGGGCACAGCATCGAATCCCTACTCAAGAAGGCCTACAAACTGGAGTCTCAATCTCAGCTCAGTCGCGATCAAGCGGCTTTGTTTTTTACGCTGGTGCTCAAAATGGGGGGTGAGTTTACGGCCGCTCATTCGGCTCGAGTCCTCGACCTGGCCATGGACCTGGCCGACGAAATCGGACTGGACGAGCAAACCAGACGAGACGTGGAAGGTGGCATCGCTTACAAGGACCTGGGCGAAATGGCCCTGCTGCTGGACCAGGAATCGGACGAAAAGATGGATCAGGTGGCTCACTGGATGTCCGGTCAAGACTTGCAACAGGCCGGCATTCTCCACGACATCGGCAAGACCCGAATTCCCCCGGAAATTCTTTACAAGCCCGGCAAGCTCAGCGAAGAAGAATATGAGTTAATGAAGCTCCACCCCGTGTTGGGCGAGCAAATGATCCAGCCGATCGAATCACTCCGTCACCTCTGTCCGGTGATTCGCGGTCACCACGAGCGCTGGGACGGGAAAGGCTATCCGGATGGCCTGAGAGGAGAGCAGATCCCACTGGGAGCGCGCATTATCGCCGTGGCCGACGTCTTTGACGCCCTGCATGCTGAACGCCCCTATAAAGCCGCCCTGCCGGTTGAAAGAGTGCGCTCCATCCTTATGGAGGGGCGTGGGACCCACTTCGATCCGGCACTGGCCGATGCTTTCGGCCGGGTTCTGGAGCGTCGCTTCCCTGAACTCGGCAATCCTTTTGCCTGAATCAGAGCCTCTGCGGCCGCGCCGTATAGATCTCCAATTCCGTTCGCTGTAGCTTCAGGAGGCCAGGCCCGGAGCGTTCGTAGCCGGCCGGAAACTGCCCCAACAGAGGATGGCGCCAGAAGAAGTAACGTCCCTGCAGCTCCAGGCGCAACACGTCGCCCCGTCGGAACAAGGTGGCCGAGGGCAATAGCTCTACCCTGACCGAACCGCTCTTCTCCAGTCGCAGGAAGCCTCGGGTCACCAGGTCGCGACCAAAACCATAGGAGCCTTCGAAGAACACCTCGCGCCCGGCGCGCATTTTGCGAACTCCGACAAAGAGTCGCAAACTGGCATTGGTCTCCAACTCCACCCTTAAGAACATCGGTCCGACCACTTCCAGGTCTTCCTCAAAGGTGTGCTCGTATCGAATGCTACCCGAGGGAAAATCACAACTGGAAGGACCGAAGGCCAGCAGCCGGGATTCGAATCCAGCCGGGGGCCAGCTGGATTCGGGCCGCACCTGATGCACGGTCGAGCCTGTGTCGCGGACCTCCAGTCGGACAGGCGGAACCTGCTTCATCCCGTTCTCCTGGCCTTTCAAAAAACAGTCAAAGAATCGGGTCTGCCAGGCCAACCCATCCTCAGAATAATAGGCCGCCCACTTGCCGGTGCGATGAGTATACAACCACTTATATTCGGATGAGACCTGCTCAAAAGCCTTAAAGGACCCTCGCGAATGCAGGTTGTGATCGGAGAAACTACCACAAATGAGGGCGGGCACCCGAATGTCAGACAGGCGCGGCTCGCGCGACTTCCAACTCTGGTCATACTCGGGATGCTCGAGTTGGACCTGACGCAGGTTCTCCTTGACACGTCGCTTGTCCAGTTTGCCGAACCAGAATGGCACGAAACCATCCTCGCGGACACCACCGGGGTAAGCCAGATCATGGTAGGCCGAAGTAAAGCCCTCCCATGCGCAGATAGCCGCCAGCGCAGGGGGATTGAGGGCAGCCGCCCGCCACTGGGTGATACAAAGGTAGGAAACCCCGGTCAGGCCCACCTTACCAGAGGACCAGGGCTGTCGGGCGGCCCATTCGATCAGATCGTAATAATCAAGACCCTCCTGGGCCGAAAGCATGGCCTCAGTCTGTCCTTCAGATCGGAAAAACCCTCGCATATCGCAATTGACCACCACGTAGCCTCGGGCCGTCCAGTAAGCCGGATCGGGAGCTTCCCAACCCGTCCAGGCGGACAGCTGCATCGGCGCCGTCTGCCGCAGCAATCGAAACATGGGCAAAGGCCAGCCCGGCCGCGGCAAGTGATCCTTGCCGTAGGGATGCAGCGACACCAACACGGGATACTGGCCCGAAGCCGAAGGCCGGAAGACATTGGCGCGCAATCTCACTCCATCGCGCATGGGCACTTCCAAATCCCGCTCGAACAGCGAGCCAGCCGGGGGTGGGAGAATGCGCACGGGCGGGAAAAAGAGACCCCGCAGTCTTTTCAGCACGTAATCCAACATTTCATACCACCCCTTCGGAAAGCCATACTTTCAGACATCCATCGGCCAGAGGGCCGCTCAGGGTAAGCGCCCCATTTCCAATTGCAGACGGGCCCACCAGGCCGCGGTTTGAGCAGGCCCGCAAAGGGTATCACCCGCTCATGATACCTATCCTCTTGGGACACAACGATACCCTGCTGCGCCTTCACCGTCAGGACGACCACATCTCTTTTCTGGAGGGCGACGACCAGGGCCACCTGGACCTTCCGCGTGCTCGCTCAGTGGGAGTAGCCGGCGGTTTTTTTGCCTGCTGGGTTCCGCGTTACCTGGAATCGGCCGATCCCGACGAAGTGATCTGGCCGACCGAATGGGGCTATGAGACCAGCCTGGCGGACCCCCTGGACCCTGAGCACGCTCGCGAGCAGACCCTGGCCATGATGGAAAAGCTTTTCCTACTGGAGCGAGATTCCGACGGCGAAGTCACGCTGGTGCGTAATCTGGAAGACCTCTCGGACTGCCTGGCCGAGTAGGCGCCCCCCGTTGCC
>JAFEBA010000108.1 GCA_018266105.1 bacterium | reverse complement strand
CAACATCGCGCGCGGCGGCATCGTCGACGACGCCGCGCTGGCGCAGGCGCTGCGCGAAGGCACGATTGCCGCGGCCGGTCTGGATGTCTTCGAGGGCGAGCCGCGCATCCATCCGGCGCTGCTCGAGCTGCCCAATGTCGTGCTCACGCCGCATATCGCCAGCGCCACCGTGCCCACGCCTTCCATGCCGCGCCCACCCAGGGTGCCCTTTTCGTCCTTGTTGGTGAACTGATTCTTCTTCATCAGCACGGGCTGGAAGCCAAAGAGCGGTCCCAGGCGAGCATCATAAATCCAAAGAGTGTGACCGGCCTGAACCCAGGCCGTCAGCGGGCCAGCCAGGGACTCATCCATATCCTCTTTGAGCACCTGCAGAGCGATGATCTTCACGTTGGAGTCAGCCATCAGGCCCTTCACCGTGCCCATCTCCTCTTTGCCCACCGGGCGGGCACCCAGTTCTTCTTCCTTGTGGAACTCGCTCTTTAGCGTCTCCGCCATCTGGGCGTGAACCGCCACGCCCAAGCCCAGCGCCAAAAGGGCTGCTTTCAAAAATCTCACGGTAACCTCCATACTCACTGGCAACAGAACATGCTAAAACCTGCGCTGCAGCGGCAGCCGGAACCAGAACGTGGAGCCCGAGCCGAGCTGGCTGCGAACTCCAACTTCACCTTCCATACCCTCTACCAGCATGCGGGTGATGTACAAACCCAGCCCACTGCCGCTGACTTTTCGCGACATGCGGTCCTGCACCCGGCGAAATCTCTCAAAAACATATTCAAGCTGATCCTCTGGAATGCCAGGCCCTGTATCGATCACTTCCACGTAGGCGCTGCGGCCTTCTGCCCGAGCGTCCACGTGGATAGCGCAACCTTTGGGCGAATACTTCACGGCATTGGAAACCAGATTGTTCAGGATCTGCTCCAACTGATCTCGATCGGCTCGCACCACCAGATTCTCAGGCACACTGCTGCTGATGTCGTGACGACGGCTGCTCAACTGATGGACGCTCACCACCCGTTTGACCACCTGATGTAGCGAGACGGCCTCGATAAAGCGACCTTGTTGCCCGGCCTCGATACGAGCCTGATGCAGCAGATTATCAAACATCCGGGTGACGCGGTCGATCTCCGAGTTGATGACCTCCAGCGCATCCTGGCGGGTTTCTTCGTCCAACTTCTCGCCGTGACGAAGCAGCGTAATGGCGTAGCCCTTCATAGCCGTGAGCGGGGTCTTCAAGTCGTGAGAGAGAGCGGCCGCGTAATCCGACTTCATCTGTTCAATGGCCCGCTTCTCGGTGATGTCGCGAAACAAAACCACGGCTCCCATCAGGTCGCCCTGGTCGGCAACCACTGAGTAAGTGGAGGACACGTAGCGCGAATCGCCCACCTTGGTCAGGATGCTGCCCTCCACTGTGATGCCGGTATCCATGAGCTTTTGATCGGCCAGCAACTGCACCAGAGGGCAACTTTCGCTACAGCTGGCCGAACGCCGCCCCGAACCCTCATTGCCGCAAAAATACTGGGCCCGTAGGACTTCTTCGCAGGTTCGGCCAATCGCGCGCTCGGCCGGCCAACCGGTAATATTCTCGGCGGCTCGATTGAAGCTGGTGATGCGCTTCTCCCAGTCCAAAGTCATGACTCCGTCGGCCATCGAGTCCAACACGGCCCGCGAAACCACCCGCTCGACATCAGCCCCGTGGGCCAGCAAAGCGTTCTCCAGAAACAAGGAGATCTGATGGGCCATCAGCTTGGCCAGCTCGATCTCCTCGTTGGTCCAGTCGCGAGCCTCGGGTCCTCCCAGCAAAAAGCCACCCAGGCAGCGGTCATCCACCACCAGCGGTAGAGCGATCAGCGACTTTAACTCCAAAGACTGGAAAATCTGGGACTTGGCCAGCCGTTCGGGGTCGAGCGAGGACACATAAGGAATGCGCTGTTCCAGCATCAATCTGGCCAGCGAACCCAGACGACGAGGCGAGAAGACCGGTCCGAGCACGGATCTCAACGCGTCGCCCCCCCAAAGCCGCAGACGGCGGTTCTCAAAGACCAGCACCGCCGAGAAAGTGGTTTCCAGCAGACGGGCCGCGCGTTGAGCAAAGCTAGGTAGAGCCTGGGAAAGCTGTGTGGAAGCGAGAGTGCTGGCGGCCTGACGATACCAGAGGTGCAGGGACTCAGCCCGACGCTCGGCCGACCGCAATTCGGCCTCGCGGCCCAACTCGCTGTCCTCAGAAGGCTGCGGCTTCCGTAAAGACTGGCATTCGTGCTCGTAGCCAAGTCTCTCAACCACAAGCTGCAGCCGATCCAGAAGGTCTTGCGAGGCCTCCTGGGCCTCTTCCGCCAGCAAGAGGCCATAGCTGAGGGGCCAGCAAAAGACATGGGCTGAACTGCGAAAGGGCGACAGTGCGCGGGCCTGATAGCTGGTTAGAAGCTGAGGCTCGTCCGGGCCGCGACCGACAAAAGAGACTCTCTCCGGAGACAGGTCGCCCACGCTGGCCACAAGATCGTAACGGTCGGCCCCGATGGCCAGCAGAACCCAGCAGCGCGGTGTCTGAGACTGCTCACGCAGCCCTTCCAACGAGGAAATGAGAACGCGCGAAGCGCCCTGGGGCAGGTCCTGGCGAACCCAGCGAATGGCCGTGGCCGACACGCCTCAGGCCACCACGGGAATGGTGGGCGAGGGCGGAACCAGCGACCACTCGCCCAGGCGGGACTCGCAAGCCTCCAATTCTCCTTGGAATCCCCACACAAAAGCCTTTTTGATGCGAACTCGAGCCAGGCGGCCGGTCAAATCCTCTTCGCACTGAAAATGGGCCAGTCGTCCGCAGCGTCCGCGGCCGGTCAGCTTGCTGGAATCCTTTTTGCTGCGGCCCTCAACCATGATTTCGATGGTCTGACCTTCCAGCTTGCGATTCTCCTCGACGGAAATCTCGTTCTGCAGGTCGATCAAGCGGTAGAGGCGATCCATTTTGACGTCCTCGGCCACCTGATCGGTAAACAGGTTGCCGGGCGTGCCGGGACGAGGCGAATAGGCGAACATGAAAGCGCTCTTGAAACGCACCTGGCGCACCAGTTCAAGCGTATTCTGAAACTGCTCCTCCGTCTCGCCCGGAAACCCGACGATCACGTCGGTGCTCAGCGCCAGCTCGGGCATCGCCGCACGCATGCGCTTGACCAGATCCAAAAACTCAGCGGCCGTATACTTGCGGCGCATCCGCTGCAGCACGGCGTCATCCCCCGATTGGACGGGCAGATGGATGCCTCCGCAGGTGGCCGGATTGTCCGCCAGTGCGTCGATCACAGACTGCGTAAAGTAGGCGGGGTGAGGCGACATAAAGCGGAGCCGGTCCAAACCGGGGGTGCCCTTCAGAGCCCGAACGATGTCACCGAAATCACGCTTGGGGTCCAGGTCGCGCCCGTAATCGTTGACGTTCTGCCCCAGCAGCATCACCTCTCGGCGACCTTCGCGCACGACCCGCTTGACCTCGCTGACCACTTGCTCCAGCGGACGACTCTTCAGTTTGCCGCGCACGTAAGGCACGATGCAAAAGGTGCACCACTGGTCGCAGCCCATTGAAATCGTGACCATGGCGCTGTGGGAGTTGCGCGGATTGGCGCTCAAGGCGAAAGAGTCACCCACCCGCTCCACCCGCACGAAGCGGCCCTCGCCGCGCTGCACGCGCTGAATCAGGTCTGGAACCTCGGTGAGGTTGTGTGTGCCCACCACCACGTCGACCTGGCTGAAGCGCTGCAGGAACTCTTCCCCATCCTTCTGGGCCAGGCAGCCGGAAACGGCCAGAACCTGATTGGGATTGTCGCGTTTGTAACCTTTAAAATCGCCTAGACGTCCGTAGACCTTTTGGTCGGCGTTGTCGCGAATACAGCAGGTATTGAAAACGGCAATATCAGCCGTAGCCGGGTCATCAGTGGGAGCATAGTGCATTTGCTCGAGCATCCAGCTGATCAGCTCGGAATCATATTCATTCATCTGGCAGCCGTAGGTTTGCAGATAATACGTACCTAGACTGCGGACACCCTCACTCATTTTGGCTCCTACTTGATGCTGCCCCCGAGCAGTTCGACTGCTTTCTGCAGTTGCACATCCTTGTCGACCTTACCCACATAACGGGTTTCCATATCTACACTGACCTGGGGCTCGATCCCCTGGCGGTCAATGACTGAGCCACCAGGAGTATAGAAGCGTGCGATGGTCAGCTTGAGCTTGGGGCTCTTCTCGGCTGCCAGATCCAGATTGTAGAGCTGCTGCACAGAGCCCTTGCCGAAGCTGTGATCGCCCACCACGGTGGCCAGCTTGTGGTCGCGCAGGGCTCCGGCCGTGATCTCCGAGGCTGAGGCCGAGTATTCGTTGATCATAACCACGGCGGGGATCCCGATGCCGCCCTCGTGGTGGCTGCGGTATTCCTTCCGCTTTCCGGCCCGATCGATGGTGTAGACCACCAACGAGTTGTTGGGAGCGAATTCGCCCACCACATCCACGGAGGCGTCAATGTAGCCGCCACCGTTGTTGCGCAGGTCCAAAATCAGACCCTTGGCGCCCTGAGCCTTGAGCTTGGCAATGGCTTGAGCAATCTCCTGACCGGTGTCCTGGCCAAAGGCGCGCAAACGGATGTAGCCGACGTTGCCGGGGAAGATTCGACTGGTCACTGTGACGGTATGAATCTGACCGCGAGTCACCGTAAAATCTTTGACTTCCTTGTCCCGTTCAACGGTTAGAACAACCGGGGTGCCGGCTTCGCCGCGGATCATGGTCTGAGCCACGTCCAGTGTGACGCCGGCGGTGGTTTTGCCATCGATTTTGAGAACCTTATCGCCCGAGAGCAGGCCGGCGTTGTAAGCCGGGGTGCCTTCGATGGGCTCGAAAATCGTCAACTGATTTCCGGCTTCGCGGTCAAGCTCAATATAGACGCCGATTCCTCCGAAAGTTTTGGAGTTCAGCTGCTCGTCCATCTTGCCCCACTCGGCGGGAGTCATGAGCACCGAGTAGTTATCCTTGAGGCCTTCCAGCATGCCGTTCATGGTGGCGTAACCGAGCAGACTCTTATCCACTTTATCGCCATAAAGGGCCTGGGCCTTATTGAAAGCGTCCACGGGCTTGACCGACTCAAGCTGCTCCTTGAGAGTAGGGTGATCCACCTTGGCCTGAGTCAGGAAGTTGTCCAGCTCTTTCACGATGCCGGCCGTCAACTGCGCTTCGGGCACGTCCTGGACGAACGACTGGCGAGCATGGAAGTAAATATTCCGGTAGAGATCATCGGTCGCGATGAACTCGAGCTTTTTAGGCTCTTTGATATACTCAGCGTAGGAGCGTTTAATGTCCTCAACGTCCCCATTGCGAGCCTTCTTGCGCTTGGGGGGGTCAGGCTGGGCCTCTTCGGCTAATTGCAGAGCGCTTTCCAGAGCGTGAGCGGGCAACGCGATCCTGGCCGCGGGTTTGGGCGCTTCTTCAGCGGATACGGATCGAATCGGACTGGGCGCGGAACAGCCCCACAATCCGAACGCCAACAGCGCGGCGACGAGGTTGAGACGCTTCATGAACTGGTTCTCCTTCAGGCAGGCTAGGCCATAGCCGTGGTATCGATGATTCCCCCGCCAAGGCAGGCCGGACATTTTATAAGGTCCTGGGGGGGGTCCTGACTTTGCGCAACAGGTCTGGCTACCATGCCGGTTCCCTTGCATTTTGGACAAATTGCTTGCATCCATAAGCAATTTTCGCAGCCAACGGAGAGGGACCTGCCCAAGAGCAGGTCCCTCCGTTCAGGTTCAGCTTTGACTAGCTGAGCCGGGGTTCGAGAATGCCGTAACCGCGGCCCTTGCGGTGAAGCATCTGGAAGTTGCCGGTATCCTCATTCAAAAATCCGACGAAGTCCTCGCCGCTGGATTCGAGCTCTTTAATGGCTTCTTCCACGGTCATGGACTGGGGCGTAAAACGCTGCACGGATTCGATGCGGGTGCCGTAGCCGTCTTCCTTTTTCTCCTTCTTTTTGGCCACTTCTGGTTCTTCGGGAGCTTCGGCGCCGGCGCTGGCGGAGCTCCGAGAAGCGCGATGATTGGTCTCCTTTTCACGCTGCTTTTTCAGTTCGCGTTCGAGCTTTTCCACCACGCGGTCGATCGAGTTATACATATCGGTCGATTTCTCTTCAGCGTGGAGGTCGGCACCCTTACAGTTCAGAGTGATTTTGGCGACGTGCCAGTTGCGCTCGGTCGCGAGCGTGACCTCGGCCGTCATGACGTTGTCCGAAAACCGGGCGGTCTTCGAGAGCTTGGATTTGGCGTGGTTGCGCAAGCTGTCAGTGATGTCGAAGTTCTTTCCTTTTACGGTAATGTCCAATGTGCGCCTCCTAGTCTGTACTACCGGCGTCTTCTCCACGACAAAATGCGCCCCCTCTTCTATTTTCCTGAGATAGAGAAGAGTCGAACCTCGATTCTTAGCTGGAGCTTCATCCTGCTGGCCCTGCCGGTGCTCCAAGTATCGGCTGAAGTACCATCTGAAAAAGCCCCACCCGCAGCTGCGCTATAGACTGGAGGCTTATTTGGAGCCCTGGCGTAAGCTTGCGCGGTGAGCCGACTGCGCAACGGACAAGTGGTCCACGAACGCTATCAGGTCCTGTCCTTCCTGGGACAGGGAAGCTTCGCCCAAGTCTACCTCACCAATGACCAGAAATGGCGGGGCAACCTGGTCGCCCTCAAGGAGATCCCCACCGCTCACTTCAGCGAAAAAGAATACGCCGTCTTCAACGCCCAGTTCTTACAAGAAGCGGCCTTCCTCATGCGCCTTTCCCATCCAGGCCTGCCACGAGTGGTCGAGTTTTTCGCCGAGAAGCAAAATTATTATCTGGCCCTGGAGTGGGTTCCGGGCCATACCCTGGAGCAAGAGATCAACCAGCGCGGCAATGCGGTGGGCGAGACCGAAGTGCTGGACTGGGGACTGCAACTGGCGGAAGTCCTACGCTATCTGCACTCACAAAAGCCCTATCCGGTGCTGCTGGGAGACCTCAAGCCGGCCAATGTGGTGGTGGACTACCAGGGCAAACTGCGGGTCATCGATTTTGGCGTAGCCCGTTATGCCGCACCCCAACAAGACCGGGAATACGCACTGGTCTCACCGGGATTCTCCCCACCTGAGCAATACCGCTCGGGGCGCCTGGACGAACGCTGCGATCTGTATTCTTTGGGGGCGACCCTTTGGTGGTGCCTGAATCCGGTCGCACTGGAACGTTTTCGCTTCGAAATCCCCTCGATCCGGGCCACCCGGAGCGAGCTGACCCCGGCCCTGGATGCGCTCCTCCAGAAGTGTTTGCAACCTGAACGCTCTCACAGGTTTCACAGCGCCGAACAGGTGATAAATCAACTCAGGGGGGTGCAGCAAGCCGCCAGCGTGCGGCAGGTGCAAACTTCCCCTTCGGAGATTCTCTCGGCACTCTATAAGGACCAGAAGAAGAGGTTCGACTTCTAACTCAGTTCGTGTAGCATGCACAAATATTTTTCCCCAGAGCAGGATTCAGGGTTCGGTGCTGTAAGTTACAGCCGTTTATTGGACTTTTGTCCAATGCTCTAGGGAATGTGGCGGAGCGTCAATCGGGACAATCCGCTTGATAAAAAAGGGAGGTTCTTCAAGATGAAGAGCATCAAGAAAATCGGATTGTTGATCGTTACGGGAACGCTGCTCATGGCAGCCGTGGGCTGCTCCGGCGGCGGCGGTGGCGCTGCTACCGGCACCCCGGCTCCGTCCGGCACTGCCGCGGCTCCGTCCACGCCTGCAACTCCCTAATTTCATAGCTGCAGCACATAACAACGGAGGTCCCCTCGCTCATGAGGAAACGTAATCTTATCGTGGCCGCCGGCCTGACTGCACTGTTGGTGGGCTGTACCAGCCCGCCGGACAATGCCGCCGGGTCTGCGTCCACCACCACGGGCGGCGCGCCGCCCTCAACCGCGACCTCGGCTCCGGCCGAAACCGCCGCCCCTGTGGCCGTCTCGACGCCCACCGTAGCTGCGGCTCCGGATTTGGAGTTTGACAAGGCCAAAGCCATGAAAGGCTATGCCGACGTCAAGAAGATCGGGAAGAACCCGGTTGCCGGCGACGTGGAAGCCACCAAGGCGGGTGCGACTCTGTTCGCAACCAACTGCGCTTCCTGTCACGGACCGGCCGGCCTGGGCGATGGCCCGGCCGGTATGGCTCTCAACCCCAAGCCGCGCAACCTGACCGCCTTTGCCGAGTACAAATACGGCAAAGGCGACCTGGGAATCTTCCGCACCATCAAGTATGGCGTGGACGGTTCGGGCATGGCTCCCTGGGAAGGTCGTATGACCGACGACGAGTGCTGGAAAGTCGTGAACTACGTTCGCACTTTGCAGAAGTAGTCGCAAGTCTAGAGAAAAAGGGGCCGGTTCGCCGGCCCTTTTTTCTTTTCGGAGGAAACAGTGGGAAATTCGTTCGGCAAAGCATTTCGCATCACCACCTGGGGTGAATCCCATGGCGGCGGAGTCGGCGTGGTCATCGACGGCTGTCCGGCCCGACTACCCATCAGCCTGGAGGAAATCCAACTGGAACTGGACCGACGCCGCCCGGGCCAGAGCGACCTGACCACGCCGCGCCAGGAAGAAGACCGGGTTCAAATTTTATCCGGCATCTTTGAAGGCCAGACCCTGGGCACACCCATCTCACTGATGGTCTGGAACAAAGACGCCAAACCTGAATCCTACGCACCCTTTAAGGACACTTTTCGGCCTTCCCACGCCGACTACACTTACGAGGCCAAATACGGCATCCGTAACTGGATGGGGGGCGGGCGCGCCAGCGCCCGCGAAACCATCGGGCGAGTGGCCGCGGCCGTGCTGGCCCGCAAGTGGCTGGCACAGCAATACGGACTGGAGATCCTGGCCTGGGTCGAACGCGTCCACGACCTGCGTTCTTCAGTTGACCCCGAAACCGTGAGCCGGGAACAAATCGAGGCGAATCTGGTGCGCTGTCCCGACGCCCTGGCGGCCGAAAAGATGGCCGAGCGCATCCGCTGGGCTAAGGACCAGGGCGATTCGGTGGGAGGAGTCGTGACCGTGGTGGCCCGCAACGTTCCACCCGGGCTGGGCGAACCCGTTTTTGACAAGCTGGAGGCCGAGTTGGCCAAAGCCCTGATGAGTCTGCCGGCCGTCAAAGGGGTGGAGATCGGCTCGGGATTCGAGGGCACATTGCTGACCGGCTCCCAGCACAATGACCCGTTCGAGATGCGCGACGGCAAAGTACGCACGCTCAAAAACCATTCCGGCGGAGTTCAGGGCGGAATCAGCAACGGCGAGAACATTCTGATGAGAGTTGCCTTCAAGCCCACTTCGACTATTTTTAAAGCTCAACAAACCGTGGACAATCAAGGTCAGAACGTGGTTTTAGAGGCGCAGGGTCGTCACGATCCTTGCGTCTTGCCCAGAGCTGTGCCCATCGTGGAAGCCATGGTCGGCCTGGTGTTGATGGATCACACCCTGCGACAGCGGGCCCAAAACGGCTGAAACAATCAGCCCGTGTTGCCCCCAACCAGGACCATAGGCTCTGACGGGGAAAGGCAGTGTTCGGCCTCGTCCAGCGAGGCCGGGGCTAGTCTGAAACCGCGTGTTCGCGGAAGCGAAGCGTGCGAACGCCGGTTTTGGGCCTCGCGAGCAGCGAGGTCAGGGGCTCGTAGTATACCGGTGGAGGCCTAGATGCAGGTTCAAAAAGCTGGCGTTTTCAGCGAAATTCTCGACCAACCGAGAGCCTGGCGCGAGACTTTGCAAATGCTGGTCAAGCGCAAGGACGAATTGGGAGGTTGGCTCAAAGGCGAAAACTTCGGCCAGATCGTCTTCGTCGGCTGTGCCAGCTCTTACTGCGTGGCCGTCTCGGCCGCCCATATCGCGCAACTTGTGTCCGGCCTGAACACCGAGGTCTATCCCAGCAGCGAGTTCTGCTACCTGCGGCGGCCGCCTTACGACAGCCGTATCAAGACGCTGGTTGTGGCCATTAGCCGGAGCAATGACAGCGACGACACCTTTTGGGCGGTAGACAAGCTTAAAAAGCTTCATCCCGCAGTCAAAGTGCTGGGCATTTTCGCCAAAGACGGCGGACGCATCCAGGCCATGTGCGACCAGACCGTGATCCTGCCCAACACCCTGGAAATTGGACCGGTCTCGACCCGATCGGCCTCCAGTTCGCTGCTGGCCTGCATGGTGTTGACCGCCTGGATCTCCAACAAGGACGCCTTCATCAACGAACTGGTGCGAGTGCCCGACATCTACGGCGACCCGAACTACATGAAGAACATCCAGGACACGATGCGCAAACTCAGCGTGCCCAAACCGCTGCCCCTTCACTTCGTCTTCCTGGGCTGCGGCCCGTATTACGGACTCGCCCTGGAAGCAGCCCGCAAGCTGCGCGAATTTGTGGCCTACAACGCGGAAGCCCAGCAAACCCTGGAGTTCCGACACGGGGGGCAGGGCGGGCTGACCAAGGAAAACATGGTCTTCTGCTTCCTCTCCGACACCATGCGCAAGGCCGAATTGGATGTACTGGGAGGTCTGGCCAAATACCGCTGCCCGCGTATCGTGGTGCTCGAGCAAAGCGACGAATCGGTGAAACTCCGCAGTGACCAGGCCATTGAACTCAAAACCAAAGTCAGTGAAATCACCCGAATTCTGGCTATGTATCCAGTGATTCACTTCCTGACCTTCTACATGTCCATCGCGCGAGGCAAAAACGCCGACAAGCTTTACCACCTCGAACCCCTCATTCAAGTGAAGGATCGTCCCGGTGTTTGACCGTCCAGAATGGTGGCAGGTCCTCCTGCTCATTACTCCCATCAGCGCCATCATCTATGGTCTCCGCTGGCGCGAGACCATGCTCTCCAACACCTCTTATAAGGCCCTGACGGAGACGCAGAAGGGGTTCGCCCTCCTGCACTACATGCCCCCGGGTCGGGCCGCTATCTTCTGGAACCGCATGGAAGCCTGGGAGCGGGAATCCTACATGAAGGCCGGCAGCGAAATCCGCGGTAGCGGCAAACTTCTGATCGCCCCTCTGGTCAAAGATGTCTTGAAAAAGCTCGGCAAAGAAGGCATCAAACCCCCCTCGACCGAGAGCAATGATCCCCTGGAAAAGCTGGCGCTGGCGGCAGAGTATTGCGAAACCGCACTGTGGACCCTGCTGCGCGATAGCTACCCGGCCTCTCGTACCCTCCCCCAAGGTTGAACCAGGAACGCCAACTCTACTCCGAACTCTCTCAGCGGGAGAAACCGGTGGCCCGCTGCACACTGGTGCAGAGCTGGGGCTCGGTGCCCCGAGAGGTGGGTGCCAAGATGCTGGTCTTCCCGGACGGTAGCATTCGGGGCACAGTCGGTGGCGGCTGCGGCGAAGCAGAAGTCTGGCAGGCCGCCATGGAATGCCTGAGCGACGGTTCTTGCCGACGGATCGAAGTGGACTTGACCGAGGACGAGAGCAGCCAGAGCGGCAAGGTTTGTGGCGGCCGCTTTGAGGTCTTCGTGGACGTTTGGCAACCCGGCGGCCTGACCGTTCCGGAGGCTCCCGAACTCTTGCTGGTCACCTGCCTGGGTCCCCAGCCCGTACGCACCTGGAAGCATTCCAAGCCGTCCGCAGCGGCAGGCTCCTGTGGCTGGGAGCCAGGCGAGAGTCGAATTCTGCTGACAGCCGACGACTTCTTCTGGCCCCGGGCCTTCGCCGACGGCCGACCCAAGACGGTAGGGAAAGAGGGCTGCGAGTTTTTCCTGGACCCACTGTCCCAGGGACTGGAACTGATCATCGCCGGAGCCGGCCACATCGCCCGCCCACTTTCCCGGATGGCCGCTCTGTGCGGCTATTCGGTGGTGGTGGTGGACGACCGTCCCGAATATGCCCGGCCCGAGACTTTTCCGGAGGCCCGAGTGGTCTGCCAGGACTTTGGGGCCTTTTTTTCCGCTCTCGTTTTGCACCGACTCAGTCACGTGGTGCTGGTCACGCGCGGCCACAAGCTGGATGAAGTCTGCTTACGAGCCCTGATCGAGCGACCCGCGCCCTTCTACCTGGGCATGATCGGCAGCCGTCGGCGCACTCGGGCCGTGCTGGACGAACTGCGCGCGGAGGGGGTGGACGACCACTGGCTGGCAAAAATCTACGCCCCGATAGGCCTTAACATAGGGGCCCTAACGCCCGAAGAGATCAGTATCTCGATTTTGTCAGAAATGATTTTAATTAGAAGGGGTGGCAGGGGAGGTTCTCTAAGGGGGTCAGGGAAGGGGCCCTATCAGGCTAAAGCCGCCCCTACCGAACATCGGGATTTTGATTCGTCTGACGAGAGCTGATACGGACGAACACTACGCGCTCCCGCTCCATGCGAGCGCGGTCCCAAAACTGACGACGGTCGGTATCTTTCGAAGATTCCGACCGATGGAGTGAGAACCGATGATGAAAAAGACGACTAAGGCATTGCTCTTCTTTTCCGCCTTTCTGGTGGGCAGCGCCTTTTGCGAGCCCGTTCCCGTGCAGGTGCTGGGCGAACAGGTGGATGGCTCCCTGCTCCAACCCGAAGAAGAACCCTGGATGCTGACCCCTGGTGAGGTGACCAACTGCGATCTCAACCGCGCCAGTCAGGGCAGCTGCACCATGGACGTGGCTCCTTTGCCAGCCATCTTTGTCTCGTTGGAAACCGGCTATTACGACCAGGTCCCGGTGGTTGTGCGCCAGACCCGCTACGAACACCGTCGCCGCTCACTGGCCTCCCGTGGCGCCCACAATGTGGCCGGCCCGGTCGCCACCACCACCGAGACCGTGGTTTATCGCAGTGTTTACCGACGGGCTGCTCGCAAAGTCGACATCACGCCTATCATTATGAAGAATGCCGAGAGATTCAATCTCGACCCCTGGATGCTGCGGGGCATTATCGAGACCGAGTCGGCCTTCCGACCCTATGCACAGTCCTACGCCGGCGCCGGAGGTCTGATGCAATTGATGCCCGGCACGGCCAGCTATCTAGGCTGCCGGGACCGCTTCGACCCGGAGCAGAACATCGCGGCCGGGGCACGCTACGTGCGCCAGATGCTCAATCGCTTTGACAATAACTACGACCTGGCGATCGCCGCCTACAATGCGGGCCCGGGCAATGTGGAGCGCTATGGCGGCATCCCGCCCTTCGCCGAAACCCAGAACTATGTGCGCAAGGTCAAACGCGCCTGGGCCTGGCGCCCCTAGAACGCCTGGCACACCAAAAAGCGGCCTGACGGGCCGCTTTTTTTGTGCTCGACCGACCTGGAAGGTTAGAGGGCGACGCGGAAGTCCTCAAAGACTCCGCCTGTAAGTGTATCCTTCACACCGGGCAATTCCGAGGCCAGCACATAATCCTTGGCGGCCAGAGCGGGATTGGCCCCCTGTCCACCTTTGAGTTGCATCAGGCGCAGAGCCTCTTCGATATCGCTGGTCGCGCCCTCGGCACTTTCCACCTGGTCTTCTACGGCCGGCTGAGTCAAACCGGACTGATTGACCAACTGAGTGACCTGCTCGACCTCGTGTGTGTCGACTGGGCCCTGAGCCTGAGCCACTTCGGCCTGGGCTTCCTCGCGGGCGACTTCCTGCTGATGCTGCACGATCTCGGCCGGGCTGGCCTCAGCAGTGGGGGCGGCGTGTTTGCTTGGGGCGACTGCCTGCTTGGGCGCCGCCTCCGGTGTGTGTGTGGTGGTTGGTGTGACCTGGGCCTTGGGGGTCTCGGTCGCGGCTTCAGCCTTTTTGACTTCTACCTTGTCTTGAAGTTTCTGAGCCTCAGCCTGCAGGCGGGCGATATCGGCCTTGATTTCCTGGAGCTTGAGCTTACGCTCCTCGGCGATCTTCGGGTTCTGACGCAGCATCGTGTCGCGAGGCAGGCCAGCCCCGCCACCACATTCTTCCACGCCAGCCACTGCCTGGGCCGGGGGACGCGTATACATGCGCTCGAGCATCTCGGCCCAAGCGTTCAGGCCGGCTTCGCGGCGTTTCTTGCTCTGAATCTCGTCGATCGCATCCATGGCTGATTCTCAGGCTAGTCATGACCTCTGAAAATAGTCTGAAACACCAACTTTCAGTACGTTTTCCAACGACTCCCTTAGTATGGCAGACATGAAAATACAAACATTCAGGGCGACGTTCAAGAAAGCGCTGGACTACACCAATCCCAGGCCCACCACGGCTTCCAACTACGAGAAGCCACAACTGCTGCAGGCGGCCTCTTCGGCCAGCATCGCGGGATTCTACATGATGGGACCGGCCGGAGCCGTAACTCAAACCGCGGCCACTATTGTGGGCCTGAAAGCTCAGGAAAAATGCGGTAACAAATGGGTCGGTGCGGCCGCGGGCGCGGCCACTGGCGCAACTCTGGCCGCCCTGGCCGGTCACGTGATGGGCACCCCAGGCATCGCTTTACAGGCCGCTCTGGGCGGCGTGGGCGGCGCCTTCTGCACACTGCGCACCAATCAAGTTTCACGCTTTCGAGACGCGGGCGGCTATGGCCTGACCTTCGGATCGCCCCTGGCTCAGGGAGGAGCCAAAGCCGCTCTTGGCCTGTCCTCGGTTCTGGCGGCCGAAGTCCAACACGAAGGAAAACGGGCCGTAGTGGCAGCCGGATTGGGCGCCGCCACCGGCGTTGCTCTTTCTATGACGGGAATGAATCATCTCTCCCCCCTGGTCTCGGCCGCCGCCTGCGCCGGACTCTCCGTCTTCGCCTCGGTCTGCGGTCCGCGGGCAGCCATGACCATGCGCAACGCCGGTGAAGACATCGGCCAAAAAATGGCCAAAGGCAAACCCCAGACCGACAGGCCTCATGAGAAGAGCTTGACCTCCAGAATCATCGGCACTCTGCCCATGGCCGGCCTGCGCCAGAGCGTGACCGCGTTTACCATGGGCAAGTTTGACCCGATTTCGATCGGCGTCGGCTTCGCCATCGACGCCTCCACCTCGGCTTACGAGGTCTACCTGAATCACAAGCATGAACAGGAACAGGCCGCCAAACTCAAGTCTACGGATCAAACGCCCCCACCACCAAAGTAACGCCTCCGACAGCAGGGAACGAAAAAAGCCCGCCGAGCGAACCCGGCGGGCTTTTTTGAGCGAGAACTCCGGGGCTCAGGCTCCCAGAGCGAAGCGCACAAAGCGCTTGACGCGGATGTTCTCGCCGACCTTGGCGATGACTTCCTTGATCACGTCTTCGATCTTCTTGGAGTCATCTCGGATGTAGGGCATCTCGAGCAAGCAGATGTTCTGGAAGAACTTGTCCACCTTACCCTGAGCGATCTTCTCGGCGATATTGGCCGGCTTACCTTCGGACATGGCGGCCTGCTTGTAGCCTTCCAGCTCGGAAGCCAGAGTCTCCTGGGGAACCTCCTCGCGGCTGACGTAGTCGGGCTTCATGGCGGCGACCTGGAGAGCCAGCTCGTTGACCAATTGCTTGAAGTCGTCGGTCTTGGCCACGAAGTCGGTTTCACAGTTGACTTCGATCAGCACGCCCACCTTACCACCGAGGTGGATGTAGGAGCCGATGGCGCCGTCCGCGGTAATACGGTCGGCCTTTTTCTCGGCGCGGGAGATGCCTTTCTGGCGCAGCCAGTCAGCAGCCTTGTCCACCTGCAGGGAGTTCTGCTCGAGAGCTTCCTGACAATCCTTGATACCGGCTCCGGTCTTCTCGCGGAGCTCTTTAACCAATTGTGCACTCACTTTGGACATTGTTCAAATACCTTCCTTAGGAATCGGCGCGCCAGACGCCGACGCGGACTTCTTCGGTCTCACCCTCATCGGTGGTGTAGACCACGGTCTCGGTCTCCACGGTGGGGGCGAAGTAGCTGTCAGCCGAAGCCTGACCGCCATCTTCACCTTCCTGCATCGGCTCCATGCCGGGCAGGGCGGCTTCGATCTCAGCCTTGGCTTCGATGATAGCGTCGGCGATTTTGCCGGTGATCAGGCGCACGGCGCGGATGGCGTCGTCGTTGCCGGGAATCGGGAAGTCGATTTCGTCGGGATCGCAGTTGGTGTCCACGATGGCCACCACCGGAATGCCCAGACGACGGGCTTCCTGCACGGCGATGTACTCTTTGCGGGGGTCAACCACATAGATGGCACCGGGCAGAGTGGGCATATCCTTGATGCCGCCCAGGAACTTCTCAAGCTTGATGCGCTCGTCTTCGAGGCGCTTGACTTCCTTCTTGGGCAGGCGGTCGAACACGCCCACAGCCTTCATTTCTTCCAGGTTCTTGAGGCGCTCGACGCGCTTCTGGATGGTCTTGTAGTTGGTGAGCATGCCGCCCAGCCAGCGCTGAGTAACGAAGAACTCACCGCAACGAACGGCGTCTTCCTTGATGGTGTCCTGAGCCTGTTTCTTCGTGCCGACGAACAGGATGGGACGCGGCGAACCGATCTGTTCGTCGCGAATCTTGTACTCGTCATAGTCGAAGTGACCCTTGGCCACGGCCTTCACGAAATTGAAGGCTTCCTTGAGTTTGACCACCGTTTTCTGAAGGTCGATGATGTAGATGCCGTTGCGCTCGGTGAAGATGTAACGCGACATCTTGGGGTTCCAGCGCCGGGTCTGATGGCCGAAGTGCACACCTGCTTCCAGCAACTGCTTCATGCTGATAATAGCCAATGGATGATCCTCCCGGTTTTTTCTGAGCCGGGCGCTGGGGGTCAACCGGAACGCGCCGCGGCTTGAATGTCTCATTCCAGAGAACGAGCGGCGCCGATGTTACCATGGTTTTACCAGCGCGTCAACGCGGAAAGCCCATATCCATGCTAAGCCCCCGTTTACAGGCCGTGGCCGACCAGGTTCGCGGCCCTCGTCACGCCGACATCGGCAGCGACCACGCCAGCCTGCCGCTCTACCTGAGCCAGCGATTGGAGCGTGTGATTGCGGTCGAACTGCATGCCGGACCGCTTAGCCGGTCGCGCTCCGCCTGTTTGGGGTCGAGAGTGGAGGTGCGAGCAGGGGATGGGTTGGCCCCGCTGCAGGCCGACGAGGTCGACAGCCTGAGCATTTGCGGCCTGGGCTCTCTCAACATTCGAGACATCTTGCAACGCGGCCGGCCTAAATTACCGACTCAGTTGGTGCTGCAGCCCATGGACAATGCCGCCCCTCTACGTCAATGGGCTCGGAGCAGCGGCTATCACCTTGCGGCCGAGAAATGGGTGCGGCCCTTCGTCGTCCTCGAATTCCTCTCAGCCGCCGGTCCAGACCCGGCCTACCAAGACCTGCCGGAGCCGGCTGCAGAATACTACGGGCCCTGGCTGCACAGGGATCCAGACTATCAGGTGTGGTTGAAGGAACAGCAAACCTGGTTGCGTGGCCAGGCCGCGCTGGAGGTACGGCTGGTCTGGTTGGAGAGCCTGCTTCCTCCCGGCATCTAACCGAGTGGCCAGTTCTCGCTCCCGGCCCGCTCGGCTAACCTGAACGAAGAACAAGCGGAGGAGCCAGGATAAGTGAGCTTAGTGCAGTGGAGCGAGAGCGTGCGGGATTTGGCCCGCCGGGGCGGATTGCGTACGGTGGCCGTTCGGGCCGGAAGACACGGTGCCAGCGGCTGGATCTGGGACAGCACCCATGTAGTGACGGTGGAGCATATCCTGTCACCCCATGTTGAGGTGAGCGTTTACACGCCGGAGGGCAAACTGCTGCCGGCTCAGGTGGTGGGCACCCATCCCGGGCTGGACCTGGCCCTGCTCCGACTGGAGAGCGAAGTGGAACTGGTGGAAACCCGGACACGACCGACCCCGAGCCTGGAAGTAGGAGAATTCGCGCTGGCCGTGGCCCGCTCGGGCGAAGATGGACTGGGGGTGGCGGGCGGATTGATCGCCTGCCGCAGTGGCGCCTGGACCAGTTGCCGGGGGGGGCGGGCCGAGCATTTTCTGCAGCCCGACCTGCAACTCTATCCTGGTTACAGTGGAGGCCCGCTGCTGGACGCGGAAGGCCATTTCCTGGGCATCAATACGCGCGGCCTATCCCGCAGTCAGGCCATCACCTTGACCAGTGAAACGGTGGCGGAGGTGGTGGCTCAGCTACTGGCCGGGCGCAAGGAACCGGCCTATCTAGGTACGGGACTGCAAACGGTGCACCTGCCCGAGACTTATGGTCGAGAGAGCGGTGCCATGGTGGTCAGCCTGGAGCCAGGTTCCCCGGCCGGGCGCGCGGGCGCACACCTTGGCGATATCCTGATCGAATTGGATGGAGTGAGCACGGCCGGAACCCAAGAGGTGCTTCGTGAATTACACTTACGTGAGGCCGGTCAGGTGGTCCAAACCATCTGGATTCGGGCCGGACAGGAAATACAATTGGAAATTGAGTTAGGTCAACGCCCGGGTGAGTAGTTTAATTCAAGTTTATAGTCTGGCCGGCAGCGCCGCTCAGCGACAGGCCCTGGAAAGGTTTCTGGACGCGACCCCAGGATTCCGCAACCTGGGTAGTGGCAATCTGAGCTCCGCCCCTCCCCAACACGCCGATATCATCCTCACGGAACTGTTGGCAGGCGAAGTGCCTCAACAGCCGGTGCAGGCTCCTCCTCACTGGGTTGCCCTGCTGGATGAGCCACGCAGTCTCTGGGTGGAGCAAAACTGGGGGCGCGGATTGCGCGCCATTCTACCGCGTCAGACGGGTGAATCCGAGCTGGAATCGGCCTTAATTGCAACCTATCACGGGTTGGTGCTGACTCATCCAGAGTTCCTGAAGGCGCCGGCGCCGGTATCGCCTCTGTCCAACCGGGAGCAGGAGGTGCTGGCTTTCCTGGCCCTGGGCCGGGCCAATAAGGAAATCGCTGCCCAGATGATGATCTCCGAACATACCGTCAAATTCCATCTGGCCTCGATCTTCCAAAAGCTAGAAGCCTCAAGCCGCAGTGAAGCTGTGGCTCAAGGCCTCCGGCGCGGATTGGTGCGGGTCTAAGCCAGGTCGGCAGAGTCCTCCTGGGCGTAACCCTCGTCGCCGCTGGCGGGGGCGTCGGCGTGAATGTACTTCTGCAGAGCTTCGTCGAGACGGCGGACCTGCCACATCTTCTGGTTGCCTTCGTAAAAGAAGCGCTGCCCCTCGACCAGCTTCTCGCGGTCGTCCTCTTCAGCCCCCTGACGTAGCTGCAACAGGCCGTATTCGCACTCCTCAACACCCTGACCCAGTAGCTCCAGGGCTTCGGCGCAGAGGTCAATGAACTCTTGAGCCTTGGCCCGCTCCTCAGCGGTCGCCTCGGCTGGAACCGGGGGCGCGTGGTAGCGGCTCAGCTTCTTCTTGGCCTCGGCCGTCTTGTGCACGTAGTCATCCACCAGCGCCAGGAAATCTTCGATAGGCATTTTGTCGCGCTGGTAGGCGTCGCAGGCGTCGAAAATCTCCTTCATGGTGGTGGTCATGACGCCATCGCGGGAAGCATCCGCACTCTCGCCTTCCAGGGCCTGGAAGCTGGAACTGGTGCCGACCGCACCATAGACGTCGCTGCCCGTCATCTGGGGCAAAACTCGATTGCATTTGATGCAGGACTTGGTATTAGGAGCATTGGGAGTCTGACAGTGAGGACAGAGCACTTTTCCGTAGCTCTCGCCGAAACTGTCCAGGGTGCTCTTGTTCTCCAGCATCTGCTTGGTAAAGTTCTGCAAGTCTTCTAGAGCATCGCGGGCATCTTTCTCCTCAGCCTGCCCATCGCAGAAGGCGATCAGAGCCGTCAGAGCCTCCTCGATACCCTCCATGGCCTCGAGAGCCTTGGGAGTTTCCTCCTGGATGACAGAAGACTCGTGGGGAACCTTGACCAGAACCTGCATCTCGCTGATGCCTTTCTGGGTCCTCTCCAGCTGCTGCGTGCAAAGATCTCGGAGCATCCGCGGCTGAAACTGCTTGGCCAGCACACCCTCGGCCGAGTTGAGAATGATGTTGATAGCCGGGGCGCCGGTCGGTCCGGAGGTAATCTCCCGGTTGTAGGAAGCGACCGCTTCATCCAGGTCGCGGTGTCCATCGGCCAGAGCCTGAATGGTATCCTCGAACCGGGCCGCTGAAGTGGTGGGAGTGAACTTTTCCATCTCCTGGAGCGCCTTGATGATGTCCTCCAAAGCCTTACGGCGTTCGGGTACACCCGCCGCCGACTGCTTCTTGGAGGCATTGACCTCGCGCAAAGCCTCAGTATAGAAGGCGTCGTACTGTTTACAGGTGCCCACCCAGGCTTCCTGACTGGTGCGCTGATCGCGCAGGGCCTTACCCAGATTGGTGAAGAGATTGATGAGCGGGTAGCGATGCGGTCCTTCGGAGAGAATGCGCTGCTCATAGCCGCTCATGGCGGCAGGCATGCCGTTGGAGCAAAAGGCCAGCATATGACCCGATTCTTCCAGCAACTCTTTCTTGGGCTCGGCCTTGAAGCGGAGAATCTGCTCCAGGGCCGCATCGTAGCTTTCGAAATACTTCCCGATCAGGTCGATTTCGGTCTTATACTTCTTCTGAAAGTCGGCAGACTGGCTCTCCACTCCCGCGAAGAAAGCATCACTCGCTTCGGTGAGGGCGGCTTGACGAGCACTGACGGCGTTCTCCAGCTGAGGATAAACATCCATTTTGCCCTCAGCGACCTCAAAGCACAGATCGATCAGTTGTTGCGTCTCCGGTGAAGCGGCGACAGGTCTGGTGGCTTGGCTCATTTTGTCTCCCCTGATTTCTTCTTCTTGCGGTCTTTGAGCATGCGAGTGACGGCGTGATCGCGCTCGGCGAACGGCCGCCCGGGCATGCGGGCTCTGCCTTCGGGCCCACAAGCTATCGTTAACTGGTAGCGTTCGATTTCAAAGCCTAGTTTGACGGCGCTGAGCAGGGCCCGCTCATTGCTGGCCGTGACTTTCGATGTCATATAGCGATACCCCCGCTGGTGAGAGATTTTGCAGGCCTCCCAGACCAGACGGTGGCCGGCCCATTTTCCCCAGTATTCGGGGCGCACGGCCAGGTTGAAGATATAACTCTGCTTTTCACCGGTCGACTCTTCGGCGTGATTGAACTCGATGATGATGAAACCAGCCCGCTGGTTATCCTTTTCCACGTCCACCGCCACCAGGATGGCGAACTCCCGCTTGCGCACAATCCACTGTTCCAGTTCAGCCAGCCCTTCACGGCAGCGTTCCTGCACTTCGGCGGTGGGTATGTCACGATTCTCCGGGATGCCCTGTCCCACCACTTCAACCGAAAGTTCACGGATGAAGGCGCAGTCAGCCAGCCCCGCGCGGCGGATCTCGATCATCTCCGCGGCAACCTGTTGCTCAAGGCGATCTTCACGGGCAGTCTTTCGGTTCGAATCCCGAGTTTTCCCGGCAGCTCCAGTTGCGCCAGCTTGCGGTATTCCGCCTGGGCACGCATGGCCTGCTCGGTCTCGATGTAGAGTTCCGCCAGATCGATCTGGGCTTCCAGGCTGTCGACTTTCAGGGGGTCGAGGCGGATGGATTTGCGCAGGCTGGCGGTGGCTTCCATCTTCAATCCCTGCTCCCGCTGCAGTCGACCCAGCTCGCGGTAGGCCTGGCAGAGCCCTGCCTTTTCCTTGACGGCGATGGCGTTCTCCAGACTCTGAATGGCTTTCAGTGGTTGCTCAGCTGCTTTGTAGGCTTTGGCCAACAACATATAGAGGTGCCGCTGGGTGGCGGGCTCGCCTTCAACCTTGGTCAGCAGGTCCTCCCAATACTTGATGGCTTGAGAAGGCTTCTGCTGGTCCAACGCGATGAAACCTTTGATATACGCGGTCTGGTCCGCGGGAAGCTGCTTCAACCATTTCAGGCAGCGGCCAGAGCGCTTGCGCTGCCAGTAGAGGGCGGCCACATCAAAAGCGTTCACCCGGTAGGCCGGGTTCAAGCCAGCCGCCTGTTCCCAGGCCGGACCCGAGTGATCGCTGCCGCTGCCCCAGGCACGAGTGACCAGCGCCGCCGCCTGCAGGCCGGTGGGCGCACTTTCTAAGCTCTGCAGGGAGTTGAACTGCTCCCACCACTCCAGGGCCTCCACTTCCCGTCCGGACCAGATGAGTTCGGCCAGATCGCCCAGATAACGGCGGGCCAGGGGAGTGTAACCTCCGCGCACCGAGTAGGCCACCGTCACCGCCTGCAAGTCCAGCTGGCGGGTCAGGTCGCGCAACTGAAAGGGGGTTTGCCAGACGTCATCCTGTTCATCGATCAGATAATCGACGTCCAGGTCCAGCAGCCACGGACCGTTCTTCACAGGCAAGTGGTCGGTGGTCGTCAGAGTGAAGGCTTTGCCGCGCAGCCGGCCTTCCACCCTGCCCTCGTTCAGCTTGAGAGAATTGAACTCATCCAGATCGAGGGGCAGCCAGCGGGACAGCTCCTGATAGGTCCAGTGCAGCAGGTCCTTCGCGTCGCCCTTGAGGTGAGGCGGAATGACCCAGACCACTTCCTCCACGATACCGGCCTCCACTGCTTTGAGCAAATAGTTGGCACAGTTGATCTCAGGATTCTGAAAAGCGGACTCCAAAGGGGAGAGGAAGCCGGCCATATCCAGGTGAGCGTCGATATGCAGACAGGATGCCCCGCGAATTCCCAGCTTCTCCCAGAAGAAGTAGGCATCGCGATGATCCTCCATCATGAGAAGAGGTCCCATCGGGCCGCTTTCGCGGGTCCGATTGGGACCTCCTCGACTGATTCAGATTGTCAGATTTTAGTAGAAGAAGGCGCGCGGGCCGCCCGGCAGGCAGCCGCAGCAAGGGGGCTGCTGGAAGGGCGGGGGTGCGCAGGGCTGCATCATCATGTTGTTCATGCCGCAGTTCATATAACCGCCGCCGCCCTGCATCTGCTGCATCGCCATCATCTGCTGCATCATGCCCATCATTTGCTGCATCATGCCCATCATCATCATCATCTGAGCAGGGTTCTGCATTCCACCACCCGGGAAACCGCCACCAGGATAGCCACCGCCGGGGAAGCCACCGCCGCCGCCCGGGAAGCATCCCGGATATCCGCCAGGGAAGCCGCCGGGATAACCACCGGGGAAACCGCCACCGGGGAATCCGCCGTAGCCATAGGGCGGGAAGGGCGGAGGATAGACGCCGCCGCAGCCGTTGCCGAAGCCGCCGTTACAGGGGCCGAAGTCCCGACAGTTGTTGGCCTGTCCGCATTCGCCCTGCGGCCCGACTCCAAAAAGATTTTGAACTCCGTTGTCCAGGAAACCGGCCACACCCGAGATGGCTTGTCCGGCCGCCATACCGACGCCAGCGCCGGCAATCGCACCGAAAGGTCCGCCGATAGCGAAACCGGCCACGCCGCCGATCACACCGCCGACCAGCGGGTCACCAGCCACGTCCTTGATGGCCGAGAGGCCACCGTGGAGAACTTCGCCAGTGCCCTTAACGACACCGCCAACCACCGAGCCCAGAGCGCCGATCGGGTCACCGCTCAGAAGCTTGACGCCACCCTCGACCACACCGCCGAGAACACGTCCCGCACCACGAACTACACCGCCGACGATATCGACTGCACCGCGAATTACTCCACCCATTTTAAATCCCTCCAGATTCCGTTTGCTTGAAGTTGAAGCTTGTTGTTGGTTTCTATATCCCCCCCGTACTCAAGTCATCTAGGGGGTAGATATTGAATGTTTGCAACAAGATTGTTGCCAAACTATGAACCCGGCGACGAAGTTAGATACTTTCAGTCGGGAACCCTGTTCAACGGATGTTAGGAAAGGCTAAAGCTGCTTCCTCAGCCCGGTCAACAAGTAGACGAAGCCGATCCAGATGCCCTTCATATTGGGGAATAAGCCGAACAGAACCGCGCCAGAAGTCACTGAGAACAGTCCCAGATATGTATAGGGCGAGGTTGGATGAAAGAGCAGATAGGCGGCAGCCATCACCAGAACCGTCAGGACGATGGTAATAAAGTAGGCTACGGCGTAGACGCCAAGGCTATCGCCAGCGTAGGGTTGAAGCACAACCCCGCAATGCGGGCAGTGCTTATGGATGTGGAAGTGGCTCTTGAACATGCGGCCCTGGCCGCACTTGGGACAGATTCCGCGAGCGCCGTGCCAGAAAAGGGCGCGCAAGGCTGTCATCGTTAAAGTAAGGGAACCTTGTCGTCTCATAGAGTTATGGTAGCCGCGCAGGGCGGCGCCTAAACTCGGGGAAATCCCCGAGGTGAGACGGAGACTGAGAGGAGCAATGGTGTGGGGAGTCGTTTAAAGGACCTGGTCATCTTGATCGCTCTGGTGGGTTCGGGAGCCTACTGGATGCAACACCAGGGCGCTCAGCCGAATGTTCAAGCCACGCCCACGCCCGCCGCGGCCACCAGCGAGCCGGGCAACTACTTTCCCGACACGGCGCCCCCCTTCGAACTCCACTCCAACCTGGGTCCACCGCGCAAGTTCGACGGCAAGGGGCCGTTGGTGGTGGTGCTGACCGCGGTTGGCTGCGGCGACTGCGTCACCCGAATCCCTCGTGACAAAGAAATCTACGAAATGGCCAAAAAGGCCGGAATCCCCTACTACAACATCCTTGTCTATGTCCAGGACGACGCCCAGGGAGCTCAATTTGTGGCCGAACACCAGCCCGCCGGTGACGATATCCTGAATGATCCGGGCGGACTGGTTTTTGTCGGCAAATACAAAGGCAGCGACAACAACTGCCAGATGGTCATCGGTCGCCAGGGTGAGTTTCTCTATCGCGGCCCCGAAAACAAGGAGGCCATGGCCAGGGCCATCTCGTCCCTGTGAATACTCTTTGCGGCCACGAGCCGGAAAGTGGTGGGCGCCAGGTTTGCAGCCACCTGGCCTCGGGCCTGGAGCAAACCTGGTCCACCGAGCAGTTCGGTCACTTTCGACACTTCACCGGCAAGGGTCTGGACTATGTTTTACTCTGTCCCCTCTGCTCGGAGCATCCCGGGGAACTGTCCTGGGTCTGCGGCGACTGCTTCGTGGAAGTCGCTCACGGGGCCCGGCTGGGTACGCGAGGCAGTCCCGAAATCCGCAACCGCCAGACTGACCTGAAGCTGGAGCTGGTGGAGAAATGGCGCTGGCCAGCCCGACTGCTGGCGGCCACGGCCTGTGGCAACGACTGGGTGGGCGTCAATGATCGGGCTGAGGTCATGCTGGTGAGCCCAGGAAGGATCAGGAGCTTCCGCCTGACAGCCTGGGGAATTCCAGGAGACGAAGAGCCCGAGCTGAGCTGTGCCCGAGATTTGCTCCTGATCTCTCCGACCCTGGGCACCACAGGTGTGATCGCCAACGTGGAAAGCGGCGAGAAGGTCTTAGAAATCGGCACCTTCCCTGGAGCTTTCTTTGAGCGCCAGGGTCGTTGCCTTCTGGTCCATGGCGAGCAACTGGAAATCTCCGACCCCTACACGGGAGAGCGAGTGGGCAGACTTCACCCGGGAAACGACCCGGCCGGAGGGCTGAGTGTCTCCAGAGACGGTCGCTGGCTGGCAGCCACAGGCTCGCCAGAGCAGCCGCTCGGTTCATTGCGGGTCTTTGACCTGCAGCACTGGGACGCCGCCCCTCGCGAACTCTGCCGCCGCGACGGCAGCTGGGGAAGCCGCCCCTGCTGGGTGGGCTCCAATCGCCTGGCTCTATCGGGCCTGGGTGAGGTGGACGCCCTGATGCTTCCGGGAATTCGTCTTTTTGACGTGGAGAGCGGCCAGGAAATCCAGGGATTTGTAGGTCCGGAAGGCCGTCTGGTCTTTGATGAATACCTGTTCTGTCTGCAGGCTGGACTGACCGTGTGGGATGTGGCCACCGGTGAGTGCCTGTTTCAGCAAGCGGGCACGACGCCGCTGGCCTACCACCCCCAGCGCAGGTTGTTTTTAAGCCAGGAAGACAATG
>JAFEBA010000107.1 GCA_018266105.1 bacterium | reverse complement strand
CTCCCCCTGGGGAACCCCCCTGCCATGAAAGATGCACTGATTGCCATTGACCAGGGCACCACCGGAACCACCGTGCTGGTGCTCGACCGCCAACTGCAGCTTCTGGGTCGCAGCTACCGCGAGATCCCGCAGCACTACCCGGAGCCGGGCTGGGTCAGCCACGACCCGGAGTCCATCTGGAGTAGCGTGCTGGACGGCTGCCGCGAGGCCTTGGAGAACGCCAGTATCGAAGCCGATCGGGTGGCCGGCATCGGCCTCACCAACCAGCGCGAAACCAGCTTGTTCTGGGAAAAGAGCAGCGGCCGCCCGTTGGGTCCCGCCATCGTCTGGCAGTGCCGACGCAGCGCTCCCATCGCACAGCGCTGGAATGAGGAATTCGGGGCGGACATCTACCAGCGCACCGGCCTGGTGGCCGACGCCTACTTTTCGGCCAGCAAGATCGCCTGGTGGTTGGAAAATCATCCTCAACATCGTGAAGCCGCCCAGCGCGGCGAGATTGCTTTCGGCACGGTGGATAGCTTCTTGCTCTACCGCCTGTGCGGCGTTCACCGCATCGAGATATCCAATGCCAGTCGCACCATGATTTACAACCTGAAAGGTCACTGGGACGAAGAGCTGCTCAAGCGCTTCGATATCCCCATTGCCATGCTGCCCGAAGTGGTTGAAAGCGTCGGGCCGCTGGGAACCGCCAAAAAAGAATGGCTGGGTTGTGAGATCCCGGTTCTGGGTATCGCCGGCGATCAGCAGGCCGCCCTATTTGGCCAGGCCTGTTTTGAACCTGGCGAAGCCAAGAATACCTATGGCACGGGCTGCTTCCTCATGACCCAATGCGGCCCTGAAGTCGTCTACTCCAAACACAAGCTGCTGGCCACCATCGCCTGGAAAATCAACGGCCAGATCCACTATGGTCTGGAAGGCAGTGTCTTCTCGGCTGGTTCGGCCGTTCAGTGGCTGCGCGACGGGCTTGGAGTCCTGCATAAGGCCGCCGAGAGCGAAGAGGTCGCGGCCCAGGTCAATTCGTGCGATGGAGTGGTCTTTGTGCCCGCCTTCACCGGTCTGGGCGCCCCTTACTGGGACAGTCAGGCACGCGGCGCTTTGTTTGGAGTAACTCGAGGCACCACCCGGGCCCATCTGGTTCGAGCCGTGCTGGAATCGGTTGCCTATCAGGTGCGAGACGTGGTCGAGGCCATGGCTTCCGACCGCGGCAGCAAACAGGTGCGGCTCAAGGTTGACGGCGGCATGAGCGCCAACAACTGGCTCATGCAGTTCCAGGCCGATCAGTTGGGCTGCACCGTTGAGCGTCCCAAAGTGGTCGAATCCACCGCCTTTGGCGCCGCCGCTTTGGCCGCCCTGGGCCTGGGCTGGCTGAGCCAGCCCAAAGACCTGCTGAAGCTGCGCGAGCTGGATCGGGAGTTTGAGCCCAAGCCGCCCGACACGGTCGGCTACCAGCTCTGGAAGCGAGCGGTCGAGCGCAGTCTGGCTTGGAAAGCCTGAAGTTCAGCGGACTCCGCTACGGACAGCTGCTGCAGGACCTTACGGCGGAACTCGGCGCCGGCCAGAGGGTCGGCCTGACCGGCCCCAATGGCTGCGGTAAGACCACCTTACTGCGGCTGTTGGCCGGCTGGCTGCCTTGGGAGGCGGGCGAATTCAGCATCGCCGGTCAGAACCAACTGGATTTGCCTCCGGAACGCCGCCAGCTGGCCCTGCTGCCAACCCAAGCGGCCCTCTATTCACACTGGAACGTGCAAGAGAACATTCGCTTTCCAGCCCGCAGCCTGGGCGTCGGCGACCAGAGCCAGGGCCTGATGGAGGAGCTGCAGCTGAGCGGGCTGGCCCAACGCAAGCCCGACCAACTCTCTCAGGGCGAGCGTCAGCGGGTGGCCTGGGCCCGCGTGCTTAATCGGCCCGCGCCCTGGTTGCTGGCCGACGAAGCCCTGGCCCACCTGGATGGACCGCAACGCCAGCAACTCTGGACCACCCTCAATCGACGCTGGGCCGGCGGGCTGCTGCTGGTGACCCATCAACTGCAACAAGACCTGGCCTGGCTGGACCAGCTCTACTGCCTGGAGCGGGGCCGGCTGGTACGGGTCAATCTGAATAGGCTCGAGCAAAATCCTGGTTCCAGCTGGTTGGCCGGGCAATTGCGGCCAGAAAATGTCTGGCCAGGCCAGCTGCTGGGATGGGCCACAGGGGACTGGTGGGTGCCCCCCCAAGCCTGGAAAGACGACCCCCAGGGCTTGCCGGCGCACTGGCTGGAGCAGCGCGGCCAGCTTTGGAAAGTGGAGGTCCAGGGACGAGTGATCTGGCTTGCACGCAGCCAAAGGGGCGAAAACTTGAGACCCGACCCAGAAATTTCAGCATTCCTTGAGGCCTCGCCCCCATGCTGAAAGCATGCAGATCTCTACACGCTCGCTGGTGCAGTCGCGCCCGCTGAACTCACCCGAAGCCGCTCTGGCCAAGAGTATGATCGAAGCCAGTCGCTTACCCGACGGCTACGAGGCCCAACTGCAGACAGATATGACGGCATTCCCCAAGCGCTGGCTGGAGCGCTTCAAAGAGAACGACGTTTCAGTGGCCGTGCTCAAGGACGACCAGACTCTGGCCGACACCCCCATTCTGCACTCTCTGCAAGAAGAACAAATCAGCGAAATCGTGAGCAAGGGCAAACCGCTGGTGGAGCAGGCCGTGGAAGAGATTTACGGCCCCCTGCGCGGTCAACCGGACGAAGATTATCAAAAGTATCAAGCTGCGGGCCTGTTGCAAGAGAAGATCCACGACCTGTCCAACACCACCAACCTTGGATTCACCGCCGAAGTCAGCCGAGAACCGCTGGACCTGCGTTACCTGGGCGAGAAGCTGGGATTTGATCCGGAATACGACCCCGAAAGCTTTGAACGTTGGAAATCCGCCTTCAGTGACATCAACTCAGGTCTGGGTCAGATCCAGGAGGGCATGTTCAAGCCCAAGGATGGTATCTACGTCGTGCCCTACCTGATGTATCGGGGCAAGACCGCACGGGCTCTGAGCCTGCCCAGCTACCAACAATTCAAAGGTCTGGATTTCCAAAACAATCTGGGCGGCAACTACCCCGAGAATCGCCTGGTGATCTTGCATGACAGCGTGGTTCCCAACCCCAGTCCTCGAGCCGGTAATCATCGCGTGGCCCTGCACGAGCTGGGCCACATGCTGGACTGGATCTGCAAGGAGTTGCCCGAAACCAAGGACACCCACGAGCAAAAGGTCAACGACCTCTACAAATTGGGAATGCAGCGAAGCTCTCTGATCACCGACCGGGCTCGCGACAGCGCCGGCGAAATGATGGCCGAAGCGGTGGAAGCATACCTGACCACTGAAGAACCGGGCAACTTCTACAAGCCTGAGAACCATCGAGAGAATCTTCAGAAGAGCTTCCCCGAGCTCTATACTTACGTGGATTATCTGATCAACTTATAAGGCCAGCCCTCTGAAGGAATGGGCTGAAGCGGCAAGGAAACCGGGGCCACCCAAAGTTACGGAGAACCTCGTGAGCCAAGCCGTGTCCGATAAAAGCGCGCCCCAAGAGGGCGATAACGCGCCCCATCTGCCTTACCGAAGGGTCCTGTTAAAGCTGTCGGGCGAAGTATTCGCCGGCACAGCCGGTTTCGGTATTGACCCTCACATCGTGGTGCAATTTGCCCAAGAACTCAAAGAAATCCGCGCCCTGGGGGTGCAGGTTGCGGTGGTGGTCGGCGGCGGCAACATCTGGCGCGGCCGCATGGCCCCCAAGATGGAACGCGCCAACGCCGACTACATGGGCATGATCGCCACCATCATCAACGCCCTTGCCTTGCAGGATGCGCTGGAGAAGCTGGGCGCCACGACTCGAGTCTTAACCGCCATCGAAATGAAGGAAGTGGCGGAACCCTTCATCCGCCGTCGCGCCCAGCGCCACCTGGAGAAGGGTCGAATCGTGATCTTTGCGGGCGGCACCGGAAGCCCGTATTTCACGACCGACACCTGCGCCGCTTTACGCGGCCTGGAAATTGGGGCCGAGGTAATCCTGAAAGGAACCAAGGTGGACGGAGTCTACGACCGTGACCCGGTCAAGTTCCCAGACGCCAAGAAGTTCAACAAGCTACCCTATATTGATGTGCTCCAGCAAGGCCTGCAGGTGATGGATGCGACCGCCATCTCGCTGTGTATGGACAATCGACTGCCCATCGCCGTCTTTGACATCACCCACCCCGGCAACATCAAACGTATGATTTTAGGCGAAGACATTGGAACGATCGTCAAGGAGGAAGTATAACCATGCTGGATGAGAGCTTTTTCAAAGAGACCGAAGAGAAAATGAAGAAGAGCGTGGAGTCCATGCTGCGCGACTTCGCCAACGTGCGCACCGGCCGAGCCACGCCCGGCATCATCGAAAAAATCCCGGTGGAAGCCTATGGTTCCGAGATGCCGCTCAACGGCATGGCCAACATCTCGGTCCCGGAAGCCCGCACCCTGGTCATCCAGCCTTTCGACCGCTCCCAGATCGGCGCCATCGAACGAGCCATCTACAAGTCGGAACTGGGTGTCAGCCCCCAGAACGACGGTCAGGTGATTCGCTTGATCTTCCCGCCCCTCACCCAGGAGCGCCGCAAAGATCTGGCCAAAGGCGTGCACAAGCGCGCTGAAGAGGCCAAGGTGGCCCTGCGCACCGTGCGTCGCGACGCTTTGGAAAAACTCAAGGGCTTTAAAGACGTGCGCGAGGACGACATGAAGAAGGCCCAGGACCGCTTGCAAAAGTTGACCGACAAAATCGTAGGTGAGGTCGCCAGTGCTTCCGACTCGAAAGAGAAAGAAATTATGGAGATCTAGTCTGGCACCCGCACGGAATCGCGCGACGCGCGAGGGAGGCAGATTGTGACTCCTGGCGAGGAATGGCTCGGATTGGAATTTGGGGAGGCTCTGGCGAAAGCCAGGCCTTTTCGCGTTTTGCTGACTCGCC
The DNA here is from genome assembly GCA_018266105.1 of bacterium. Classification (GTDB taxonomy): domain Bacteria; phylum Vulcanimicrobiota; class Xenobia; order Xenobiales; family JADMJV01; genus JADMJV01. The sequence continues at coordinate 64,966 of JAFEBA010000107.1, read as the reverse complement.
CGGGATATCGCTGCCTCGGCAAGGGCCGCCTGCTGGTGGTGGGCCAGCGCCAGGAAAGCCAGGGACTGACTTTAGTGTTAACCTATACGGAGTTCGAACGCTTACCAAAGGAAATCAGCACTTGACCGAAAGGGAACTGCTCGGCCAGCTCGACCTGAGGCGCCTGCCCCGGCACGTGGCGGTCATTATGGACGGTAACCGGCGCTGGGCCCAGGAACGGCACCTGCCGGTGGTGTTTGGCCACCGGGCCGGAGTCAAAGCCTTCCGTCTGGTGATGGAGACCTGCCGCGAGTTTGGAATCCCCTGTCTGACCGCCTATGCCTTCTCGGTGGAAAACTGGCGACGGTCGGAGACGGAAGTGCGAGTGCTCATGCAGCTTTTCGAGCAGTACACGCGAGCCGAAAGGGACAAAATGGTGCGCACAGGCATTCGCTTTCGCACCGTCGGTCGCTTTGAGGAACTGCCCGAAACGGTGCGCACTGAATTTACGCGGACGGTGGAAGCCACCGCTCACAATACCGCCATGACGCTCAACCTGGCCGTCAACTATGGAGGCCGCGACGAAATCGTGCGAGCCGCTCAGAAACTGCTGCGCCAGGGCTATGACCCGGAGAAACTGACCGAAGCCGGCTTCGCGGAAGCCCTGGACACGGCCGGACAGCCTGACCCGGATCTGATGATTCGCACCAGCGGTGAGGTTCGCATCAGCAATTTTCTGCTCTGGCAGACAGCCTACAGCGAGCTGGTTTTCACGCCGCTCCTGTGGCCACAAATCACTCGCACGGTGCTCCTGGAATCGTTCCTGGAGTTCCAAAAGCGCAATCGAAGGTATGGAGGTGGCTGATATGGCCGCATCAGGACGCTGGGCCAATTTAGGTCAGCGGGTGAGCACGGCAGTCATTCTGGCGGCCGTGTCGCTCTTTTTAATCTGGTGGGGCAACACCCCCTTTTTGCTGGAGATTGCGCTCTTTGCGCTGGCTGGCAGCTGCGAAGCTTTCGATATGATCGAGCGCAAGCGCCTGAGGCCTCTGCGCCGCACGGGCACAGCCTGCACCTTGTTAATGCTGGTCGGAGCCTGGTTGGGCGGTCTGGCCGGCCTGGCTCACGCCACGCTGATCTCGGTCTTGATGCTGCTGGTGGTGGCCACTCTGCGCGCCCCCCAGCGCGTCTCCATGATTTTAGACGCGGCCTGCACGGTGCTGTGCGTGATGTATGTGGGCTGGCTATTCTCCTTTATCGTGCTGCTGCGCTCCCTGCCCTCGGGCGCGGCTCTCGTCACCTTGCTGATCGGCTTAATGAGCTTCACCGACATCGGCGCATACTTTATCGGACGGGCTTTTGGCCGTCACAAACTCAGCCCTGTTTTGAGCCCCAAGAAGACCTGGGAAGGCAGCATCGGCGGCCTGATGCTCTCGGCCTGGCTGGGCTATAAGCTCTGCCCCCTCTATGGTCTGCCGCCGCTTCACGGCCTGGCTCTAGCCGCGGGCGTTTCACTCTTTGGTCAACTGGGTGATATTTGGGAATCCGCCCTGAAGCGCGAAGTGAACCTCAAAGACGCTGGCGAATTGCTGGGGGGTCACGGCGGCGTGCTCGACAGGTTTGACTCGATGGCCTTCGCTGGCCCATTTTTCTATCTCTATTGGACGTATTTCGTATGAAAAAGATCTCCTTAATCGGATCTACCGGCTCGATCGGAACGCAAACTCTGGAAGTGGTGGCAGCCCACCCTGAGCGCTTTGAGGTCAAAGCCCTGGCCGCTCGACAGTCTCTCGACCTGCTGGTGGAGCAGGCCCTCAAATTTAGGCCGGAACTGGTGGCCATTCTGGATGAATCCCTGCTGCCTCAGCTGGAACAACGCCTGACCGGCACCGGCATCGAGGTTCTGGGCGGAATGCCCGGGGTGATCGAGGCCGCTCGGATCTCCAGCGCCAACTGGCTGGTCTCCTCGCTGGTGGGCATGGCCGGCCTGCAGCCTTCCATGGCGGCGCTGCAATCCGGCAAACACATTGCGCTGGCCAATAAAGAAACGCTGGTTGTGGCCGGCCAGCTGATGATGGAAGAAGCGCGTAAACGCAAATTGGAAGTCTTACCCATCGACAGCGAACACTCCGCGCTCTTCCAGTGCTTTCAGGGACAGCCTATGGATCGCGTGGAGCGCATCATTATTACCGCTTCTGGCGGCCCCTTCCGCAAGTTGCCCAAGGCCGAGCTGCCCGGGCTGACCTCGGCCCAGGCCCTGAAACATCCCACCTGGAGCATGGGCGCAAAAATCACGATTGATTCGGCCAGCCTGATGAATAAGGGCTTTGAAGTGCTGGAAGCCCATCACCTCTTCGGCCTTTCGCTGGACCAGATAGACGTCTGGGTGCATCCCCAAAGCATCATCCACAGTCTGGTCGAATTCGTGGATGGCTCGGTGCTGGCTCAGTTGGGACCGCCAGATATGCGCACCCCGATCAGCTACGCCCTCAGCTACCCCGACCGCTGGCCGCCCATTTGGTCTCGCCTGGAACTCAAGCATATGAAGGAGTTGACCTTCGAGGAACCTCGTTGGGACGACTTCCCCTGCCTCAAGCTGGCCTTCGAATGCGGGCGCAGAGGCGGCAGTTGGTGCGCCGTGCTCAATGCCGCCAACGAAGTGGCGGTGGAACAGTTCCTGCGCAACCGGATCCTCTTTGGCGATCTGGCTCGAATTATCGAGGCCACCCTGGAAGCTCATACCCCGCTGGCCGCGCCAAATCTGGATCAACTGATTGAAGTGGACCGATGGGCTCGTGACTTCGCGGCCACTCAAGTCACCTCCGCGGCAGGGACTTTACCCTAGGCAAACAAGCTTAAAGAAATGACCTGGGTCGTCGGCATTCTGGCCGCAGTCTTATCCTTCGGCTTCATCGTTTTCATCCACGAATTGGGGCACTTCCTGGCGGCACGCTGGGCGGGCATTCGCTGCCCTCAGTTTGCTATTGGTTTTGGCCCCAAGCTGCTGGCTTTCGAGTGGCGCGCCACCGAGTTTAGCCTGCGCCTTCTGCCGGTAGGTGGCTATGTCCTGATGGTGGGTGAAGACCCTCAAATGGACGGAGCCGAAGGCTGGCGCGAACAGTTCGCGGCCGCCACCGGCCCGCTGAGCCTGCCCACCACTCCCGCCGCGGTGCTGCAGAATATGCAGAACGACGACCCCCAGGTCGTTTCCTTTCTAAGCTCGCTGCCTCAGGATCATGTCTACCAGGAGCTGGGCGACCTGGAGGGCAACTTCAACTCCAAGAGCACCTGGCAGAAGACCATCGTGATCATGGGCGGCGTCTTCATGAACTACGTGAGCGCCACGCTTCTGCTGCTGGGCCTGGGCTTCTCCATGGGCCTGTGCAGTGGCCAACCGGAGCATTTGGCCCGAGCCAAGAACGTGCTGCCCAACACGCCGGCTCAGCGCGGCGGCTTGAAAGCCAACGAAAACTTGATCTCCGTGGACGGAGTCAGCGTCGTCAGCGGCGGAGACTTTGTGCGCCAGATGTCTGGCAAAGTCGGGCAGTTAGTGCGCATCACCGTGGAGGACAAACATGGAGAGCGCCGTGATATCCAGGTGGCTCCCGATCTGCTGTTGGCCAATCATTACGTGTTCAGCCAGGGCAAAGGAGTTGAGCTGATCAGCCTGAGGGACGACTCCGCTCCTCCCAGTGGCTTCAAGCTCCCCTTTCAGGTCGCCAGCGTGAACGGCAAAGCAATTTCTGAATTGACCGAACTACGCAGCTGGTCCCTCAATTCGAAAGAGTTGACCCTCAAGGGCCCCCAGGGTGAATGGAAGATCGATTCCCGCCAGGCCCGCACTTTTGCGCCGCGAGCCATCGTCGGTATCGAGCTGGCCAACATCACTTCTTTCCGATTCGAGTCAAAGGCCACATCGCTGGTTCTGGATGTGCGCAAGGACAGCCAGGCGGCCCGCGCCGGAGTTCAGCCGGGAGACATTTTGCTGGATCTTCAAGGGGTCTCCGTGGACTCCGGTCAGACTCAACTCGAGGAGTGTCTGGCCACTCTGTCGCAGCGTCAGGCCGCTCCAGACGGCTCGTTCGGCCTGGTCGTGCTACGCAACGGCAAAAGCAAAGAGCTCTTCATGGAAGAAGTTCCCGAGCAAACCGCGGAAAAATGGGGAGTAAAGCTGGAACCCATCACTCCCAAAGTGGTGTTGCGCGCCACCGGCACCACCATGTTCAACATTATGTCCATCCCCTACCAGATCTTTAAGAACCTGGTGGACAACGCCAAGGCCACCATGAAGGAGTTGGGAGAAAACAGCACCGGCCCGATCGGAATCATGCAGACCATCTTCGAAGTCAGCCATAGCGGCTTCGGAGTCCTGCTCTATGTGGTGGCCCTGCTCAACGCCTTCATTGCCACCTTCAATCTGCTGCCCTTCCCGGGTCTGGACGGCAGCCGCCTGCTCTTCATCTGGTTGGGGGCCCTGCGCGGCCGCGCCATCGATCCGGAAAAGGAAGCTCGCATCCACCTGCTGGGCCTGCTGCTGCTGCTGAGCGTGGTTTTTGTGGTCAGCATCGGCGACGTACAGCGACTGCTGGCCGGCAACCACCTGATGAAATGATTCTCACCGTCACCGGCCTGCGCAAAGGCGGTGAAATTCTGCAGCATGCACTTGAGCTGTGGCGTGCCGGTCAACCGCTGCTTTTGCCGACCGAATGCGGCTACCGCCTCTTGGGCGAGGGGGACCTGTGGCTCAGCGCTCACCCCCCGGAACTACCGCAATTGGAAAAGATTTTTCAGACCTTCTGGCCCGGACCCCTATGCCTGCGCCTTCCTCACCAGGGGGGCAAAAGGCGCTGGCTGGTGCCCTCCCACCCGCTGGCTCAGGCCTTCCTCAAGCTGGCGAACCAACCCGTGCCCTCGGCCCCCTGCCCCGCAGACTATGACGGCCCGCGCCTGGAATGGAAAGATCCGCCGCTGGCGCTCAGCCCCAGCGAAGTGGACTGCGCCAGCCACCCCTGGCGCTGGCTGGAGAGTGGATTTATAGAGCGTCAGGAGTTCGAATGGGTGGCCGGGCAACCCACCCTGCTCTCCGGGCCCGCCTTACCTCGCCGAGACTACGCCCCCGCCCCGATCTTCCGCGAAGCGCAAACCTACCGAGTGGAGCCTTAACCAGCCGGCTTAGAACCAGGTGCGAGCGCGGGCGGCCCATTCCACCAGCTCCAGCGAAGGCTCCTCGTCATATTCCTGGCGCACTCGTCGCGAGACGGTCTCAAACAAGCGGGAGGCTTCGTCGGGCCGGCCGAGCTGACACAAGGCGCGCATACGATGAGCGGCGGCCGACTGGTTGGTGAGGTCGCGCTGCAACAGGCGTTGGCTCCACTCAGACAGATCTCCCCAGCTTTGCAGCTCGATGGCCCGGGCACAGCCTTTGGCGATGACGTCGTGCAAGCTGATCTCCAGTGTTTCGCGACGGGTGACGGCCCAATCCATATAGCAACCGTCCAGATAGACGCCTTCGGTCAGAGCTAAAATACTGTTGACCTGAAGGCGCCACTCGTCCCATTCCAGGCCGCGCAAACGGGCCAGACCCTTTTCCACTTCCCACAGATCGTGCCAGGGCTCTAATTCCGGGTCCAGGCCCAGTGTGTCTTGCTTGCGCAGCAGATAGTCGCACTCGCCCGTCCAACCGTCGGGCCGCAGGGCTTTGCGCACATTGAAAAGGCCGTTGTACAGACCCTTCCGGCCTTTCTCCAGCTCTTCCGGCCAGAACAACTCCCGAACCACCTCCTCGGAGGTGCTGGAAGCAGAGGCGATGCAGGCCAGCAAGATCCGATTGCGCTGCCCACGGAAGGCTTTCTCGTTGATCGGCCGACCGCCCACAACCACGCTGAAGTTGCCAAAAGAACGAAGATGAAGCGGAGGAGGCTTGCCTGGCCCAGCTTTTTTGTCGTCGCTCAATTTCAAAGCCAGGCTGCGCACCTGGCTATCGTTCTCTTGAGAGAGTGTTTGCAGCCAGGAAGCCGGCACCCCCTGAGGCAGAGCCTGCAGCAACCCCAGCAACTGGAGGCGCTGAGCCGAGCTCAACTTGACCACCGCCGGCACCATGGGACCGGCATAGTTGCGAAGGAAGCGCGCCAGCGTCTGAGATTCCCGTCGGTCATTCAGCCACCAGCGCAAAACCGCCGGGCCCAGCCAGGGCAGGGCCCGGAGCAACTGTGGTTCGTGCTGCGGCTGCAGCAAGATAGCCAGTGCCTCCAGTGGAATCCAATCAGTGGCCTGACCCAGGGCCCATAGACCCAGTTGCACGCGTGCCTTGAGAACATCTTGCTCTACTCGGGCGTAGGCCTCGCGCAGCCACTGCGCCGCCTGATCCGGACGGGCCTCCAGCAGCAGCAGTCCGGCTTCGGTCAGGATGCGCCCCTCCCAGCCAGGACCCCACTCCCGGGCGGATTGCAAAAGGCGATCCAGACGGGCCTGGCGCAACGGAGCGGGTTCCAGCTCGGCCAGCAGCAGTTGAACCTCGGCCGCCTGCGGCCCCTCGGTCAATTTCTCGGCCTCCTGCAAGGCCAGGGTAGCCTCGGTATTCTGACCACTGTAAAAAAGGCCACGGGCAAGGTCGAGCAGGCGACGCACCTGTTTGTCAAGGTCGTGCTGAGAGCGAAACTCCAGTGCAAAAAGCAGATGCGGATCGAGCACGCCAGGATGGCGCTGGCTTAACTCTTGAGGACGCTCGCCGCTTTCAGATGCCAGCAGAGCCAGTCGCACAATCCGAGCGGCCAGCGGAATGGATTCGCCAGCCAGCCCTCTTGGGCCACTGCCATCCCAATTTTCCTGATAGCAGGCCAGTCCCTCACCCACCCAATCGCAGGCATCCTGCGGCAGCAGGCCCTGGTGGGCCAAGGCCGTGGCCAGCTGAACTTCGAGCTGATGCAGCCTATCCAGTTGCAGACCGCGAGCCAGTTGAGCGGCCAACTGACCGGCCTGACCGGCTGCGTCTGGACAATGTAAATGATGCAACCAGTCCAGCTGCCGTTGCAGCCTCTGCTCGCGGGAGAGCCCCTCGCGCTGGCGCTGGTAGACGGCCGAAACACGAGCCAGGCGCAGCAGCAGTTCCTTCATTTCAAAGGGTTTGCGCAGATAATCCCCGACTCCCAGGCGAATGGCTCGAATTGAATCCTCTTCGGTGGCGTAACCCGTGATCACCAGGCAGGCCAGCTCCACGCCTTGCTGGCGTATATGCGCGAAAGCTTCAAGCCCCGACATGCCTTCCATGCGCACATCCACCACCAGCAGGTCGTAGGCGCCGGAAGTAACCTTACGAATCGCCTCCACGCCATTGGCCGCGCCTTCCGAACGGTAGCCCTCATCCTCTAGAGTCTCGCAGAGCAACTCGCGCAGGTTTTGGTCGTCTTCCAGCACCAGGACTTTCAGTTCGCTCATGCGGCCTCGCCTGGCGGCTGCATCAGCAAACGCACCTCAAACTCAGTGCCCTGACCTGGCTGGGACTGCACCTTGATGCTACCGCCGTGTTGCTGAATCAGCTGGGAGGTCACGGAAAGGCCCAGACCGGTCCCCTTACCGACATCCTTGGTGGTGAAAAACGGATCGAAGATCTTCTCGATCACATCCTGGGGAATACCCGCCCCCTGGTCGCGAACCTTAACCCAGACGCCCTGATCCCAACGCCCGGTGGAGAGCAGCAGTCGTCTTCCCTGAGCTCCCGGCATCAGCATGGCGTCACGCGCATTGAGAATCAAATTGGTCAGTACCTGTTGCAGCTCATTGGCATTGGCCAGAATGCTCGGAACCTCGCCCAACTGCTGCAGCACTTCCACATTGTCCAGACGCAACTGATGACCCACCATTTGCAAGGTATCTTCGATGACTTCATTGATGCTCGTCTCTCGCCAGCCAGTGCGAGCGTCTCGAGAATAAAAGAGCAGCTTGGAGACGATTTCTTTCATCTGACCCACAGCTTTTGTGGCTCGCTGCAGGCGCTGCACAGCCCGATCTGGCTTGCTCTCTAAGTTCATCTGTGCCGCCTCGATGGCCAGAGCCACCGCACCCAGCGGGGTATTCAGTTCGTGGGCAACCCCGCCGGCCAACTGGCCCACGGCCGCCATTTTGCTGGACTGCATCAACTGTGCCTGAGAATCCCGCAAAGCCGCGTGGGTCTTCTGCAATTCCTCAAACAGCTTGGCGCTGACGATAGCCGCTCCCAACTGATAGCTGAGCACGGCCAGGATATCCTGATCCTCGCGAGTGAACGGCCGGTCAGATCGTTCCAGGACCAGAGCCCCCTGGGCACCCTGATCACTGAGCAAGGGAACGGCCAGACGATGCGGGCTTTCCAGAAGCAAGGGAAGACCCTGCTCCGTGACTTTCGCAGCCAGAGCTTCCAGGGGTTCGCGCTGACCTTGGCCTAGAAAGACACCGAGTTCCCCTGAGCGCCCGAGATAGGTCTGGTGAGGAATCACCGGCGACAGAATCTCGGCGGCGCGTTCGAGCATACCGCGCGCGTCGCGTAAGCGAATCAGTTGAGTTACGCCGTCAATAACCAGCGCCAATCTTTGCACCAGGGCCTCATTTCGGGCGGCCGTGGCCGCTTCGCGTTGGAGTGAAGTTTGTAAAGTTTGATACCAGGCGGCGGCATCCAGGGCCAGTACCGAGTGGCGGGCCAGCACTTCGAGAAAATGCAGGTCTTCCTCGCCAAGTTGGCGGAGAAATTCATTACCCAGGTAAAAACCACCGCGTCCCGGTAAGGGCAGCGCAAGCGACCACTGATCCTCCGGAAAGAGACGGTTGGAAGAATCATTTCGGCCCTGCTCCTGCTTTAAGCGCCCGGTCCTGACCGCTTCCAACACAATCGGTTCATGACGTTGGGTCAATTGGGCCGAGTTCACCCGATCCCCGTGCTTGGTGGCCCAGGCCACGGGCGTCAACGTGCCCTTCTCATCCCAAAAGAGCACAACGTTGCTGACCGTGAAACGGGCCTGCAGACGCTGCACGATCAATTCACCCACTGCCTGGAAGGCCAACCGACTGGGAATGGACTCCAGCATCTCGTCCACCAGTTGATAGGTCTGCAGGCGCACTTCCAGTTCAGCCGCGGTGAGAGCCTGCTTGCGACCTTCGGCCTTCAGGCCCTGTTCGCGTACGTCCAGACCCTTTTCGCGTTGCTGCAGCCCCCTCTGCTGCTGGCGCCCCGAGATCTCCCGAGCCTCGGCGTCGACCCCCAGTTGCACGGAACCTGAAGTTCCGGCCAGCAACCAGAGCGCCAGAGCCAGCAGGACCGGCCCGAGCGGTTGACCCACCGGCAAAAAACCGGCCAGACCGCCCAGGCTGGCCGTAGCCAGCGCGACACGAGTCAGCCGGGCGCGCATTCGCGACCATTCCAGACCCACTTCCTCAACCAAGGCTGAAGTCACAAATCCCGGCTGCAGCCAGTAGAAAAGCCACCAGACCAGACAACCCAGGGCGGGCTGACCAAATGCGTGTCCCACTCCCAGACCCAGGGCCAGCGGCTGAAAATCAGCCAGAGCTTCCAGCCCGATGGCCGCGCCGGTCTGGGAGGTTCGGGCCATTCGCAAGAGCAGACCCAGCCCGCTGCCGATCAGAGCCAACCAGGCCAACTGGGGAAAGCGAGCGGCCAGACCCAACCACAGGCCGGCTGCGGTGGCACAGAAGCCGAAGCGAGGCAGTCGGGGCGAGGCCAGTTCAACCAACAGGCCGCAGGCGGCCCAGAGCAGAGCGGCTTGCTCGGGTTTGAGCCCGGCCGGTGAGCCCAGCAGCCCCATGCCCACCAGCATGCCCAGCAGCAAACCCGGCCAGGCCATCAAACGCTCCCCAGCATCTGATAGATCGGGATAAACAGGGCGATCAGCACAAATCCCACAAAAAAACCCATCATTCCAACCAGCACCGGCTCCAGCAACTGGGTGAAGGTTTGAATCACTTCGTCCACCTCCAGCTCCAGCATCTCGGCCGACTTGCGCAGAACTTTGGGCAGTCCGCTGGTCTCCTCCCCCAGCTCGATAAAGCCGCAGAGCATGGGGGGCGCAAAAGGAATCGCCCGGAAGCACCGGGACAGGGGATTGCCGTCGGTCAGATCCTCGCAGGCGATGTCCAGATAGCGGGACAGGTAAGGATTGCCACTGGCGCTGGAGGCCAGCTTGAGTGAAGCCGAAATGGTCAATCCGGCTTCGACTCCGGTGGCCAGGGTGCGGGCGGTGCGCACGGCCAGAATCTTGCCGAAAAAATTCCGAGTCGGCTTCCACTTCATCAGCGCTTCGTATAGTTGCAGCCTGCCCGCCTCCGTGCTCAGATAGGAGCGCATCATCAAGAACAGGGTCGCCAGCAGCCCCAGCGCCAGGGCCACCAGAGAAGGTCTCTGAAACAGACGGGTGATGCCGATCAGGGCCGAGGTAAACCAGGGCAACGCCATGCCTTCTGGGAACAGCCCGTTAATGAAGCGTGGCAAAATATGCTGCACCATCAGGTAGGCCATGCAGAGCGATAAACTGGTGACAATCAGCGGGTAGGTGAGGGCACCCCGAACCTTAGCGCGCAGCTCCATTTCGCGTTCCAGGTAATCGGAGACATCCATCACATTCTGGGGGAGCCGGCCGGTCTGTTCTCCTACCTGAACCAGGCCCACGTAAAACTCATCAAACTCGCCTTTGCATTTACGCATGGCGTTGGAAAGAGAGCTGCCCTGTTGCACGGCCATCGAGCAGTTGGCGTAGGCTTTGTAGAGCCCGGGTGGCAAGGGCTGGCGCAGCAGAACATCCAGACTGTTACTGATGGAGACCCCACCTTTTAAGAGCATGGCCAGCTGACGACAGCATAGGGCGTGATCCTGGGCCGTGGCCGGGCGCAAGCGCTCCAAAAACGCCGACCACGGCGGCGGCGGCTTGATGAAAAGCTTGCTCAATCCTCGGTCCTCCAGCTGTCGGCGAGCATGAGCTTCATCGAGTGCCCAGACCTGGCCGGTCAGGCTGCGTTTGGTCTGGCTGAGGCCGCGATAACCGTAGTAAGGCATCACAACTCCAGGCGCAGAGTCAGATCGATCTTCTGCAGGGCGGGCTTGAGACAATCCATTTGAATTCGCAAGAGCTGGCTGCCGTAGTTCTGACCGGGCGGCAGCATTTGCACCGTAAAATGGCCGATTCCCTCGGTCGTCAAGGATCTTTCATTGAGCGCAGGGACCTGGCTGGCCGCGACCAGTGGATTGAAATCGGGCCGGTAGATGGTCCGCCTTAATTCGCTGCCCGCCACATTCCAACCCAGCACCCGCGGGTTGCCGTCCGGGCCGGGTAAACGCAAGACCAGTGAGGATGAGTCAACTCCGGGACGGTGAGGGCCCAAATCGGATAGGTCCGGCTGATAAATTTGGCGGCATTCTTTGAGATCCAACTGCAACTGATGCAGCAAGGTCAAATTGGCGCGAAACTCCCCGTTCTTGTTCATGGCCTGGTTGCGGCTACGCACCGAGACCACTGCCAGCTCGGCGCAGATGGCCAGGGCCAGCAGAAAAAGCGATCCGCTGATCAGCACCTCCAGAAGAGTCATGCCTGAATTCCTCAAGGCAAAGACCTGGCCTCGGCCAGGCTCAACCCGGGCCCGACCACCAGCCGATGAGAAGCCAGTTCGCGGAATGAATTTTGCACAACCCCGCGAGACAAAACACTTCCATCGGGTTGAACCGAGACCTCAAAGAAGTGAGTGGAACTGCCGGCGGGGACAAATTTTTTCAGGGGCATGGCCGGGGCCCCCACATACAGGTCGGCGGTGTGGCGCCGCTGGTATTCCAGACCTGAAACGGCCAGGTCATAGGCCTGCTGGCGCCGGTCTTCCTGAGCCGCGAAACGATAGTCAGCTTCGATGAAATCCAGGAAAGTGAGACCGAGCAACAGGAGCAGCACCGTGAGCGCCAGCACCGTGAGAAGAGCCATTCCCCGCCTGCTCTTGTTGGTCACGGATTTGGCTTTGCGTCATCAAATTAGTAATTCCTGGTCAGTATGTTGTATACTGAGGACCATGGAGTGGTTACGCAAGACCGTGGCCGTCGGTCAACGGGCCCCCTTTCCCGAAACAATCGGTCCTTCAGAACAAAACGCCAACGAGTCGCTTTTCAACGTTTTGCTGGCGCATTTCGACCTGCACCAATCTCAGGGCCACCGCAGTTGTGCCCGAGAAGTCTTGGAACTGGCCGAGCGCCTGACCGGAGACCAGGTCGACCTGCACTATAAGTGGCTGCGGAAATGGGCCAAGTGGCTGGAATCCGTGGGTCGACGCAAAGAAGCCCTGGACTTGCTGCACGACCACCTGATGAGGATGCGCGGGAAAAAGCTCAACAATCCCAATCGCAACGCTGAGCTGCGCATGGAACTCGGAATCATGCTCGATCGGGATGGTCAGAAAGCCGAGGCCCTCAAATACTTTAAGGACGCGGCCACACGCTATCGCAAACTCAACCACACCTATAATCTGGTGGCGGCTTTGTTCAATAGCGCCTCGGTATTGCACGACCTGGGGCAATACAGTGAGGCTCTGAAGATCTGTAAGAAAGCCATGGCCGAGGGTGCCTCCGGATACAAGGATTTGAACAGCCATATTGCTTTGCAAATGGCCAACTCGTTAGAACAGCAAAAGCAGACCCTGCTGGCCTGCACCCACTATCGGCAAGCCGAAGAAGGCTACGGTCAGAGCGGCAATCGCCGCCAGCAAAGCGATATTCTCTACCGCCTGGGCTGGCTGGCAGTGCGCGAAAAGCGCTACCCGGAAGGCGCACGCTTTCTACGCACCGCCCTGGAACTGAAGCGCGAAGGCGACTACGCGACCGGCCTGGCCTGGTATCACTGGTCTCGAGCCGAAGCCTACCGGGCCGGCGGCCACCTTCGGAAGGCGGTCAGCCACTATCGCAGCGCTCTAAACCTGGCTCTCAACGCCAATCTGGACAGCGTGGCGGCCCGCTGCCGGGTGATTCTCTACCAGCTCTGCGCCAAACCTGACCAGTCCCTGGCACAATTTCAAAAATACGGCAACTCCAATGCGGCCGACAGTATCGTGAAGCAAGGCCGTGCCGGTCTTTACCTGGACCACGGCAACGATGGCTACAATCTTGGTTTGTTTCACGAGCCAGGCGATTCTCAACGGCCACCGTTGGATCGACGCGTGCTCGCCAGACTGGTCCAAGATCTAGAGAAAGTCACGAGAGCCAGCGGTGCTTTACCTGGAGCATCCCTGGAGAAACAAAGAGATGCTCTGACTCGCTGGATGGAGCGCCAGTCCAAGGAATAAATTTCAAGAGGATGGCCGACCCTGGCAGCGAACCGCAACGGGATGCGTAGCCTTCTTTACACTTGCCTCCTGACGATTGCAGCCGCTGGAGTCGCGGCGGGTGGCCCCGAAGCCTTTCCCCTGGTCGCAATGCAGCGAGAAGCTGTGGAAGGCATGGTTTGGGATTTTTCGCCCGTGACCCTGGGCACCCAGACTTTTAACGGTCGACTGGAGGGCCTGGGCGCCGGGGTCTGTGGCATCGGTTACGACCTCAAAGGCGGCTGGGAAGTCCTCGAGGCCCACGTGGGTTATACTAAGAACGTCTCCCCCAGCCGCAAATGCCGATTTACAATCATGGCCGACCAGCAGCCTGTGTACACCAGCGGGGAAATCCGAGGAGGACAGGAACCCGAATTCATTCGCGTACCGGTCGAAGGCAAAAAAATGATCCTGATGCGAATCGAGCCGATCAGCTACGGGGGCACGCTCAACGCCTGCTTTGGAGAACCCATGCTGAAACGCGGCCTGACCGCGGACCAGAAGGCTACTCCTTACCAGGTCGAAGTCAACGGGAGCAGGGTTCCCTATGACCAGGTGAACCCGCCCGCCACTTTTCCCATCATTCTTCCGATCACGAGCGGAGAATCCAACGTTCAGGTAAAAATCGTCAACGACTCACAGGCGCGCAAACTGAAGATCACCACCTCAACACCCACGCCCTCGACCCCCTGAGTATGGAAGTCCGCGTCGGGCTGAATGCCCTGATTATCGCCGTGACGCAAGACGAACCCCGAGTTCTTACTATTCCCTTTAACCAGATGGTGGCTTTGCCATTCGGCGACCTGGACGCTGAGGGCGACCGTACTCTGGAACTGGCTCTGCGTCGCTGGGTTTTGCAGCAGACGGGCCTGCAACTGGCCTATGTCGAGCAGCTCTATTCGTTCGGGGACCGAGCCCGCGACCGGGTGCCGGACGTGCGCATGATATCCATCGCCTACCTGGCCCTGGTCCGCGAGGAGGCGATTCCTCCCAGAATCGATGCCGGCTGGCGCAATGTCTACGACTTTTTGCCTTGGGAAGACTGGCGCAAAGGGCCACCCGACGGCTTGAACAAGCAGGTGGCCGCCGCCCTGAAGTCGGCCGGACATCCCGGTGGGCGCATGCGCAGTCAGATCACCTTCGGCCTGGAAGGTGCCAACTGGGACGGAAACCGCGTGCTGGAGCGCTATGAGCTGCTCTACGAGATCGGCCTGGCTCAGGAATCCGAAAGCGGCATTCCCGGCCTGGGCGAGCCAATGGCCCTGGATCATCGCCGCATGCTGGCCACGGCTCTGGCCAGGATCCGCGGCAAGCTTCGATACCGTCCGGTAATTTTTGAGATGCTGCCGGAAGAGTTCACTCTGCTCCAACTGCAGAAAGCCGTGGAAGCGCTGGCCGGCGTCCCGGTCCACAAGCAAAACTTTCGGCGTCTGGTGGAACAGGCTGGACTGGTGGAAGGAACCGGCCAGTTGACCCGATCGATTGGGCGCCCGGCTGAACTCTTTCGCTTCCGCCGCGAGGTCCTACGCGAACGTCCTGCCCCAGGTGTGGGGCTTCCCAGACAGGTCTAAATTTTTCTGCAAGCGGATTGAACTTTTCAGCCTGAGCCCTCCTCTCTTCCACAGCAGACAGGAGGGTGAGAATGAGCGCCACAGCTATACGCTGTTCCAGCGCGAGCGGACAGGGGGAGGTCGTGAACAGGCCCCATAGTGCCCTGCAAGATCTGGTGGAACGTCTACGGAAAGGCGATTCGACCGCGCTGGAGCCCTTGATCGAGGCCACCCGAGGAATGGCTTCACGCCTGGCCTACTCCATTGTCCACGATCACTACCGTAGCGAAGACGTGCTGCAAGACGTCTACGTCACCGTCTACCAGAAAATCGGACAACTGCGCGAACCAGCAGCCTTCAACGCCTGGTTCACCCGCATCATTGTCAACCGCTGCCGAAGCGAATTGAAGCGAAGCCAAGACCTGCTCAGCGAGGACGAAGAAGAAACGGCGGACCCCAGGTCAGACTCCATGCACACCCGACTGGAGGTGCGCGATGCGCTGCAAGAACTGGTCCGCGCCGACAGGGTGGTGCTGGTTCTGAGAGAGATGCTCGAGCTTTCCTACGAGGAGATAGCGGAAACCCTAGGTGTCCCTGTCGGCACGGTTCGTTCCCGCATTTTCAACGCGCGCCAGCGCTTGCTCAAACTGATTCAGAAAGGCAGGAGCCTGTCATGAACGACTGTCAAGAATGCCAGGAACTGTATTCCGCCTGGCTGGACGGAGAGGCCAGCCCGAGCGAAATCTCCAGGATGCAGGCTCACGTGCTGGGGTGCCCGGCTTGCAAGCAAATGACGTCAGAGCTTGAGAGCCTCAGCCAGCAGGTGCGCGATGATCAGAGCGATTATTTGCGCCTGTCCAGCAACGCGATGGCCGAGTTGGTCTTGAGCGAGCCGGAACAGGCCCGGCTTCTACCCACACCCAGAGAGTTCGCCCTGTCCAAGCTGATCCCCAGCCTGGCGGCTGCCGGCTGGGCGGCGCTTGTAGTGAAAGAGCCGGGGGTGCTCAAGTTCTGGCCGCTGCTGGCGCTGGTCATTTTCATGCTGGGATTGAATCGGGCCAAAAAGGTCCGTCCTGTGAGCCTGAGCAGCGGGTGGGAGCAAGCCCTGGCTCCGATGCACTGGGGTCTGCTGGCGGCCGCCTGCCTGTCAACTTCCGCCCTTTGCTACCGAGAGAACTCCAGCCACGTGCTGGAAGGTGTGGTGGCTGGACTGGGAGTTTGGGAGGCGGCCGCAGCCGCATGCCTGCTGGGCATTGTGGCCAGAGTCAATCCGGCCGCCTGGCGGAAGCTGCGCATCCTGAGTTGGCTACTTTTTGCACTCCTGGTGATGTTGAGCTTCATGGCGTCGAGCGAATGGCTGGTGGTCACTCTGCTTGTGCTGGCGGCCGCACTACCGATGGTCGTCAAATTCGGTCTGCGCCAGACAAGTCTCGAACACGAGGCCCTGCCTTTCCAATACCCTCCAGCCCTGACTCTGTTAGACGGGAGCGCAGTCGCTCTGGGCTTCCTTTTTGCAGAAGGTGGTGCCGAGCTGACGGTCAGTCGAGATATTCACCTCAACGAACTGAACGTGAGCGGTACAATCATTCCCCTGCTGTTACTCCTGTGGTGGATCCTGGTCCGAACTCCACTGGCCAGTCTGTACGGACTCTGCCAGGGACTTCCGCTGCGCTGCGCTCTGGCCGGAGCTTTCGGACTGATGCTGGCGGTACCCACCATTCTCCTGACCTCCTCTGCCAGTCGCCTCGCGCTGCAAATCGGACTGCCCCTGATGGGCGTCTTTCTGGCTTATGCATGGCGGCAGCAACCGTGCAGTCGAAATCGGCGAATCCGTCTCCGTCGCCTGATTACCTGGCTGCCGGCCGCCGCTCTGAGCCTGCTGATGACGACGGCCTGGCACCTGCATGTGCCAGCCGAGCCTGAGCAGGCACAGGCCTTGCGCCAGTCAGCCGAACTGCGCCCGCTGCCTCAAGGAGAAAATGGCTATGACTGGATCACCTGGGAGGTCATCAACGGGTTGGACGCGACGGTCCAGGAACCGCAGGACGATATAGAAAGGGCCCGGACACTCGGGCTCTTGAGGCGAAACTTCGAACACATCGATCGTTGCCTGCAGTGCCCTGACTTTCGCTCCCCCTTCGCCGACCTGACCGGCCAGCCGGGCAGCCGGAACATCAGCCAGGCCCTCTGGCTCAGAGCCCAGCAAGAGCTGGACCTTGGCAAACTGGACTCCGGACTAACTCAATTGCTCCGGTTGGCCAGCTGGGAGCAAAGGCTCCATTGTAACGGCCGGCCTCGCGAATGGTGGCTTCCCGGCAAGGAATTCAGCCTGCAGCTCTGCATCAGCCTGAGCGGGAAAAACTTGAGCGCCGTTCAGACCGCCCGACTTTGGGAAGGACTCCACTGTGAGGAGGACTATCAGCAGGCGGCCCTCCATCAAATCGACCTGGACTACCTACATCAATGGTCGCTCTCGAAAACGGGCTCCGGCGATTGGTCACTTATCTCACCGCCAACGGCATACTACGACCTGCTGACCCGTGAAAAGGGACAACGCTACCTGAAGGCTCGGCTCAGCCTTTCTCACCTCAGCTCAGAAACCAGAGAGGACCTGGAGGCATTCAGGTTCTGCCAGACAGCTCTGGCCGTGCTCCGCTTCCGGCATCGAACAGGTCACCTTCCTACCAGCCTGGCTGAAGCCGGCCTGAGCGCGCCGGAAGTTCGCTATCAACCTCAGGGCCACCAGGCTCTGCTCAGCTGGAAAGATCAGCTCAAATGGCACATTCCCTCTGGAGGACAGAATGAGTAAATTTCTTCGCTGGTTACCCCTGGCAGCGCTGTTCCTGGTCGTGGTCGGCTGGGTGGCCTGGCCCGCCCCATCGAACCCGGAATGGGATCGAATCACCCGACAGCCTCCGGCCGACTACGAACCGAGCCCGAATCTCGCCGAGGAGCCCATTTGCGAACTGAGCAAACTCACTGCGGGCTACAACCACTACCCCGTCCAACAATTGAGCGAAGGCAAGCACCGCCAGGTGCTGGCCGACTTTGCGCGGCACTACGAGGCCTTGCACCAACAACTGCGGACCGACCACTTCTGGCCGTCCCGCCGCGAACTCTCTGCCCTGTGTGCTTACGCCGAGCTGCTGGAAGCCAATCATGAACCGATCAAGGCTCAGGCGGTGGCCATCGACGCTCTACGACTCTCTAACAAGATTCGTTCCAACACGTCCGTTATGATCGGGCTACGCTGGAGGACGCGCCCCCCGGCGCTGAGCGTGATCGAATTGATGCTGGCCCGCACCCGCTGGAGTCAGCAAAATCTAAGCCAGCTGAGCATCCTGCTCAGAGAGAGCGAGTTGCCCGCCGACCTGCAAATTCAGGACCTGAAAGAGCAGATGCGACGTGTCGAGAGAGGCTGGATTCATCCATCCCCGGCGGAATATCTGCGGCTGCCTTTTGGACTGGCTCATCACAAGCGGATCTACCAGACCCAATCCCTCCAGTTGCTCAAGCAACTGGAGTCGGGAGAACGCCTCCAGCTCTCTGAACCGGCACTATACCGAAGTCACTCCGTATGGCGCGAGCAACTCGATCCTTGCCTGGAGGATCAGGCTGGCGAACAACGCATCCTCGCTTTCACAAGGATACGCCAACGGCTGGACCTGAGCTGGGTGGAAGCCTTACGCACGGGAACCCCTCTGGAGAAGCTGGGAGAACCGCTGGAAGCTTGGCTGCAACCGCAGGTTCAGAACATCGGCAGCGGATGCTGGGTTCTCGAAGGAGACCGCATGCAACTGGCACCCTGGTGCAATCCCAATAAGTTCTGACCAAAAGACAAAAAGACCGGATATAATCCGGTCTTTTTGTTTGAGCGAAAGTGCTTTTAGGCGGAGACGAGCTGAGCTTCGGCGTTCAGACCACAGGTCTGGTCGAGCACGCTCTCCATGTTCTCAACATCGCAATCGGTCACATAGCTAAGCTCCTGGGCCAGAACTTTGCGGGCCTTCTCGAGCATGGACTGGTCTTTATGTCCGAGCTTCTTGGAGCGGCCCAGCACGCTGAGCGACTTGACCACTTCGCAAGTCTGAAAAACGTCGCCGCTCTTCATCTTCTCCAGGTTCATATTGTAACGCTTGGTGTAGTTGCTGGGCAGGTCGCAAGAGCAGCCCTTCAGGAATTCCAGGACGGCTTGAACCTGGCTGGCCTCAATCAGGGGACGCACCATGCAGTTCTTCTGATCCACGTTGGCCATGATCTGCAGACGCTCGAAGGCGAGCACGGCAAAACGCGTGATATTTCCGAGGATTTCTTTTTCCTCGATGGACTCGACGACCCCCAGACCGTGTAGCGAATGAATAACTTTACTACCTACTCGGAACATGAGACCTCTCTTTCTGGGCTCAGCACATAGGCTGTGCCCCTGCCCCTCCTCTAACGGGAGATATGCACTTTCATTGCGGTGTGTTGTTGTTTTTGAGGAGTTGTCTACTTCCCCAAGACCACCATACAGCGGCCCACCCCGGTCAAAGGTTAACAGCCTGTTACCGTACCACAGGATCCGGGATCCGAGTCCCGCTCATCCACTCGGTGACGATTCGCGTGATAGGACGAACGGACCAATGGTCCGGCCTCCACAAAGCGGAAGCCCTGCTGTAGAGCAAACTGCCTCAACGTAGCAAACTCTTCAGGCGACCAATATCGTTCCACCGGAAGGTGCTTCATGGTGGGTCGCATGTATTGTCCCACCGTCAAAATATCGGTTTGTTGGGCGCGGATATCCACAATCGTCTGTTCAACTTCGTCCGAACTCTCGCCCAGGCCTAACATTATACCAGATTTGGTGAGCATTTTGGGGAAATTCTTCAAACGCCACTCGTGAGCCCGACGCAGCAGCTCCAGAGTTTGTTGATAATCTGCCCGATTGCGCACCCGCTTATAAAGCCGGGGCACGGTTTCGGTGTTGTGATTGAGCACATCCGGGCGGGCGTTCAGGACCAGTTGGAATGCATCCCAGTTGCCCTGGAAGTCGGGAATCAGGACTTCGATCTTGGTGTGCGGGTTGAGCTTGCGCACTGCCTCGATGGTATCAGCGATATGCTGGGCACCGCCGTCGGGCAGGTCGTCCCGATCCACCGAGGTGATGACGGCGTGTTCGAGCCTCATCTGCTGGATGGCTTCAGCCACGTGCTGGGGCTCGTCTGCATCCAAGGCATCTGGTCGACCAGTTTTGACATTGCAGAAACCGCAAGCCCGCGTGCAGGTATCGCCCATCACCATAAAGGTGGCGGTACCCTCACTCCAACACTCGTAAATGTTGGGACAGCGAGCCTCCTCGCAGACCGTGTGCAATTTGAGCTGGCCCATCATACCGCGAATCTTTCCAAAGCTCTCGCTGGTCTGCAGACGAATGCGCAACCAGTCCGGTCGACTGGGGGCGTCTTTCCAGTGAGGATCGCGCGGCTTGGCCAGGTTTTCGGCTTCCACGCCGATGATGCGCAGGGGCATATACGAGGTCATTGGGACTGTCCTATCATCTGTCTTTGGAATATCCGAGAAAAGTGGCGGCAAAACCTATCTTCCAGTTCAGCTCGGACTACATCCCCCGCCAGTTGACTTAGGCTGATCATTTCAACTCCCTGCAAACCGCAGGGTACGATGGCCTGAAAGGGGCTGAGATCCCGCCCGTAGTTGATAGCCACACCGTGGGAGGTCACCCAACTGGAGGCGCGCACGCCGATGGAGGCGAGCTTCTTGCCTTCAATCCAGACGCCGGTCTTGCCAGGATTGCGGCTGGCGGCCTGTCCGTACTCAGCACACAAGTCGATCACGACCTGTTCCAGGTCACGCAAATAACGATGCAGGTCGCGCTTTTCTTCCTCTAGCTTAAGAATGGGATAGACCACCAGCTGACCCGGGCCATGGTAGGTAATCTCACCGCCGCGACCGGTGCGAACGGGCTGGATGCTCTTATCCTTCAGATTCTCGAGACTGGCCCCTCGGCCCAGGGTGTAGACCGGGGGGTGCTCCAATAGGATCAACTGGTCCAGGATCTCATCGGATTTGCGCCGGCCGACCAGGTGGCTCTGCAACTCTTCGGCGACCGAATAACTCAGCTGCTCATAGCGCAGGACCTGACACTGGATCAGAGCAGGCTCTCCGGGAATTCCTGGAGGAAGCTCTTCATCTGAGCCATGAAGCGGTCGGCTGTGGCGCCATCGATGATGCGATGATCGAAGGACAACGCCAGGTACATCATATGACGGATGGCAATCGCATCATCTTCGGTCACCACCGGTCGTTTGGTAATGGTGCCCACCCCCAAAATCGCCACCTGGGGCTGATTGATGATGGGGGTGCCAAAGAGGCTGCCAAAAATGCCCGGGTTGGTGACGGTGAAGGTGCCTTCACTGACTTCGTCCGGCTTGAGTTTCTTGGTGCGAGCACGCTCGGCCAGATCCACGATCTGGCGGGACATTCCCAGCATGGAAAGCTCGTCGGCGCGTTTGATCACGGGGACCAGCAGTCCCCAGTCCAGAGCCACCGCCATACCCAGGTTGATCTGAGATTTATAGGCCACCTGATTGTCGACAATCGAGGAATTCAAGATCGGATGGCTGCGCAACGCTTCCACCACCGCTTTCATAATGAAAGGGGTATAGGTCAGGTTGACGCCGCGGGCCGCGTAGTCGGGTTTGTGACGAGCCCGCAACTTGTGCACCCGGGTCATATCTACCTCGAAGACGGTGGTGACGTGCACCGAGGTCTCGCGCGAGATGACCATGTGTTCAGCAATGCTGGCCCGCATGGGGGTGAAAGGCTCCAGACGGTCGCCAGCGCCGGCCTGGTATTTGAACTTCTCGCCGTTGAGGGAAGGCTTGGAGGCGACCGGCGCCGCGGCCGCAGCTGCCTTCTGTGGTTTCTCGAGATAGGCTTGCAGATCGGTTTTGGTAACCCGCCCGGAGATTCCGGTGCCCTGCAACTGAGTAATGTCCACTCCATGTTCTTGAGCCATTTTACGAACCAGCGGCGAGGAGCGCTGACGACGCAGGTCATCCACGCTGGTGGCGGCGTTCACCGAAGCGGGCTGCTGCTGCACGGAGACAGGGGCCTGCTCGGACTGGGCCGGCTGAGGAGCCTCCGCCTTCGGGGTGGCTGTGCCTTGCTCGGCGCCGATGTAAGCCACGACTTTGTTGACCTCGACCGTTTCACCCGGTCCAAAGAGAGTTTCCAGCAAGAAGCCGGAGGCCGGAGCCGGGATCTCAGCGTCTACCTTGTCGGTCGAAATCTCGAAAAGTGGCTCGTCCTTTTCCACCCGATCGCCGGGCTTTTTCAGCCAGGTCACAATCGTGCCTTCGGCGATGCTTTCTCCCATCTGCGGCATAAGAACCTGGGTGTTGGACATATCGGACTCCTTTGGATTACGGTCTGTGGCCTGTGTTTCTTCCCGTTTGGCGAAACCCTCTTGAGCGGAGATTGGGACGTCCATGGAATGGCCAAAGAACGGCAACAAACCGTTGCTGCCGTAGAAAACCGGTAGAAACCCGACCCGTAGACTGGGCTCATCACACACAAGGAGACCCCGTCATGAAATCCTCGCGCACCGACCACATCTTCAAAACCCTCAGCTGGAAGCAATCCGAGCAGCGGCGTTGCCAGCTGGAAAACGGCTTCATGCACCTGCTCGACAAAGACAACGGTCAACAGGACGTCAATCCGGCTCGGGGCGAGTTTGCCCTGGCGCAACCCTTCCTGAATCCGGACGGATTCGAATCCGTCCAGGTCCTCAAGGGCAAGATCAGCGGCGGTTTAAAAGCCGGCCTGCTGGAGTTTACCCGCAAGCAGATCGGAACCTTTGATGATGGTCGTGAGGAACGCTGGCGTGTCGACTTTGAGGAGGACAACATTCAATGCGAGCGCTGGCGAGGAGAAGAAGGAAGCAACGATAGCTACCACAGCATCGAATTCATCTCGCGCAAGCAGGAAGTCGACTCTTACCAGATCGAGTGGAAGATCGCCGGGGGCTAAGATCCCCCGGTCGGCTGGTCGCTCAGGCCAGCCGACTCCTCTGGCGCGGGGGTTGCCTGGGCCAGAGCTGCTTCCTGGGCCTCTTGCTTGGTGCGCTGGGCCCTGGCCAGCAAAGCCGCCACTGCCACCCAGAGACAAGAGAACGGAACCGCTGTCCAGGAATAGGCCTGCCCGCCCAGGTTTAACCTGGTTATTCCAGTGAAGGCAAATGAAGCCAGGCTGTCGCCGGCTCGATAAACAAAAGTATCCACGAAGTTCTTGGCAATGTACTTGTCCTCTTTGGACACGACCGTGAAAAGAATCTCGCGCGAGGGTCGAGCGATGGCGAAATTCAGCATCTTGCGGAAGGCATCAAACAGCGACAGAAGGATCAGGCCCGGCTGCAGGGCCAGGGCCACAAAGCCCAGACAGGTGAAGGCCGGCACCAACGAAAGCGAAAAAATCAGGCCCATCGAAGAAATCAGACGTCCGGTCACAAACAACTGGACCAGCAAGGTTCCGCCGGATGAGATGAAATTCATCCATCCGAAAAAGGCAACGCGATCTTCGCGAGTCTTGAATACGTCGCCCACCACCATCTGCTTTTGAAAATAAATAAACGAACTGGTAAATGCGTAGAGCAACAGGTAACAGCAGATGCCAAAGATGTAAGGAGACTTCAACACCAACATGACGCCGGTCCAGGGTTTCGGCTTGGCGGGCTGGTCGCCTGACCCTTGGGGCTCTTTGGAGCTGGCAGCCTTTTCGGTGGTCAGGTCCTCCAGGCTGGGTCGAGCCCGGACGCTCAGCTCCAGTAGAACAACCGAGACGAAAATCAGGTTGGTGGCTCCCAGGCTCTTGACCAAAAGTGCGGCACTGGTTGAGCCGACCAGTTGACCGAGCGTGCCGCCCGCGCCGATGAATCCGAAAAACTTACGACCCTGGCTACCCGTAAAGCGATCGGCCATAACCGACCAGAACAAGGACATGGCAAAAAGATTGAAGACACTGACCCAGACGAAGAAAATACTGGGGATCAGACGAGCCGTGCCTTGGACTGAAGCTTCACCCTGAGCAGCCCCAATCCACTTGAAGCCGAGGATGAACAACACCAGATTCAGCATAAAAAATCGGTAGATCACGGGCACCAGGCGCGGCCGAGGAATCTTGCCCATCACAACGCTAAAGATGGGGTTGACCGCGAACATCACCCCCATGGTCCAAAGGAAAAGCGTCGGTGTGTCGCCCAACAGAACCCCAACCTCGTCGCGCAGAGGCTGAAGAATGTAGTAGGAGGCCATCAAGCAGAAGAAAAAAGTGAAGGAAAAGAAGATATGCTCGCTCTCCTGGCGATCACATTTCAAATTCTTCTGAATGAGGTCGTGAATGAACAAGCTTGGAGGCTTGGCCGATCGGCAGCCAATCCCTGGAGAGGATTACATAAAGGTTTTATAAAGATCGCGATCAGCAGGCCTGCTGCGGTCAAACAGCCAACAGGGGAACATGAAAAAGCCTGCACTTTACCTTTCACTTTTCGCTGCTGCCGCCACCCTCTGCGCCCAGCCCGGTCGAAGCTGCGGTGCCTTCGCGGGACCCTCGAACCGGCCCGAGCAGTCAAGCATCCGACTGGACCGCCAGAGCGCGCTGCTCTGGCAGCAAGGAGCGCAAGAGCATATGCTCCTTTCGGTTCAATACTCCGGCGGAACGGAGGAATTCGCCTGGGTCATCCCGGTCGAGTCCAGGCCTGAAGTCACGGTGGAAAAGGGGGCTCCCTTTACAGAACTGCGTCGCCTCACGGAAATCGCCAAACCGGTGGCTCTGCGCTCGGCCCCCACCGGTGGCGGCAAGGGTATGCCCAATGAAGACGGGGTCACGGTGCTAGAACAGAAGGAAGACGGCCCCTACAACATCGCCGTGCTCTCAGCCACTTCCGGCGGGGGGCTGTATGACTGGCTCAAGAAAAATCACTTCATCGTCAGCAAGGACGCACGCGGTCAACTGGACTACTATATCGGTCACCACTATGTTTTTGTGGCCGCCCGCATTCGCAACGGAGCCAAGCAGAACCAGACCGTCAGTCAACGTCTGCGCGGAGGAACCATCGCGCCGATGCACCTTACTTTTAAAGCCCGACAACTGAGTTACCCACTCAAGATGACCGCGGTCAACCCGGGACTTTCGGAAATGGAAATTTACGTAGCCGGGGAGACATGGCCGGAGGCAAAAGTCCTGAAGCAGGTCAACGGGACCCCCCGCAGCCTGCGCAACAACCGCCCGCCCGTAAGGCCTCAGGTGTTCAGCCTCAAACCCAAGGGTGGCGGAAATTTCGCCGTCTCCGGGCCGCCCGGTCTCGCCAATCCCCTGGGCAATTTCCCGACCCTGGCTCGATTGCTGCCTGAGGGAGGCAAGCTCACCAAATACAACGCGGTGCTGGACGATTCACAGCGCCAGGACGACCTGGTCTTCGCCCAGGTGAATGGAGGCAAACAATGAAGAAGTATTTACTCGGCGCCGCCGTAATCAGCGGAACTTCCTGGTGGCTCAGCTTGCCGGGACAATCCTGCTGCGCGATCCCCCGCTTAGATCGGGTCAGCAACCAGCCCCCCAGTATCCACCTGGACAAGCAGAGCGCCTTCTTGTGGCAAACCGGCGACAAAGAGCACATGCTGCTGTCAGTCATTTATTCGGGCGGAACCAACGAGTTCGCCTGGGTGATACCGGTTGAGAGCCGACCCGAGGTCAAGGTCGAGAAGGGCGCGCCCTTCACTGAACTGCGTCGCCTCACCGAGATCCAGAAAGGCGAGATGCTGACCGCGCGCGCCCCGGGAGCCGCCGCCGGAGCGCCGGAGAGAGGCGTGACCGTGCTCGAACGGCGCGAAGAAGGTCCTTACGACCTGGCTTTACTGTCAGCCACCTCAAGCGGAGGCCTTTACGAATGGCTGAAACAAAACGACTTCCAGCTAACCAAGAACGCCCGGGGTCACCTGGACTACTACGTCCAGCGCAAGTTCATTTTCGTGGCGGCTCGAATTCGCAATGGCGCGAAGGACAACGCCACCATCGCCGAACGCCTGCGCAGCGGCACCATCGCCCCCATGCATTTGACGTTCAAAGCCAAACAATTGAGCTACCCACTCAAGGTCACCGCCGCCAATCCCGGGCCGTCCGAAATGGAGCTGTACGTGGCCGGCTCGGTGGAGGCCTACAAACCACGCACAGGCAAAGACCCGTTCTCCGGCCCGGCCCTCAAGCAGGAAACTTTTCAGCTCAAGCCCGGGCAGGGAAACGAATTCACTGTCACCGGACCTCCCGGCACCTCTCCCGTGGGCGATTTCCCAACCCTGCGCCGCCTGCTTCCCAAAGGGGGTGCCCTGCACAAATTTACGGCCGTGCTCAAGGACGAGCAGCGTCAGGAGGATCTTGTTTTCGCCAACATCTCGACGCAGCGCAACGTAAGCGCGGCCACCGTTAAAGTAGGCGGAGCCGTACCGCAAGTGGGGAAAACGGAACTGCCCAGCACATAAAGGTTGGACCAATCACGACTGCGCAGGCCGGCATCCACCACCTCTCCCATTCGGCAGGTCCCGGCCAGGTGAGCGGGGTCCTCTGCCTGTTCATAATGATGAATCTGACTGGCACCCAATTCATCGAAAATACGGGCGTGAATCAGAACGGACTCATCAATGGCGTTTAGTGTATAGCGGCCAAGCTTGTAATGCAGGCGTGGGCGCGGGACACCCAAACCATCCTTTTGATCCGAGAGTTCAACGCGATTTTCGGGCCGTGGCAGCTCCTCGCAGCTGGAAACGAGCAAGAGCTGACGGCTGACGTGTTCACGCACGGCCGCCTGTAATGCCTGACCCTTGAAGCCTTGCTCCACCAGCCGGCCCGCCAGCCGGGGCGGAGCACCGTCCGGCCAGCCATCGTTGCCGACCGAGATGACCATGCCGGCCCGGTGCCGACGAAAGGCCCCGTCGCGAAACTGGGTGATTCCCGACACAACCTGGGGAGAGCGGAAGGGCCAGACCGGTCGGGGAGCCAGAGCCCGGCTGACCTGTCCAGCCATGCCCATCAAGAATCGTCCGACCCAAGGGTTGGGGATGCCGGAGTGAAGCAAAAGCCGAGGAGACTCGATAGCATTGGCGGCGAGCAAAACCAGTGAAGCTTGAACACCAATGACTTCTCCGCCGCGCCGACACTCCAGACCGGTGACCCGGCCATCCTGGGCCAGCAAACGTAACACTGGCGTCTCGCTCCAAAGCAGAGCGCCCGCCTTTACAGCTTTACGGACATGCACCGAAGCGTCATACTTGGCCCCGATGGGACAGATGGGAAAACAGGTGGCGCTGCCTCGACAGGCTGGACGACCATCATACTCTACCGAATTGCGCGCGGCCGGCAGTACCTCCACGCGGTAGCCTCGACGTTGAGCCGCGCGAGCCAGCTCTCGGTCCAGATAGGTCGGCGGCAATGGCGGCAAAAAGGAGCCGGCCACCCCCAGCTCACGCTCAGCCTCAGCATAGTAGGGCAGCAAATCGGAAAGGCCGATGGGCCAATCCTGACCCACCCCATAGAGGGTTCGCAGGCGGAAGTCGGAGGCTAAAAAACGCAGACATGTTCCGGACCAGTGCCAGGTGGTGCCCCCGACCAGTTTTTCGTAGACAGCCGTGAACGGCTCCGGCCCGGCCTGCTCGAAGTAGCCGTTGCCGCTGAAGCGTGGTTGGTCAGGCCCGGCGGGATAGGTGTCGTCTGGATTCTCGCGAGCTGCAAAATTGCGAACAGCCTCAGCCCGGTCCACGCTTGGTCCGGCTTCGATCAGCAGAACCCGACGGCCGGCCTGGGCCAATTTCCAAGCGGCCAGGGCCCCGGACACCCCTGAACCGACGACCGCTACCTCGGTTTCCAAGCCCGATTCCAATCCGGGCGACGAGCCGGCGGCTGACCGGGCGGATTGGCGAAGGGAACCCACTTCCAGGCTCGCATTGGGGCCAGACGCGAAAGGACCCGGCGAGCCGCCGCCTCATCAATCTCCGCCCGACGCAAATCCTCGAGAAGTTCCGGGGGCACCTGTTCCACCCGTTCTCCCAACAGCCAGGAAGCCATTTGTTCGGGAGTGGATTGAGCCCAACTCAGACCCATCAAGCCAAGCCAGGCCACGGCCAGCAGGAAGTTGCGGCGTTGCATGGGCGTCAGTATAGCGGTACCCGCAATACCTGACCAGTACACCGGGGCAAAAACCCGCCAGGCCCTTAATCTAAGCCTACACCAAGTAGGAGGATTGAAACGATGCGTATGATTGTGCTGTGGTTACTCGGAGTGCCGATCTCGGGGATTATTCTGCTCAAGCTTTTTCACATGATCTAGACGACTGGCTTTTGGGGCGCAGCGAAAGCGGCTGAAAAGTCTATTTGGTCCGCCCATTCTGGATGGTCGATAAAGGGATTGCGATTGCCCTGAATTTCAAAGATGGCCTGGTTTCGGTGTTTTTCATACAACGAAACCGGGTCTTCTTTATTCCAACGCAAAAAGGTCTGAATATCCTCGAGACAATACTCGTCCGCCTTCTCGCCGATTTCGCCGGGGTAGCGCAACAGGAAATAGAGGGCGGCACGAGCCACTGCGCCTTTTCCGGCATCCGGTTCAAAGCGGTTGATGTCTTTAGGGGCCCAGCCGCCCAGGCTGCGATCCTCGGGATGATGGCGAGTCTCGCCGTAGGGCCGGCAACCCCTCTGCTCGTTGGCCTTCTTCTCGCAGGCAAACAGATGATGCAGGTCTCCCTTGGGAGTGCGCTCATGGTCGAAGAAATACTGCGGCACCGAATGCTCGGCATTGTAAAAGCGGTAGCCCTCGACCAGTGCAATGCGCTGAGCGATCTCCAGAGCATTGGTGGGCGCCTTCAGCAACTCCTCACCCCAGCGCTTGGCCTGCTCGCGGAAGTCGGTCTTGACGTTCACTTTCTTCTCAACCAATGTGCCGTCCTGACGC
Source organism: bacterium (assembly GCA_018266105.1). Lineage (GTDB taxonomy): Bacteria > Vulcanimicrobiota > Xenobia > Xenobiales > JADMJV01 > JADMJV01. The sequence continues at coordinate 36,131 of JAFEBA010000107.1, read as the reverse complement.
AGGCGCGGCTTACCCTGAACCTTTACCTTCTGAATGAAGTCTTTGGCCTTGGTCACTCGGATGGGGTCGGTGGTGGTGACCGGTTGAGTGGAGTAGATGCTCTGAAGCCGCAGATTGGGACGCAGGTCGACCCAGGGAAAGAGATGCTTGATCGGATCGAAGCCGAGTCGCTCTCGATGGGTGCGTCGCACCAGCTCGCTCAAAGTCTGGTAGTTGGCAGGCAGATCGCCATAGTAGCGAGCCTGATCGGCCCGGTCTTGAACCTCATCGTAGTAGGGCTTGCCGGCCGCCTCCAGGACCCGCTTTAAATCAGGCGCAACCTCGTTGTCGGCCGAGGTTGGGATGTATCGGTCAGTGGGCGTGCTAACGCTGGCTGGAACCTTCTGGGAAGGTGCTCTTGGGGTCATGTTGTTGAGCGCGCCGACTTGCATGCATTGAGAATAGCGGTCGGCCCTGAAAAGCACTTGAAAACAGGATTAGTGTATTAAATACACGAAGCAAGACAAAATGCTTATCTTTCTGGCAATTGGGGATGCCTACGGAGCCGGCTTCGAGTACGCGCCCATGGAACTCATCCGCAGCCACAACCATCTGCGCGGCTACATTCAGCACCCACGCCATCGGGGCATCAAGCCCGGGATGTATACCGACGATACTCAGATGAGCCTGGCCGTGGCCGAAGCGCTTCTGCATCATCAACGCCCCAGTCCCCTGGAGTGGGCCGAGCACTTCGTCCAGGCCTTCAAGCGCGATCCGAGGGAAGGCTACGCTCAGCGCTTCTATGACTTCTTACTGACAGTGCAGGATGGCGCCGATTTCCTGGAACGCATCAAGCCTCACAGCGACAAGAGCGGGGCGGCCATGCGCTCCCTTCCGCTGGGCTTTCTGCACACACCTGAAATCGTGCTGGAAGTCACATCCGAGCAGGCCCGGCTGACTCACGACACCCCCGACGGAATCCGTTCCGCCCAGGCTATCGCCCTGGCCTCCCATCACTTTCTGCACGGGGGTTCACTGCTGGGGCTGCGCACCAGCCTGCAGCATCACCTGGGTCCGGGTTGGTTCGACTGGAGCGGCAAGGTGGGAGCGACCGGAATGGATAGCGCTCGGGCAGCCTTGACGGCCCTCTGCCGACATCACTCCATGGCGGGCCTGCTCCAAGCCTGCGTGGCCTATTCAGGCGATGTGGATACAGTGGCGGGCCTGGCTCTGGGTCTGGCCGCCTGCAGCCCGGAATACGAGCGAGACCTGCCATCGGTTCTCCTGCGCGACCTGGAGGATGGGGCCTTCGGAAAAGGCTATCTGCAAGATTTGGACCGGGCCTTGCGGAAGCGCTTCCCATGCTAAAACACCTTGCATTGCTGGCACTGCTGAGCGCGCCGGTCTGCGCTCAAGATCTGTGGAAAGTTTATCGGGACAGCCTTGGCCAGGCCAGATACGTGGACCTGAGCCATACCCTGGAGCCGGATTCGACCGTCTGGCGAGGCTTTGGTCCCTCCAAGTTCGAGCCCGCCATCGACCCCTCCACGGGTCAGTCTTATCGCTACGATCACGATGGCTTTGAAGCCACCCGCTACCAGCTGAGCACCGACCAGCTCGGCAGTCAGCTGGACCCGCCGGCGCACTGGAACCCGGACTATCCAGCCATCGACGAGATCCCGGTCAGTTACTGCTTGCGTCCCCTGGTGTGCATTTCGATTGTGGAACAGGTCCGCAAGAACCCGGACTATTCGCTGCAGGTGGCCGACATTCTGGCCTGGGAGAAACGCTACGGCACGATCCCGGCTGGCTCGGTGGTGATGGTTCGATCAGACTGGAGCAAGCGCTGGGGTCAGCCCGGCCTGGCCGCGGATTCCAAGTTCCCGGGCGTATCCCTGGCCGCCCTCAAGCTCCTCCATCAGCAACGCCATATTCTCTTTCACGGTCACGAGCCACTGGACACTGACTGCTCAACCGATCTGGCCGGCGAAGCCTGGCTGCTACGCAATGGCTATACCCAGGCCGAAGGCGTGGCCCATTTAGACCAGGTCCCCACGCGCGGCGCTCTGCTGCTGACGGGGTTTCCCAAGTTTCGCGGTGGCACCGGCGGTTATGCCCGCTTTGTGGCCATCTGTCCGGCCAACTGGAAGTATGGAGTTCGGGTCAACCCGCTAAGCGACTCCCCGCTCCCCAAGCTACCCCAGCCGCTCCGCTGGGATGCCAGCAAAGGGGTCAGAATACGTTAGTGAGCATCCTGGGCGGTTTCAGACTGCTGGCCTTGGGGCCCGCTGCGCAGCAGCAGAACCATGGGAGAAACCAGCACCACTGAAGCACCAATCAGCAAAAAAGCATCGTTGAAGCTGAGCGTGGCAGCCTGCGTTTTAACCAGTCCGGTCATCATCCGGTAAGCCGCCTGCTGAGCCTCGGGCAGACTCAACCCGCTGGCCTGTAACCCCTGCAAAGCCCCATTGTAACGCTGTTCCCAGGCCGGATTGCCGGTAAAGGCATGGGAGGCAAGCATCGAGTAATGCATGGCCGAGCGGCGAGTCATGAAGAAGGACAGCACGGCGATTCCCAGAGAGCCGCCCAGTTGCCGCATCAAGTTCAGCATGCTGGCCCCTTGAGGAATCTCAACCCCCTTGAGACTGGAGAAGGCGGCCAGATTGATGGGCGTAAACAGCATTCCCAGCCCGGCCCCACGCAAGATCAGGGCAACCCGGGTATCAGGTTCACCAGACTGATCGGTCATGTGGGCCAGGTCCCACATGGAGTAAGTAAAGAGCGCCATCCCTATCACGATCAGGGCTTGCGGCTTGACCACCGGGTTCTTCCGATTGAGTAGTTGGCCACACAGGATGGCCGTAAACCCGGTAGCAATACCACCGGGCATGAGCGCCTCTCCGGTTACAGTGGGAGTGAAGCCCAGGATCGACTGAACGAAAAGTGGAAAAATAAAAATCCCGCCATATAGTCCGAACCCGAGGGCCAGAAAGAGCACCAGCGCGGCCGAGAGCTCCCGATTCTTGAGCACCCACAAATTGATGACCGGGTTCCGGTTGTAGGGCGAAAGCTCCCAGATGACCAGTGAAGTCAAGCACACGCCGGCTAACAGACTGAGAACACAGATGCTTGGGTCGGTGAACCAATCCTTGATGTTACCCTCTTCCAGCACGTATTGCAGACTTCCCAGACCCAAGGCCAGCAACAGAATGCCCGGAAAGTCCACCTTGATGTTCTCCATTCGATGCTTGGAATCGCCCAGCAAAGTGCCGACGATCAGGGCCGAAACGATGCCGATCGGCACATTGACGTAGAAGATCCAGGGCCAGGAGTAATTGTCGGTCAGATACCCACCCAGATAAGGTCCGACGGTTGGGGCCACGATCACTCCCAATACATAGAGAGATTGCACTGTGCCTTGCTGCTCGGCGGGAAAGATCTCTCGAATGGTCGCCTGAGAAGTGGAGAGCAAGGCGGCCCCCCCGGCTCCCTGCAGGATGCGAAAGAAGACCAGTTCCCAAAGCGAAGTGGAGTGACCGCACAGGAAAGAAGCCACGATAAAAGCGACAATCGAGCCCGTCAGGTAGCGGCGCCGGCCAAAAACAGATGCGAGCCAGGCGGTCATGGGCAGCACAATTACGTTGGAAAGAATGTAGCCGGTGGAAACCCAGGCCACTTCCTCGGTAGTGGCTCCCATATTCCCGGCGATAGTGGCCAGAGCTACGTTGACGATGGTAGTATCCAGCACCTCTAAAATAGCCGCCGTGACCAACCCGATCAGAATCAGCCAGCGGTAGGGGTTGAGCGGTTCCCTCTGCTCGCCCATCAGCAGCCCGCCCCGAGCCGTACGGCTTCGGTCAAAAACCGGCAGAGTTCCCGGGCGTGCTGCTCCAATCGCGGTAGATTGACCAGTTGTTCGGGACTGAGGTTGGAGGGCATGAGAGCATCGCAAGCCAGGACCAGCATCATTCCCGTCTCAGCCGAACGTCGATTCTGAGGCTGCGCACGCAAGATCAGTTCCTGTAAAAGCTCGGCTTCTTTGGCTTGCTCCTCCGGTCGAAGCGAGAGCAGCGCTTCGCGAGCCGCCAGAATCTCGTTCAAAGCACTCGGTCCCAAACTACGCGCCCTTTCCAGACGCATCAAGATGCGATTCCGGAGAGTGGCTTCCAGAGCTTGCCAGGGGTCCTTGTAGGCGCTGGCCTGCTGAAGGAGTTGGCTCCGCAGGGCCTGACTTCGCTGGCTGATCCAGGCCGTCAGCAGAGCTTCCTTGTTTGGGAAATAAAGATAGGCGGTGGCCCGGCTGAGTCCAGCTTCTTGAGCGATGTCACCCATTGAGGTCTTGCTGTAACCAAGCCTGGAGATCAGGCGGCCGGTGGCCTCGATCAGTTGCTGACGGGTATCCATGGCAAACATTAGACAAATAGACTCACTTTGTCTAATTGTAAAGCCATCCAATCGATCGGTCTATGGGTCTTAAGGCGGGGCAGTCAAATAGCTTGGCTGGATAGCCGGCATTTCCGGCCAGGCTGCAAGAACGTGCCAGCAGCTTGCCTAGAATCCCATTCAAGTATAGAATGGCAGCCGTGACGATTATTCAAGCCATCACCCTCGGAGTGGTGGAAGGCCTCACTGAGTTTTTGCCCATCTCGTCGACCGGTCACATGATTTTGACCGGGTCGGTGATGGGAGTTCCGGATGATGACTTCACCAAGTTGTTCGACATTTGCATTCAGCTGGGGGCCATCATGTCGGTGCTGGTTCTCTATCGCCACCGTTTTATGCGTCAATCGCTGGAGTTCTATAAGAAGCTTCTGGTGGCTGTATCGCCCGCTCTGGTGCTGGGTTTCCTCTTCAACAAGAAAATTGACGCGCTGTTGGAAAGCGATCTGACAGTGGCCTGCACAATGCTGTTTGGCGGAGTGGTGCTGCTTTTCGTGGACAACTTCTTCCGAGAAGCAGTGGTGGCCAGGGCCGAGGACATCAAACCAAAACAAGCGCTGGCGGTGGGCTTCTGGCAGGTGCTGGCCATGATCCCCGGTATGAGCCGGAGCGCCTGCACCATCATCGGAGGCATGCAGCAGAAGCTGACCCGTGAGGCGGCTGCCGAGTTTTCGTTTTTCCTGGCCGTGCCCACCATGGCCGCGGCCACCGGCTATAAGCTACTCAAAGCCTTGCTCAAGCAACGCGAGCTCTTGACCGATCCAAACAACTTGATGCTGCTGGCAGTGGGCAACCTGGTGGCCTTCATTGTGGCCATCCTTGCCATCAAAACCTTCATCACCTATTTGAAGAGGCACGGCTTTCGAGTCTTTGGTATCTACCGAGTCATCATGGGAGTGGTGGTTTTGGGAATGCTTTACGGCGGCTACCTGAAGTAAGTCAGCTCTTCCCCAACAGTGTCTTACCGGCCAGGCGCAACTTCTCCACGGTGCTGAGCTTGGCTCGCTTTTTAAGCACAGTGCAGCCCATCGATGCCACCTTGTTGAGCAGAGCCTGATAAATACTGGTCATAGCTCCCAGAGAACTGCGACACTCGGCGTTGACGCGCTCATCCAGGCCGGCCGCGCGGTCATAGTAGTCCTGAGCGCGAGCCACCTGCTGCTTCAAGAATTCACGCATCTGGGGGGTGTCCCGTCCCGAGAGCAGGTCCTCTTCGGTCAGCCCGGCCTGGCTTAACTCATCAGCGGGCAGGTATACACGCCCCAAAGACAGGTCCTCGGCCACATCTCGCAAGATATTGGTCAGTTGAAAGGCGATCCCACGCCATTCAGCCATCTGCAGCGACTCCTTGGAATGATCGAACCCATACACGTGAACGCAAACCAGGCCCACCGTGGAAGCGACGCAGTAACAGTATCGGTAGAGTTCTCCGAAGGTGGCGTAACGCGACTTGGACAGATCGGCTTCCACCCCGTCGATCATGGCGTGAAAATACTCCGAAGGGATGGCATGCTTGCGCTTGGCGTCATAGAAGGCCGGCAGAATCTTGCTGGAAGCCACTTCGCCGCTGTCAATGCTCTGACGCCACTGTTTGAGGAGGTCAGCCTTTGAGCCCTGAATGTCTCCGTCTGACACGTCATCGCAATAACGGAAAAAGGCATACATGGCACACATGGAGCGGCGCTGCTCGGTGGGCAAAAGGCGGATCCCATAGTAGAAGTTCTTGGCCCGTTCCTTGGTGGTCTTTTCGCAGTAACGGTAGCTTTCATCCAGTTCCAGAGCTTGCATGGGGCTTGATTGTTCTGAAAGCGCTCGGGTTCCCCTACCTTATCGACTAACAAGAATTAGTCATTAGTCGTAGTCAGAAATAGTAGTATCTTACCTACAGCCCCTGTAGCCCCGGCTGCTACTATAACTCCAGAGCCGCTAGCAGATGACCCCCCCCGACTGCTGGCGGCTCTTATTTTATTTCTGGCCGTTTTTTGCTAAGGCTTACCCGCCTGCGAGCAAACCTGTACGAAGCAAAATTTAGAATCGGACCTCTCGGTCTAGTATATTTATACCTCCACCCAATGGCGAAAAGCTGTTAGTCTACCGAAGGACCTCAAGCGGATGACCCCCCCCGAACGCGCGAGGTCCTTTTTATTTTCCCCCCTCAGCCGGAATGCCCACCAATTCGTCTCCGGCGGCCATTGAGTAGCGACGCGGGTTGAGCAGAGTCTCCCCGCTCGGCCGGTAAACTCCGACCAGTAAAATGCCCTTTTGTCCAATCCAATCACTGACCAGGGCTGCAAAATCGCGCCCCACCAGATCATCGGTCACAGGGTAGCTGGTGAAGCCCGGGCGCGAGCCAGAAGGCTGAACCAGTTCGTGCAAGGCCCTCCAACTGGAGGGACTGACGGCTGCCCGGGCCAGCAGATGACCGGCCAGATCTTGAGTGATCACGACCTCATTCACCTTGCCCATGCGCAGATGGCTCTCATTCATGGCGTTGGACAGTTCTGCGCAAGTGTAGACCTGGGGGTTCAACTTCTCGATGGTCAAGGCGGCCATGACGGTGCGTGCATCCGCATCCTGCCTGGACCGACCCTGTGCGATATCAGACACGATCAGAGCCACCGAAGCCTGGGCCACATTGCAGCGCTGCAAGACCTCAACCCGAGTAAAATCATCCCGAATCAGCCTGACCTTGTGTCGGAAAGGCAGATCAGCCAGCTCGGGAAGCTCAGGGCGGTCGGCAATCACCACAAATTCCCGCTCGCAAAAGTTCGGATGGTGCTGCAGTTGTTTGATGGTCGACTCCAGGCCAGAGTTCCAGCCACAAATCATGACGTGGTCTTCTAAATCATCTAGATGCATACGCTGCAAAACCGTCCCATCACGCAATTTTTCCAGCAAGAAGGCTGAGGTAGTGGCGGTCAGGACCGCAAAAAAGGTCAATCCGCAAAGCTCCAGGCCCAACAGGACCAGCTTCCCTCCCACACTGTCCGGCAGCTGGTTGGCATACTCGCTTTGAGCCACCGTAAACAGGCTGACCCAGAAGTTGCCGGCCAACTTGCCCAGACCCGCGTTCGGGTTCTCAAAGTGGGTGAGCCCCAAAGTGCCGGTGGTCAGACAGAAAAGCAGAAAGAAGACGACCAGAGCGTACTCGCTGGCGCGTCCGAGGAGCAGGCTCTGCAAAGCGCTGTTGCGGCTGGCCACCCCGGCCAGCCGATAAAGCCGCAGCAGGCGCAGCAGTCGAAAGAATCGAGCCACTCGCAGCAGAGGAACCAGGGCCAGCAGATCCAACCAGAATTCGCTGAAAAACCGGCGTTTGCGACGAGCAGCCAGGAAGCGCAGTGCGAGTTCCACCACAAAGAACAGGGTTAAGAAGTTCTGGCCCAGATCAACCCACTTCATCCCTGGATGGTCACGAGTCAAACAAATCTCCGGGATCATCAGGCCAATGCTGATGGTAATGGCCAGCGCCACTACCACCTCAAACAAGTTGTGTTGAACCAGACGCCGCAATTTTTTGCGCATCAATGGCTGTCCTGAACCAGAGCGGCCAGCACTTCCTGGCCGCTCATCAGACAGGGATATGCGGCCTGGGCACTGGAACTGTCGAGTTTGTTCGCACAGAAGTAGCCCAGGTCTTTGACCACCAGAGGCTCCTCACTGCCGTCGGGCATGGTCTTTTCTTCCACAAAGTAAAGCCGCAGAGCTCGAGCCTTAGACTGCAGCGAGAAAAGATAGGCCATCAGGCCTTCCCGCCATGCCTTGTGCTGGTCCTGGCAGAGATTCATCATCAACTTCCGCCAGCGCGCGTTGGGATACTGCGAGGCGACCCGTTCCGGCTTATCCCAGCTGAGCCTCGAATCGCCGACGATCCAACCGTTGACCCAGTCACCTTCGGGTGTTTCCACCACCACCACATAGTAGCCGTCCTCTGCCACGGGGCGGGGAGCAAACATGTTCCACTGCTGATCCAATCGCAGCAACCTTAGGTCCGGCGTCCTGGGCATCACCTGCCAGTGGTGACCCCAGTAGTAGTTGCACATGCCGACCCTGATGAGCAAGAAAAGCAGCATAACGCTAAGCGCCAGGCCCGGCGGCGGAGTTGGCTTGCTCTCAAAACCGGGCAGTGGCCAGCGCCAGCGGGGGCCGGACCACCTGAGGCGCGACCAGACGAAAGTGGGCAGCAGGGCCCAGCTGGCCGTCGAAGCCACCAGCACAAAAACCCCCAGGTGCAAAAAAGAGCCCAGGCCCAGATGCAAGGCGGTCAAGCCGATCACGGCCAGCAAACGCGTGACGGGATGAATCCAGATCAAAAAGGGAACCACTCCCTCGAAATAGAGCACCGCGAAATTCAAGAAGCGCATCCAGCTTGGGTGCTGCAAAAGCCATTGAGCCGGCGGAGAGGCTATCTGATCGAGTCGCAGAGCGTACTGCACGGCCGTGCCGTGCACACGCCACTCATCGCCGACTTTCAGCAAAAACGCCTGCGCATAGATGATGGTTAACTGGATGCAGTAGGCCAGTGTGCCCAGATGCAAGACCTGGTCTGGCTGGCTGGCCAGCTCCGGCCGACGAAGGGCGTCCACCGACCAGCGCGCGCCCCAGGGGCAAAAGAGCAGCCAGAAAAGCAAACAGCGCAGATAGAGGTCCCCACCATCCAGAATAATCGGGTTGCGATTCTGCAAGGAGACCAACAGGAACCAGGAGACCCAACCAGCCATGCGGGTCCGATAGCCCACCAGAAGGCTGCTGTAAGCGAGGGCCGTGCATAAGAAAATCAGCGCCTGCCCCTGCCAACTGGTCTGCATCAAATGCAGACTGAAGAAGGCCGGATCCCAGCCCAATTTGGTGACCAGGTGACCGGGCTGAGCCCCCCAGTCAGTGTAGTGGGCGGCCAGATCGGTGGCACGAATGGCCAGGTCCTGCAACAGCCAAAGTCCAAAACACATGCGTAACAGGGCTAGAGATCTCAGGTCCAGGGCCATTCCCTGGAGCCACTTTTTAACTAACGTGCCACCCATCGCCGGGGCCATTCGCCTCGACTCCACTCAAGTCCCAGTACAAAATGTCCCTGCAGATTCCGAAATCCGGCTCGCCAGGTCCCGTTATAAGAACGCACCTCGCCGCTAGCCAGGGTGACGGCCGTCAGCAAAATGACCACCAGACCGAATGCGAAGCGCAGTTTTGCGCTCTCGTCTGGTGTCTTCCAGTGCCAGATCCCGGAGGGCTCGGTCGCCTTTTGCCTGGACTTCGGCTTGGGTCGCGCCTTGGGTTTGGCTCGAGCCTTCTTCTCTGGGGCCGGCGCTGCCGCAGGCTTCTTCTTTTTCGCGACCGCCATTTAGCTAGCTACCCATCAACATCAGGCGGGCCGGGAACCAGAGCGTGTCCTGATCGGTAAACTCAGTGGAACGGGCGTCTTTTAGAACCACGCGCATCGTGTCGCCATCACTTTCTAGTTGCGTGGATTGAGTGGCATCGTAGAACGTCCTCCACTTCTCAAAAGCACGGGCAACGGGGTCCTGGCTTAGACCGCGAAGCTTGAAGCGATCCACACCCTGCCGGGACCACATTTTGTGGGCCTGCTCCAGGGCGCTGACGGCCTGGGCCCGGTCGCATCCGCTGAGATCCAAGCCTGGCACTTCCGGCAAGTTGAGCTTGCTCGGAGCAGCTTTGTGCTTGAGAACCTTATCGAACTCCTGAGAGGGAGTCTCGGGAGTGGCACTGCCTTCACCCGGATCGTATTCCACCAGTTCAACTTCGCGCAGACTGGCGTGGTAGCGTCGCAGCGTCCCCTCTAAGGCCTTGACCAAAAAGGCCACGGGTGTGCCCGGCCCGTTCCGTTTGGCGCGCACCAGCAAGCGCTCACCATCGGTTCCCAGACTCTCAAAGTGAACGCCTTCTTGCTGGAATGTGGTTTCCAGCCTGGCCAGAATCTCTTCGACCGTCATTTCTTTTGAAATAAGAAGACGTACTCGTGCTTGAAGACATAGAAGCCTCCGGCTAGCGCGCGATAACGCCAGAGTTCACGCTGGCTACGTTTGCCCAGGGTTTCCTCAAAGTTCTTCACGATGATGCTCTTGAGATGAAAGTCCAACTCCAGGATGCGCTGCATGGTCAAGAAACCCAGCGGAACCCACTCCGAACCCGCATATTTGTCGCCGATCACAACCGCTAGATAGCGCTTCTTCTGCAGCACCTTGGAAACCCCGGCCACCACCCTGGTGAAGCCGTCTACGAAGCCCTGCACATCGCCCTGATTGGAGAGACACTCCGGTCGATCCGAAAAACGAATGATGTCGTGGTAAGGAGGGTGCAGAATCGCCAGCTGCACCTGCGGAATCTGGTGCTGATCGAGCAGGGAGCGGTAATCGACCGAAGCCGAATCCCCCTGGCGCACGACCGACTGCACCTTGTGAGGATTGTCCTCCCGCTGCACCCGGGCCCAGGTCTCCTGGGCCACCGACTCCTGCAGTTCCACGCCCAGCGCGTTGCGACCCAGACGGCGAGCCTCAATGAGAGTGGTTCCACTGCCCAGGAACGGATCCAGCACCCAGTCTCCGGCCTTGGTAAACCGTCGCATCAGCTGATGCGGAATCTGAGGAACGAAATTGCCCCAGTAGTGGCCGGAATGCTGGCCGCTTCGATCGCGACGATCAATCTGCCAGAGACTGTCGGTCCAGAGGTCATCATACTCTTGCCAGCGGCAGAGGTTGATATCCGAGAAGCTTGGGGTTTTCACCTCATCAAAGCTCTTCAGCATACGCTTGAGGTAGTGTCGAGCCCGTTCTAAGGAACGCGATTCGCGGATCTGGCGCAGTTGTTCGTGCCACAATCCATAGCGCACCGTCACCATTTCGCGCTCATTGGGGCGACCTGGCCGCAAGTCTTTGACCAGCAGCAGGCGGGTGCGGAGCTCCTCCACGCTCTGGCTGTCAATGCATCCCTGCAGCAATTGCAGAAGCCGACCCTTGGGTAGGGACATGGGGCTGTCGGCGTTAAGCCCGATCAATTCGGCGGATGGTGTCACGGAAGGCCTCCAAGAAACCTGTGGCGTTACCAGTCTCGGACCAGAACACCAGTTTGTTCGACTGAAATACCATGCCAATCGAACACCTCCTTTGAATAGAATTCAAAAAGGTTCCTGACTCAGCTCCAACATTTCCAGTAAAAGCTCCTGAGACTCCACCGCCTGAGCCATGGAGGCATCGGCAATCTCCTCGTCCCCGGTTTCGGCATAATCGCGCAGACCCGCGGCAGCGTCCGCAAGTCCCTGCAAGGCCTTCAGCAGTCCCTGCGAGACTTCACCCTCGCTGTCTTGCTCGGTGACCGACTGAGCCCACTCCTGCAGAAACTCGTCGAAAACCCCCAGAGCCTGTTCGAATGATTCGTAGTCGCGCTCGCCCTCACGCAATTGATTCAGGAGCCCGACCAGCACGCCTAGAGGACTTTCAGGGTAGTGCTCCAGCCACTCATCAAGGGTCACGGTGCCAGACGAAGCCCGCTGAGGCCTGCATCACGGGCATGACCTCCAGACGATTGATGTTGACGTGGGAAGGCAGGTTGGCGCACCAAAAAACCGACTCTGCGATGTCAGCCGGAGTCAAGGGTTGAAAGCCTTCGTAAACCTTGGCCGCCTTCTCGGTGTCCCCCTCGAAGCGCACGGTGGCAAATTCAGTCTGAACCGCACCAGGCTCGATATTGGTGACGCGCACCTGCTTGCCCAAGAGATCGCAACGCAAGCCCAACGAGAACTGCTCCACGAAAGCCTTGCTGGCGCCATAGACCTGCCCGCCCCGGTAAGGGTAGGTGCCGGCCACCGAGCCCAGGTTGAGGATGTGACCCCGATTGCGTTCCACCATGCCAGGCAACACGTAATGGGTCATGCAGACCAGGCTGGTGACGTTCAGGTCGATCATCCGCTGCCAGTCACTCCAGCGCGAAGACTGCGCCATTTCCAGACCAAAGGCCGCACCCGCATTGTTTACCAGAATGGTGGGAGCGTTGTAGGGAGCCTCCAACTCTGAGAGAGAGTGGCGTAGTTTTTCTTGATCGGTCACGTCACAGACCAGAATCCTCACCAGATCGGGGAACTGATCGCGCAACTGGAGCAAGCGGTCCTCGCGCCGAGCCAGCGCCAGCACTCGTGCACCCGCCTCAGCAAAGCGTTGCACCACAGCCCGACCGATTCCCGCCGAGGCCCCCGTAACCCAACAGACTTCGTTTATCATAGAGGGGCGTTTTCGATCAGGCTGCGGGCCAGGCCTTCCACCACCTGCTCAAAGAAGAGACCTCGCTCTTGCTCGGGCAGGCGTTCCAACAGATTGCCCAGCTGCAGGCAGGCCGCCCCGTGCAAAGCAGACCAGATCAGGTGAGCCACCGTCAGATCGCTCAACTCAGGTCGTAGATAACCCGCCTGGCGCAGCTTCTGAACGTTCTCAGCCAGGAAAACAAAGGCGCCGTGTGATAAGCGAGGCTCGCGCTGAACGCATCGCGCGTTCAGTTCCTGGTCCTCCAGCTGGAACATCAGCCGATAATAGTGGGGCTCGTCCTGGCTGAATCGCAAATACTCCAGAGAAGAACAACGCAAAGTTTCACGCGGGTCGGGGCGCAGGCCGCGAGCCATGCGCTGGCTCAAAAGCTCGAACCCTTCGGCAATCAGCTCCATCACCAGGGCATGCTTGTCTTTGAAATAAAGGTAGATGGTGGTGGGAGAATACTCGATCCGATCGGCGATTTTTCGCAGCGTGACGCTGCTGTAGTCCTGCTGCTGAAACAATTCCCGGGCCGCCTGCAAGATGCTCTGGCGCAAGGCTTCCCTTTCGCGCTCGCGGCGCGCCGTAGTCCCTCTGCTCATTCGGAATAGTTGTTCATCCAGCGGCGGTTTACCCGCCTCGGGTATGCATCTCCAGACGAGGATTGGCCCGCAGCTCTTCCAGGCTAACGTAGCCGGAACGACCCCGCACCCGCGTGCGCTCGACCGCGCCTTGATCCTGACGCTGGGCCCAGAACTCCCCCAGCAGCGAGCAAATCTCCGAGTCGCTGGCCCCCGAGCGAAGCAAATCGCGCACGTCCAGGCCAGTCTTAGCATAGAGACAGAGCAAAAGCTGTCCGTCCGCGGTCAAGCGCAAACGATCGCAGTCGGCACAAAAAGGCTGAGTCACCGACGCCACCACGCCAACGACCTGTCCGTTGCCCAACTGAAAGCGAGCGGCCGGGGCCGAGCCCCTACCCCCCAGGGGCTGGACCGAGCCATAAGTGGCCCCGAGTTTTTGCAAGATCTCCTGCTGGCTGACCACCAGACGGGAATCCCAACGGGTGGCTCCTCCCACGTCCATGTACTCAATGAAACGAATCTCCGCCCCGAGCTGGGCAGCGAAGTGGGTCAGATCGACAATCTCTTCATCGTTGATGCCGCGCACCACCACCGTGTCCAGCTTGAATTCTTTGAAGCCAAGGCCCCGAACGTAAGCAAGACTCGAGAGCACGCTCTGCAACTCCTGACGTTGAGCCACTCGAGCAAAAACCTCGGGCTTCAGGGTGTCCAGACTGACGGTCAAACGCTCCAGTCCGGCTCGCTGCAGTGCGTCCGCCTGCTTCTCCAGCAAGACCCCGTTGCTGGTCAGGGCCAACCCGCGCACTCCGATCCCGGTCAGCATCTCCAATAACCGTGGAAGCTGCTGACGCAACAGCGGCTCTCCGCCGGTGATGCGTACGCGTTCCAATCCCAGCAAACGCAAAAGCCGCACCAGGCGCGTCAGCTCCTCGAAGCTGAGCAGGTGCGGCTTCTCCAGCCAGGTGTAACGGCTTTCGGGCATACAATAGGTGCAACGCAGATTACACCGGTCGGTCACCGAGAGTCGAAGTGTGGCCAGGGCTCGCCCACGGAGATCGGACAGCATCGCCCATAGTTTGCCCGTTTTGGAAGAAACTATTCGCCGGAAGCAGCCAGGGAGACAACACCCGAGATCATCAGTCCGCGGCGGAAGAGGGTGCCTTCCGAGCTGGGATCCGCGCTGACGCGCTCATACAGGCCCTGATCACGACCGTTGGAATACTGCGAGAGCCAGGACTTCAGAGCGGCCTGGGAGGGCTCGGAGGGAGCAACAGGAGCTTCGATGGGGTCGATGGGGCGGGTGCTGGGGACAGCCGGTTGACTGATCGAGCGGGCAATTTGAGCCGGCGCCACATAAGAAGTCCACGGGGCCTGGAAAGAATTCTGAATATTCATTGTCACTTGCTCCTCTGTCGTTGCTCTTTATCTATCTGACATCCTTAGCTTAGCGAGGCGGAGGTAAGTGGGAGAAAAACCGCGGCCGAACATGTTGCCGCCTTGTAACATTTCGCCGGCCAGTTAGTCGGCCCAGTCCGGGTCGGTGCAGGACTCGGGAAAGCTAAACAGCTTCAGCGGGGGACTCAGGTTGGTGCCGTCGGTATACACAAACACATTGCGCTTGCCACCGTCGTCGCCGGCGGCCACGCAGCATCCGGCCGAGCCGGCCAGACGCGGAGCCAGACCGCCCGCCAGCGAGGCACTGGCGCTCACATTTACGTTGGCACCGGCAATGGTGGCTCGAGAAATCTGTCCCGTGGCCGACCGGAAAACGAACTCCGTGCCGTTGGGGCAGAAACTGGCTTCGGCCCCCACAATCGGGGTCCCCGCCGTGGTCAGGAGCTTGGTCGCCACCGGCGTGCCTGTACTCTTATCGATGATCACGATCGGTCCGCCCGCAGCGGAGGAGCTTGACACGATGACCCTTTCCGAGTTAATCGGACTGCAATCCACAACCGGATTGGAGTTAGCCGGGAACTCCAACGGTCCGAGCTCAGGCAAGGGGACGGCGGCGCCTGCCAACCAATCAGTCGGCGCAAGGGGGGCCCAGGGCGAGAGTTCGCCCAGGCTGACTCCCCCCGCTGCCGTTTGAGTGGCCACCAGGATGGCGTCATCTCTCCGGTTGAAGGACCCCGGGCTGATCCAGACCCCGGCCGGCGGAGTATAAAGCTGAAGACGCCTGCGACCGTCGGGGGTGACCACCGTGACCGCATTGGTCACCGGGGCCAGGCAGACAATGGAACTGCCATCGTGGTTCCAACGAGGCTTACCCAGTTGCTTGGCCACAATCACCGGGTCCGAACCGTCCCAGTTGGACATCCAGATATCCGCGCCGCGCTGAAAGGCCAAGCGCCCGGGCTGGAGGATTCGGAAGTTGCCGCCGCCGGAGATCAGGCCCGACAAAACGGCCTGGCCACCCCGATGATCAGAAATGGTGGACTTCAGAGTATAGGTCGCCCCTGGGCCGGACGACTCGGGCTGATGCCAGGCAAAGGTGCTGACCCACATATCGATCTTGGGGTCATAGACCATGCGCACGTCGTTGCCTTTGGTGAAAGTGCCCTGGCCGGCCTCCCAGCTGCAAAAAAGTGGGTCGCCGTCAGGATCTCGGGCAGTCACCTTTAAGGAGATATACCTCCCCTTGCGCAGAGTACCACTGGTGCCGCCGGCCACCGAACCCAGGGTGTTGGCGTTGGGTGGCGGGCTTGCGTCCAGAAGCGAAGTTTTACCGGCCTGCATCACAAAAGTCGGGTTCGCATTACCACTCGGGGTCAATGGCGGGACGCTGGCGGCCCCACTGGAAGCGGCTCCGTCGCTGGCCCGGGCGGCCGCGCCCCCCACCCCACCTTCCAAGCGGACTTCGCCAAAAAGAGAACACCAAACCACTTCGGGTCCTTTGACTTTATCGAGCTGCATGGCCGGTTGGCCGCCCACGTTCCCGGGACTGGCCTGGATGGCATAGCCCATGACCAGCGCGGCTTCACCTTGAACGGTGGGGAGGTTGGTCAGCACCTCGCCGCTGGGCAAAAACATCAATATGCCGTCCTGGGGATAAGGCACCTGCCAGCTGCTCAGGGTATAGCTAGAGTTGCTGAAGGTGGTGGTGGGAGGGGGAGTAAAACCCAGCTCAGGCCAGTAACAGCCGCTGACCTGAATGATCCGATCGCGCATCATCAGGATGCGTCGGGTCACCTTCGGATGATGCTCGCCCTCCAGCACATAGTAGCCATTGCTGGCGGCGACAGATCCGTTCTGGGTGGGAAAACCAAGACCGAGCGGACGATTTTCGGTAATTGCCTGCTGGCGTAGAGTACGCATCAACTCGGCCAGTTGCTCTGCTTCGGCCTTCACGGAAGCTCGACTGCTGCGCAAATTCACGAAGCCCTGCACCAGCACGCTGGTCCCTAACGCCAGCAAAGCCAGTGAAAGGACTAATTCGACCAGGGTCAGTCCCTGGCTTCTTTTGCGGCGCCCCCTCAAGGTCATGAGGTCATTGTAGCAGATGCTTGCTAGAATCGTCACAAACAGGGGGAGCGATTGTTAACCCAGATGACCTGTGGGGAACCGCATTGTAAACGTTGTGCCGTTTCCTGATTTTGTCTCGAAGCTCAAATCGCAACCATACTGAGCGCAAATTTCTTTGCTGATGGAGAGACCCAGTCCGGTACCTTTTCCAATCGGCTTGGTGGTGAAAAAGGGATCAAAAATCTGGGACTGGACTTCATCCGGAATACCGCCGGCGAAGTCGCGCACGTAGATGTACGGACCACGATTGTCCTGACCGCAGGCCACGGTTAATTTGCGGTCCTGAGCGGCATCGTCATAGGCATCCACGGCGTTGATCATTAAGTTGACCACGACCTGTTGCAGTTCCACCAGCTTGGCCTGAACCACCGGATTGACTTCCGTTTCGGTGGTGAGCGTTACGCGCTGAGCCCTGATCTTGGACTGCACCAGCTCGCTGGCACCGACGATCACGTCGGCCAGATGCACGGGTTCAGGCTCGGCCAGGTGAGTGCGGCGAGAATAAACCAGCAGCTTATCCACGATGCCCCGAGCCCGTTCGACGGCTCCCTGCGCGTTGGTGATGTGACGATTGCCCTCCGGATGCTGCAAGGACATCAGGTCCAGTGACAATGACACAGCCCCAAGGGGAGTATTCAATTCGTGGGCCACACCGGCCGCCAGCTGACCGATAGCGGTCAGCTTGCTGGACTGAATCAGCTGAGCCTGCGACTGTTCCAGGCGTATCTTTTGCTGCTGAACCTCCTCATAAAGCTGAGCGTTACGCAAAGTCACGCTCAACTGCAAGGCCAGTAACGTCAGCAGTTGCAATTGTTCGCGCTGATAAGCGTCTTTTTGCTGCCCGGCCACCAGAATAACTCCGCTGGGATCCTCGGTAAATGGTACACACAGCGAACTGCGCATGGACTGACCCTCCATGTCCGCATACAGCAGACTGGCGGCTCGCTGCAGCGAGACAGTGGCGATGCGCTGGAAGGCCTCTGTGTCGACGGGGAGTCCCTCAACATTGGACCAGCTATGCACCATCTGCAGGTTATCCGGTGGACCCAGAAAGACAGCCGCGAAGTCGTGACCTAGCAAGCGCGGCAACTCGCGTTGTAGAGTAAACATGGTGCCCTGGAGGGTTAGCTGAGAGCTGAGCCAGCCTGTGCCCTGCACCAATCGCTCGAGCAACTGCACGTGCTCGCGGAGCTGCACGTTGATGCTGGTCTGCTCGCGCTGCTGCTCCAGTTGATGGTGGTGACGCCAGGCGGCGCGCAGGCCTAAGCCAGCCTTTTCTGCAACCCACTCTAAAAGATGACAGTCGGCCGGCGAAAACGGATGACTTTCTCGTCCGACGTATATCACGCCCAACTCGGGTAGGGGCACGGCCATAGCGTGATCCTCGTTGCGAAAGACCTCGCTGGCCAGCTGCCCATCTCCCTGGCGCCTCACCAGCTTACCCCGACTCCAGCACAGCTCCACCAAAGGCTCCACAAACCCCGGAAAGGTGGCCTGATAGAGCTTCTCCGATTCTGGTGAGTTCCAGCAGGTGGGCTCCAACATTGAGCCGGTCGGGTGCCAAAGAAAGAGGACCACCGAGCGCGCCACCATCAATCGGCTCAGGGTGTCCAGCACAGCCTTCTGGGTGTCGGCGAAGGTCGGCCCTTCGGCCAGTTGCTCGGCCAGTTTTTCAACAATCCGGCGCTGGCGAGCCTCTAAGGCCAGCGTGACCTGCTGCTCGGTCAACTGTTGACGAGCCTCAGCCAGGGCCGCCTCAGAACGGTCGCGCTGGGTCATGGCCTCAGTGGCCTGAGTCGCATAGATCCGGTGGATGGCGTTGACCATCCCAGTGGAAGTGGACAGCAAGACAGCCGCCATCACCAGCGCTTCAAGCGGTCCATTCACGGCCACCAACAGCGGCCAGGGCCAGATCAGTTGAAAGGAAAGCAAGGCCCGCCGCAGTCGACGCTGCTGGAGATCTTCGCTCAGAGAGGAAAGCGAGCCGATCCCCCACAGGCTTCCCAGCCCCGCCACCGCGACCAGGGCCAGCCTGTGGGCAGGAAAACCGACCAGAATGAGGGTTCCAGCGCTGACGTAAAGCAAGCCTAGGGCGGCTGATTTCCGCTCATATTTTAGGGCGGGTAGCAAGAACATGCCCAGAAGACTGGAAACCAGCGCCAGTTGCCAATAGCCCAGCCAGGCCAGAGCTAGATAGAACGGCAGAGCGGTGCGATAGAGGCCGACCGGGCCGCGCTGAGCCTGCAGATCAAGCACCAGGCCCAATCCGATAAGAGTGGCCGGATGTAAGGCGATATCCAGGGTCAACTGGCCTCCTGCAAGCGGCCGTAGAGCGGCAACATCAAGGCCAGAATAAGAAAGAGCAGCACGGCCGAAGTGGCCAAAAGCAGCAACGGCTCGATCAGTCCTTGCAGAATCTGCAGGCGAACCTCCAGATCTTCTCGATAAAACCGAGTCAAGTAATCGAGGATCGGCTTGGCCTGGCCGGTATCGTGGGCCATCTCCAAGGAAGAGCTGATGACTCTTGGATATAACTCGGGCTTCAAATACATGTGGGCGCTGACCGTCTCACCCTCCAGTACGGATTGCACCAGCAAATCCGCATCGATGATCAGCCGAGGGTCCCCGCTGACTTCAGCCGCAAAGCGGTAAGAGCGCTGAGGCTGCACTCCACAGGCCGACAAGATCGAGAGAGCGGCGCAATAGCGCGACCAGGTGGCGGCCACCAACAGTCCACCCACGCCGGGCGTCGCCGCGGCACGTTCCCACACCCAGAGCCGCCAGTGAGGATTCAGAACCCAGGAGCGGCCGGCCCTTACAAACAGTAAGATCCCCACCACCAGGCTCAACCAGAACCAGGGTTTGTGCTGAAGTTCCACCAGCTTAACCACCACCTGAGTGGGCAAGGGCAAGGGGGCGTTGGTCTCAGCGAACATGCTGATGAACAAAGGCCCCAGCATATTCATCAGCAAAATCACGGCCAGCCCGGCAACGACCACCACCACTGCCGGATAGGTCAGGGCCCCCCGCACCTTCTGGCGTACCTCCTGATCACGCTCCATCCATTCAGCCAGCAAGGAAATGCTGTCGGTCAGCTGTCCGGTCTGCTCGCCCACACGGATCAATCCGATATACATGGCTGAAAACACGGCCGGAAAACGAGCCAGTGAGGCGGAGAGGTAGCGACCCTCCAGCACCAGCCGTTGCAGACTGAAAAAGACTTCGCCGGAATCGGCCCGGTCGGTCTGTTCGGCCAGAACTTCTAAGGCCCGAGCGATGGGCACACCGCTTCCCAACAGCACCTGGAGCTGGCGGGTGAACATCACCACTTCCGAGCCAGGCAGTCGAACCCGGTTCATCCACTCTTGAGATTCCAGACCGGAACGCAAGCGGCCCGGGTCACCCTCGCTGGAAGGGCGTGGGCCCGGGCCTGGACGGCGTCCCAGCTTGAAGCTCGACACAGCCAGGGTTTTACCTGCATTCGCCCGAACTCCTCCCGGTGCAACTTTCCATCTCGCGCCGCGGCTCCAGTTTGATGGAAACCATCATCGCACTCATCCTCCTGACGGGTGCCCTGCTGCTGGTCACGGCCTTGATGAATCGCAGCAACCGCTATCAGCAACGCTCGGAATCTCTGCTGGATGCAGCCGCCCTGGCTGATAAAGTCATGACGGATGTCCGCGTCTGGGCCCGTAACGGGACCAACTATGACAGCGGATGGTCGGCCTGGGACGGCAAAATGGTAACCGAGCCCGACTACCCTGGACTGCAGGCGCTGGTCGACATCAAAAGCGTGAACCAGAAGATTTTTTCGCCCAACAATCCCACCGAACTGGTCTTCGGAGCCAGCGCCCGCGAGATGCAGCAAGGCTCGGTCACGGTCCGCATCCAGGCGGGTCGAGATGTCAATTCGCCGGTCGGTCGCATCGTCATCTGGAGCCTGATCGCTCCGCCCACACCGGTAAATCCTTGCAGAGTGGTGGTCACCAGCCCGATCGGCGGTCCCATGACGGTGGGCGAAACCCGCGCATTCAAGGCGGAAGCTTTCGATGCAGGTGGACGCAAGCTCCCTCCTTGCTGCTTTGAATGGCGAGTGGTCAGCGGTTCAGGCAGTGCCGCGGGGGGAGCAGCCAGTCGCGACGGCCGATCCTACTCCATCAGTCACACCGAAACGCGCGACCTGGAGCCACCGGCGACCGGCTCTGAACCGGCCGCCGGTGAAGTTTCGGTGGAAGCCGACGCCCGCATTATGGGGAAAGTGATCACCGGTAGCCTGGGAGTCACCCTGCAGGCGGGACCGCCCACACCATGAAGAAACCTCGGGGGGGAACCAGCCTGATTGAAACCCTGGTCACTTTGTGGATGATCGGCGTGATGATGCTGTTGGTGGCTGAACTGGCCAAGAACATTCAGCAAGAATCCGTTTATAACAAAGACCATGACCAACGCATGAGCGCCCATCAGGCCTTGGAACGCGTCGGCCAGGCTCTGCGCAGCAGCCACAAGATTTTGGAGCCCGCCATCAACGGCACTGCTCCACGCCTGCGGGTTGAAGCCTGGGATCCATCGGCCAATGCTGGCAGACTACCACTCCCTCCTCTCACGACCGGTAGCTGGAGCGCGGATGACCCCAGCTTCCTGAACGAACGGCGCTTCGAAGTAGGGGCTGATGGCGTGCTGCTATGCACCACTCTAGGGTCCACAACCGACAGTATCCGCTTGATGGGCGATATCAACAGTTTCGAAGTGCGCGGCAATAACGACGGCACCTACAGACTGGAACTCAAGTGGCTGGACAGTAAAGCCCGGCCCCAGCATCTGGTGCGATCCAGCGCGGTGCTGCCACTATGAGAAAGAGACGCGGCTTCGCCCTGGTGCTGGCACTGTTGATCTCATCTCTCCTGCTAGTGCTGGGGATGGGTTTTATGCAGAAGCAATCCTACCGCTACCGATTGGCCCGCCTCTCAGCCGACGCCATTGCCGCCAAGTCGCTAGCCATGGCCGGAATCGAGAACTATCGAGTCAAGATGCAGCACGACCTTCTCTATCCCCCTCCCGACGACCGCTACCACGACGAATACAGCTACCGCGAACCGGTTTACGACTTTGGTTCGCCCCAAGGCGAAGTGGGCAGCTATGAGGTTACGGTAGACCGGCGCTGGATGGACCCCCCCTACCAGGTCATCGTGATCACCAGCCTGGGCATCCCCAAGGACACCAATGCCCGTTACAGCATTCGAGCCGAACTGGACGTGAACCCCGCCCATGACGTGGCTGGCGGCACCTTCTTTCAAATCGTGCGCCAGGAAGAGAACTCCGCCTACTGAACTCGTTTGGCCACTAGCTCAAGCCCAATCGGGCGCGGTGGTATTCCCGCATCACCTCGATGGTGGGCTCAGCTTCAAACTCTTGCTTCAGCCACTTGGCATATTGCTCGTATTGAGCCACCGCGGCCGAGGGACGACCGGCCAGAATGTGTCCGCGCAGAGAAATACACAAAACATCCTGACGGGTGGGGTCCAGAGTCAAGGCACGATTGCTAAACTCCACCGCCTCGTGGGCATTCTCGGCCTGCAGGGCCACCTGAGCGATTTGATAGGCGGCCTCAGCCACCCGGCTCTCCAGCTCTTTGCGGCGATTGAGAGCCCAGTCGGCGTAGCAGCCTTCCAGGTAGGGACCACGGTAAAGCGAGACCACCCGACGATAGCGCGGCACTCGACCTTCTCCATCCGGCAGGCCGCGAGCCGCATTCCAGGCGGTCTCCAGCTCGTTGAGATCGTGCCAGAAAGGAACCTGAGGGTTCATTCTCACCACCCCGCGTTCGCGCGAAATGGGCTCCAGGCCCAGTCCAGATCGCAGCGCAGAGCGAAGAGTTGAAAGCGCGTGATTCAGGCTCTTTTTAGCCGAGTTCAGACTGTCAGGCCAGAACAACTCGAGTAGCTGGTCTTCGGTGGCCGCCTCCTGGCTGCACAGGTAAGCCAGCAAAAACTTGACTTTCTGCGTTTTCCAGTCCGACTCGGCCACCCGACGACTTCCCATAAAAACCTCGAAGAAGCCGAGCGAGTGAATTTCCAAGAGAGTGGTCGGCCCACCCTCAGCCGCCGTCATGCGAGCGGCCTGGGCGCGAATCCCGGGGTCAGCGTCGTCCTGGGCGGGACGCGTCAGCTCCTCGGGTAATCCCAGCTTACCCTCTTCAAAAAGGCTGAGCAGGTAAGACTTGGCCACGTCCGAGAGCTGATTCCAACGCCTGGCAACTTCTGGCGAACTCCGAGAAACCCAGGCGCGCAGGCTCTCCAGAGGCTGAGCCTTTTTCTCCAAAGCCAGCGGCAGGAGCCATTCGGAAGCATGGGTGAGTTCGGCACGATACTCGGGGCGCAGCAAGACTTGCAAGGAGCCGTCCAAATTGGGTTGGCCCTGCAGCAGCTTGAGCGCCAGCCGGGATTCGGCCGCGCCTGCCTCCAATTCCAAGACTTCGAACTGCCGTGCGGCCAGTTCGAGCTGACCTAATGCCTGAGCTGACGACATCTCCACCAGCCAGCGCCCTTGCTCTAGCGTCAGATGAGCCTGAGCGGCCGGATTAAGGCCGCTGGCCAGCTGTCGAGCGCGTTCGAACAGTGTGGCCACGCGTTCGACCTCGCCCTCGCGCAGAGCCAGGCGAGCCAGGCCCATCTGAGCCTCAATCTCTTCCGAAGGGGGCAGCGGGTACTTGCACATCTCTTCGAAAGCGCGGCGGGCGTTAACGCCGTCGCCTGCCCTCTCCAGGGTGCGTGCAAGGTGCAACAAACTCTGCTGGGAAACATGCTGGGCAACCATTCCGGCCGCGGTTGTGACCGGACCGGCCGACTTCAGCGCGGCTTCATAGTGAGGCCGCAAGGACGGCGGCGGGTCGGCCCCATCCTGGCTCTGCAGAGCCCATTGTACCAGGACGTTCTCCAAAGCCAGCGGCTGATCGCTGAGTTGCCCCTGGGTAACCAGACGGTAAAGGCCGGGGAAGCCGCGCAGGCCGTCACGAAATTCGTCGGTCTGCAAAGGTCCCAGGTGAGAGCTGAGACGCAGGGCCAGACCCAATCGAATCTGAGCACACAATTCCTGTGCCATACCAGCTGACTGAGCCATGCGGAAGGCCAGGTCGGGCAACTGAAACAAAGCGCCCTGGTTGGCAACCACTCCGGTCATGTCGATAACTTGCAGCAAGGTCTCATAGCAGTTGAGCAGGGACTTGCGATAGCCGGCCTTTTCCTGAAAACGCAGAGCCTCCACCCGTCGACGTTCAAGAATCTGCTGCACCTGATCCAGGAAGTCCCTCATTTTGAAAGGCTTCTTGAGGTAGCCACCCACGTTCAGTTGCACCGCTCGCAGGGTCTCTTCTTCGCTGGCATAGCCGGAGACCACCAGCGCACCGACCTCGGGCTGAACCTGGCGAGCTTTCTCCAAAGCCTGCAAACCGTCCACCTCGCCCATGCGAATGTCGGTCACAATCAGGTCAAACTGCTGAGTGGCTGAGAGAGCCACAGCGTCTTCCGCACAATTGGCGGTCACGACTTCGTATCCCTGACTTTGCAGGACGGAGCCCAGCGCGCTGAGCATGTTGGGGTCGTCTTCGACCACCAGAATCTTTGCCGACTTTGTCACCCCGATGTTTGTGTCGCGCCAGCCGCGTTTCCTGCAGCAGGGCGATGTCTAAAGGGGCGCAAAATGCATTGAGTGCCAGAGGGCGATACTGTTCACAAATTAGCCGGCGTCTTAAGAGCGGGGCTTTGCAACCAAACTTTGCGCAGGGTCGAGCTGCGAGGAGGAGTTCGGCCCTTTGCTCAAGAGACACGGATCAGTTCGGTGGTTGCCCAAGGCAAGCACTGCCTGATTTCCTTTGACAATGGAAAAACCTTAAGGGTCCACCTGGGCATGCACGGAGCCTGGCACCGCTATCCAAGGCCCTGGAAAAATCGCGGAGAGGTCCATCTGCGATTGGAAACCGAGCGTGAAGTTTTTGTCTGCCTGCAGCCCAAAGACGTGGAACTGCTGGAGACCAGGGGACTCTCCAAACACCCTATTCTGCTGGCGCTCGGACCGGACTTGCTGGCCGAACAAGAACCCGACTGGGAGCTGGTCTTGCGACGGAACCGACAACACAGCCCACCTGACCGGCTTCTAGGTGAGGTCTTATTGGACCAACGCATTGCGGCCGGGCTTGGCAATGTCTACAAAAGTGAGCTGTGCCTGCTGGGTCCTATGCCCAATGGCCAGGGCAATCCTTTTCGGCCGAAGGCCGGCATTCATCCCTTCAGCCCCGTCTCTGCGTGCTCTGATGAGACCTTGCGAGATGTATTCTGGAGAGGCCGGCGTCTGCTCCAGCACAACCTGGGAGGCTGGCCTCGCACCACCACCTACGATGCCTCACGACCCTTACCAGCCAGCCAGTCAAGGGTCTGGCTCTATGGAAGAGACGGCCGCCCATGTCTACGTTGCAACACCACAATTGAGTCTCGCCACCAGGGACTGGCAGCCCGGGCCACCTTCTGGTGCCCCGAGTGCCAACCATCGGGCCACTGGAAAGAATTTTTCTCAAAAGAAGGATAATTTTTTTCAAGCAGCAAGACTGCTTGCGACTGCGGTTCCTCGGCCGCTCCTAGCTCGGGTGTTCCTGGTAGACTCCCGGGCTTATTTATTTTCAAGAGTTATTGAAGACATCACGGTAGGCCCGCCCGGCCCCTCGAAACTGGCTGACCGTGCCTTGAGGCGGCCGCTTCAATTCAACGGCGGGCGGCGAAGCAGCGAAATTCTCCTCAATGGCTTGCACCGAGGGTGGCCCTCCGCCCACCGACAGCATGCCTGACACCAGCGGCATCACGGCCTCAAATTCGCCCTCCAGGCTGGCCCGCACCAGAAAGTCAACCCCCGGGTGAAGTGGCTCCACCAGTTCGGAATAGCGCTTTTCTAACTGGTCTTTCAGAGTCTGTATAACCGGAATCGGCGCTGACATTGCCACGTGACGCAGTAAATTAAGCGTGGCTTGGGCAAACTGGGTGTCGAGATCCATCTTTTATCCTTTCATCGCAAGGGTTTCAGCCGCTAGCAAGCAACAAGATGCGTATGGGATGGTTTCAATCCCTTTTCGGCCGCCTGCTCAAGCGCATTCCTGAGTGGGGCGGCGAGGAGAGGCGACAATCTTTTCGCGTTCGATGTGACTTCGAGATCGAGGTTCAAGCTCCCGGCTGTAGCTACCTGGCTCGCTGCGTGGACGCCGGTCCCCAGGGACTGAAATTGAAAGTGCGTGGTCCTTTCGTGAAGAAGATTTTGCGCCGTAGTCAGCCGATTCGCTTGCGCTATATTGAGCCTCTCTACGAAGCCGAACTGGATGCAGTGGGCGGCACCATTTGCTGGGTGCGGCGAGAGGGACAGCAGCTTTTTACCTTGGCCGTCAGCTTCGAAGATACTCTGGACAACCTCAAGAAATCCTGGGTAAAGCCGATCTTGCAAAAAGTCTTCAAGGCCGGAAGCCGGCGCAACCAGCGTCGGCATATGCGGGCGAAATGTAAAGTGGCGGGCACCGCCGTCATCAACGGCAAGCGCCAGGAAATTAAACTGACCGACCTCTCTACCTCAGGTGCGCGTGTCTCTTCACTGCAGCCGGTGGAGGTTGGAGCGGCGGTGGAAGTGGAGTTCGAAAATCTCTGCTTGCGTGGGATCGTGCGTCGCTGCGCCCCCGATTATGGAGTCTACCGCCTGGGCCTCTCCTTCTCACCCAATGATGAGACGCGGCAAAAGCTGGTGCGACTGGTCAAGCGTCTGGTTGAAGTTGGTCGAATCGTCGATCCCGGCTCGGCCTGAGCCCGAAAAGGAACGAGGTTTCCCTCGCGAATCGAAGGATCCGATGGGATATCCGGAACATCTGCACGCCGCCCTGGAGCAACTCCAGGAGCACCTTCTTCAGAGCTGGGAGCTTTCGCTCCACGAACTTCGTCAGGAAAACGAATCGCTTCGCCAGGAAATCGCTCAACAATACGAGGAGAATCTGCAGCTGCAGGCCCTCAGAGCCGAACTGACGGCCCTCGAGTCAGAAAGAACCGCGCAACTGGAGAGCCGGAAGCATGAAGCAGAAAAGCTGCGAGAACTGGAGCAGCAGACAGGGAAGATGTCCCAGCTTGAGTCTGAACTCCAGGAGTTGCGTGCCGCCCATCAGGAGGCTCAAGAAAAAGAAGCGGAAATTCTCAGGCAACTGGACGTGGTCAAACAACAACTGGAAGCCGAAGCGGCCCAAAGCTCACGGTTGACCCTGGAGATTGTCGACCTGAAGCTGGCTCACGAAAAAGAGATTCTGCGATTGAGGGGGCTGGCTGACGGTCCGCTCAAGCTGAATCTCCCCGATCTGGTCGATGAGGACAAGCAGGCTGACCCTCACCAAGAACTTCAGAGACTGGCCTACCAAGACCTAAACACTGGATTGCCCAACTTGAATCTGGCCCGACGCTATCTGAGCGTCGAGCTTAGCAAAACCGAGAAAGTGACCGTGGCCCTGGCCATTCTGCGGTTGGAAGGATGGTCTGAAATCCAGGTTCTGCTGCCGGATCAGGAAATGCAACAACAGCTATTGGGCCAGTTCAGTCAGCGTGTGCGAGTTTGTCTTCGAGCCGAGGATGTGCTGGCAAGCGGGGCTGAAGGTGAGTTCTGGGCCATTTTTCCCCTGGCCTCTGGCGGCCCCCTGGGACTGAAAAGCGCCACCGAGCTGGCGCAACGAAGCCTGACCAAAGTCCTGGAATCGCTCAAGAGCCCCTTCAACCTGAACGACCATAAGCTGCTGCTCAACCTGTGGGGGGGCCTGGCGGTCGGCCAGGGCCAGGTGGAGGTCGAGGCCCTGGTGCGTCAGGCGCGCCTGGCCCATCAGTCGGCCGTTTCCAAAGGCTCCAACCGCTTAGCCCTGTTCCAACCGGAGCTGGAAAGACCGGCCAAGCGCCGAGAGACGATCGAGCCTTTGCTGCGTCAGGCTCTTAACCGAGAGCAGTTTAGCCTGCGCTTTCTACCCGTGGTTGAGCTCAGCAGCGGCCAAATCAAAGGCGTGGAAGCTTTGGTCCGCTGGGAGCACCCCACTGAGGGTATCTTGGAACCGGCCCAGTTTCTGGATACAGCCTGTGCTTCGGGAGTCATCGTGGCTCTTGGCGAATGGGTGATGTCCTGTGTTTGCGAAATGAGCCGCGATTTTCGCTCGCTCTACTGGTTCATCAATTTATCCCATCCTGAACTGATGCAGGCGGATCTGGCCCGCCGCCTGACCCGGTCGATGGAAGCCGCTCAACTCAATCGGCCGGACTACATCGTGGTGGAGTGCCAGGAGA
Source organism: bacterium (assembly GCA_018266105.1). Classification (GTDB taxonomy): domain Bacteria; phylum Vulcanimicrobiota; class Xenobia; order Xenobiales; family JADMJV01; genus JADMJV01. The sequence goes on along the minus strand of JAFEBA010000107.1, from coordinate 8,030 downwards.
AGGACCTGGCCAAACCCGATGCACGAGTGGCCGCCAACCTGAAGGAATTCAGACACTGGAAGATTGGACTGGCGGTAGACGACTTTGCTTTTGCCGAGCTGCCTCTGAAAGGATTGGATAAGCGCGGCATCGGCTTCTTGAAGATCAGCCCCAAGATCACCCAGGACCTGGACCAACCGGCGGTTCGCAACCTGGTCAAGGGGGGCTTGATCGCCGCCGAAGCGGCGGGAGCTCGGGTTGTTCTCAAAGGCATCGAGAATCAAGGTCAACTCGACCTGGCGCTCGAGCTCGGATGCCCCTGGGGCCAGGGCCACCGCCTGAGCGGGCCCCTCAGCTGGCCCGAGCTGGAAGAACGTTTGAAATCGAGGCAGACCTGCTTGTAGGACTCCCCGTCGGTCTCCAGAAAACCTGGAAGCTGTGCCGGAGTTTCATTACGAGGTTCGAGACTCATCGGGCCGTCTGGTCAAAGGACGACTGGAATCCAACACGCGCGAACGAGCCGTACGTCAGCTCCAGGAATTGAACATGGTGGTGGTGGTGGTCCAGGAGGTGAAACCGGCCTGGGATCCCCTCTCGGCTCTGCGGCGCGCCCTTCACCGCTGGGGTTATGAGCGCGTGGACAGTCGCGACGTGGCGGTGTTTACCCGTCAACTTTCGCTCTTGATGGCGGCCGGCATCCCCATCCTCAGGGCTCTGGATGCTTTGCGCGAGCAGGTCTGGGTCAGCCCCTACCTCAACGTAATTTGTGCTGACCTTTCCAAGGCGGTCAGCGAGGGGAACCGGCTGAGCGTAGCTCTCAGCAAACATCCACGCGTGTTTTCCTATACCTACGTCAGCCTGGTCAAAGCGGGCGAGAGTTCCGGCACGCTCATGGAGATCCTCAGCCGCCTGAGCACCTACCTGGAACGGAACTACCGGATCGCTCAAAAATTAAAGTCGGCTCTGGTCTATCCGGCTCTGGTATTCACTCTCTCGCTGACCATGGTCTTCTTGATGTGCAGCCTGGTTCTACCGATGTTCTTGCAGTTCTTTGACGGGCTTTCGCTGCGCATGCCGGCCGCCACCCGCGGCCTGATTGCGATCGGCACTGCCCTGGGCAACCCCTGGGTGATCGGCGCTTTTGCTCTGTGCATTCCGCTCATCGTGTATCAGGTGCACCTGCTCAGTCAGATCAGCACGGTGCGCCTGCGCCTGGAAAGGTTCGTGCTGGGTTTGCCGGTGCTGGGCACGCTGTTTGTGCAATTGGTGGCCGCTCGTTTCTGTCGCACCGCCAGCATTCTGCTAGAATGTGGCATGGGCCAGATGCAGACCCTGGACCTTTTGGGGGATGTAGTGGGCAGCACGGTGATGGGCGACGAGGTGGAATACATGCGCACCAACATTCGCGATGGACAGGGTTCCTTCTCCAGCGAACTGCTTCAGACCAGCTTCTTTCCCCCGATTTGCGGACATATGGTGGGGGCGGCCGAAGAGGCGGGCACGATGCCCACCATCTTTGCCCGACTGGCCGACTTCTTTGAGGAAGCCGTGGATGAGACCATTGTGCGCGCGCTGGCCTTGATTGAGCCGATGATGCTTGCCGTCATGGGAACGCTGGTCGGACTGATCTTGATTTCGGTCTTCCAGCCCATCTACTCTCTGCTGGAGAACCTTTGAGGCGGCGGCGCGGCATCGCCCTGGCCGTGGTGATGTCGTTAATTGTGATCATGGTGCTGATCGCACTGGCTGTGGGCTCAAGCGGAATTGCGACTCTGAATCAAGCCGGAACACTCCAACTCTCCAATCAGTCCGTTTACGCCGCCGAAGCCGGTCTGGCGGCGGCCTTCCGAGAGATTGTCATGGGCAACAGCTTCAGTGGCTACAGCAATGTGCCCTACGGCCGGGAGAGCCGCTACTGGGTTACGGCCACTGCCGGACCCGCTCCGGCCGCGCCCGATCATCCCGCCATTCCCGCCGGCATGGCCTATTTGCTGGCCACCGGCACGACCCGCAACCGCTACTCACGCCGAGTCGGGGTGCTGATTACAGGCACGGGGGTGCCTGGAGCGTCCGGTGGCGGAGGTTACGCCATTGCCGCAGGGCGCCGAGTCGAGGCACAAGGCAACAGCACAATTTCCGGAAGCATCAAGGCCAGTGACGACGTGCGTACTCAGGGCAGCTTCAAGTTGATTCCTTTTCAGGGCAGCGGACGCATCGCTTCCGGGGCCGATCTCGATCTGGCCAACAACACCCGTCGCGATCCCAGCCAGGAATTACGGGCTCGCCAAACCATCTCGATTGGTCCAAGCACTTTCGGCACCGATTCGGCCAGGCTGATCTTTCCCGGCGACACCACTCCCGCCAGTGCCCCCTGGATCGCTGACGGGCTGCACTACACCAATGTTCTCGGCCCCAGCGAAGTGGGCGAGATCCTGCCCAATCCCGATCCGGCCAGCTTATTGGGACTGACCCTGGATGCCTCCGGGAATTATGTGAAGGACGCAAGTGGACTTTATGTGCTGACAGCAGGCCACCCGGAGGTCGTTCAGCACCTGGAAACCGACGGTGCCGGGCTCAATCTCGACAATAAGATCCATCTCTACATCAACGGCTTCAGCATTTCCGGCAGCAACGCCGTCAGCGGCAAGGGCACCATCGTCGTTGGAGAAGGCAAAGACATTCACATCCAGGGGAATCAAACCCTCAACGCCAACCTGCTGGCACTGCGATGGCCCAGCCAGCTCCCTTCAGGCGGAAACCCATCCATCGATATCCAGGGCAACGTTGACGTGAATGGCATGATCCTGGCCCATCAAAATGTAGACATTCAAGGGAATTTCAACCTCCACGGAATGGTGATCGCATACAGCGGCGACGTGCGTCTGCAAGGAAACAAGCATATCACCTATGATGCTTCCGGATTCAACCTGCCCGGATTGGGCAGCTGGCAGGCTCCACTGACTCCTCCCACGGGCTCGGGTACTCTGGGCATCACCCCCGGGCAACCCCTGAAGATCATTTCCTGGCAGCGCCTGTGAAACGCGCCTTTTCGGTCATGGAAGTGGTGGTGGCCGCCGCCGTGTTTGTCATCAGCGTGCTGGTTTTGTTCGGCATCTTCCCCATCTCGGCCCGAGCCATGCGCCAGGCTGAACAGCGTTTGTTTGCCGAGCACCTGGCCAACAACCGCCTGACGCTCTGCCGCAGCAGTGCGTTCAGCGATCTGAAAGCCATCCCACCCCAGCTCAGCCAGGCGATTTTCCGACATCAGGACCAAATTGATACTCAGGACTTTTCTGTCGAGCAAAAGGTCACCAACGTCACCCCCAAGCTGAAGAACATTGAGGTCATCGTGACCTGGGATGCCGATCGACGCCACCAGGAACTACGATTGGAGACGCAAATTGCGGATCTTCAACCGTAGGAGAGGCTTCACCCTGATCGAGCTGGTGATCTCCTCCGTCATCCTGTTGTTGATGCTCTTTGGATGTTACGAAGCGCTCGTTCTAGCCCGTAAGTATCACCAAAAGCTGAGCGACTCCAGTCAGATCCAACAGGAAACAATGTCTGTGTTGAGCCGGCTGGAGCGTAACCTGGCCTGCGCCTCAGCTGAATCCCTGGAGGTCTCTCCGGACCATGGCGCCATGCGCTTTATTTCGGCGCGGGGAGACAACGAATTCTTCGATCTGGACCCTACCAGTGGCACTCCACTGTGGCATCGTTGGGTTGGCTTTTACCTGGACGGAACCAGTTTGATTTGGAAAGAAGCCACGATTGCTCCAAGCACCAGCCTGCCCGGATTCTTTCCCAGCATCGACGACATCAAGCTGGACACCACCGCTCGCAAAGTGGAACTGAGCAAACAGGTGGAGAGTGTCTACTTTGAGGACGGGGCAACCACCATCACCATCAAGCTGGTCACGCGCAGCGCGGCACCCAAGAGCAATGGTTTGACCGTCCTCACCCACGTTCACCTCTCGCAGTAACTGCGCAATCTCGGTCCCTGGCCGAGAGGGGCCAACTTCCGCGTTAGGCAAGGCCTGGCTCCGGCCTTTGTTTCTGGACGGTGGCCACAGGTGGCCTACTTCCGCGTGCCTGACTCTGGCATTGGCCCCGGCGTTTCCCGGACGGCGGCCGAGTGGGCCAACACCCGACACACTTACACGCGCTCCTATAACGGATTTGACGAAGAGACCGATCCGGACTTCGAGGAGGTTGAATTCGAAGGGGGCAACGATGCAAGCCAGATTTACCTGTCGGTGTCGATGCCGGTCAAGGCCTACGGCGACCTGGTGGTGGAGAATTCCGATGAGGAGACCCTGTGCGAGAACGTTCCAGGCGAGTGGAAAATCAAGCGCAGCATCAAGTTCGACAGCACGGAGACGGAAGCACTCAATGAAATCAAGGCTTTCGAGCTACGGCTGCTGACGGTCAAAAACTTCCGCGTGGAAAAGGTCCAGGTGGACCCCAACTCGGAGGACCATAACGCCAAGTTCCGTGGTGACCTCTACGCTCTGCCCGTAGGATGGGTGCCAGACGATTCGCAGATTTGGAATTATACCGGATGGAGCTTGATTGTCTTCGACGGCGCCGAAAGCAACGTGCTAGAAACCTTCGACGGGCTTGAGCCGGATGAGTTGGGGGACGGGAAAATTGCCGAGATCGTCTTCGACTGGGACGGCCGATTCAATCGCCAGGGAGTTCCGGGTCCAAACAACGACCCTGTCGAGGGCGTTTACACGGCCCAAGTGTTGGCAGGCACTCGCACCGATCAAGTAGCAGCCCCCGTTTATATTACGGTGACGCAGTCCCGCCCTCAAGAAATTCGTGTGAAGATCTGCGGTTGCCGTTGCAAGGAATGTGAGAAAGCCGCGGCCGGCAACATGTTCTTGGTCTTCGATCTGACTTCGGGTATGCTGCAGTCGTTTGTCGGCCCCCCGCTCCATTGTGCGGTCTCTTACTGTAGCTTAAAGCACGACCAGGAGCCCCAGTCCATGGGTTTTGGGTGGAGTGGACCCAGCACGGCCCGGGTGTTGGAACCCGAAGATCAGGACGGCGCCCTTGTCTACCGCAGCGAAGGCGGCGTGAATCTCCGTTGGGAGGTGGTGGATGACGTCTACGTTCCCACCACCTCCAATAACAAGATTAAGGTCGTCAAGACCTGGGATCCCAATGCTACTTACGTGCTCACCTTCCCGGACCAGAGCCAGCGAGAATTCAACGAAGACGGCCTGTTGATGCGCACGGTGGACCGTAACGGGTTGGCTTTGACTTACCAATACACGGACGGGCTACTGACCAGCATGACCGACGCCAGCGATCAGGTCTTGAGCTTCGACTACGGTTCTCGCGAGGACGGCCAGCCGGTGAGCATCTCGTCCTTAAGTCGGGTGACCACCATGGACTATGACGAGGCAGGGCGGCTGGAGGTCATTACTGATCCGGCCGGCCAGACTACCACTTTCGTTTACAACGAAGACGGTCGGCTCTGGAAAATCAAGGACACGCGCGACGAGGTCGCCATGACGTACCTCTATGATGCGGAAGGTCGCATCATTTCAGAACAGACCTATGACCAGAGCCTGGTCTCGACTTACTATGATGGCAGCTCGGGCTTCCAAGAGACACTGGATACGTATGACTTTCATCCGGATCCCGTGGCGGCAGGAGTTTATGCGGCTTTGCGGGTCGTGACCGTGACGGAGGACCTGACTCAAGCATCGCCTGCTCAGGTTTCCATGTCGTTCTTTAACGCGAACGGCAGAGTCATCTGCCGGGAGGACCGTGTCTCTGATGTTGTTTCCAATCGCATGGTCATGGAGTTTGAAGACCCAAACGACTCTACCCTGATGACCCGAATGATCAATCCGAATCTGGCTCAGACGGTCTGGACTTACGACGCCGACGGGAACGTCAAGACGGTTACCGATAACGATGGGAATGTGACTGAGTATTTCTATGCTCAGGAGCTGGACGATCCCCTGAATCCACTGCACAAGAACCTCTTGCGCCTGGTGGTCAGGCCCGGCTCCAGCTTTGCCAATCCCAGTCTCGAAATAGTCTACGACGAGAACGGCAATTTGCAGCGCGTTTATGACGAAAAGCGCAACTACACCGACTACGATGTCAGCAGTCTCGGGTTGGTTGAGAGCATCACCGATCGTCGTGGTCACACGACTTCGATGAGTTACGACCCGACCACCCACCGTCTGCTGACCATCACCGGTCCGGCGGATAGCAACGACGCCTTTGCCGAGCGCACGGTGACGCTGGGCTACGATGACTACGGAAACGTCAACTCGGTCAGCGATGACCTGGATCAGGAGATTCTCTACGAGTTCGACGGCGTCGACCGGGTTACGCAAATGACGGACGCCCGCGGCAAGACGATTGAGATGAACTATGTGAATGGATTGCTGGACAACGTCGTGGCGCCGCCGAATGCGGAATCAGGGGCCAATACGCGCACCACGCGCTTTAGCTATGACGATTCCGGTCGTTTGACCCTGACCGAATCGGAAGTAGACGAAAGCGATTTTCAGTCGCGGGTAGGGTATTCTTACACCGGGTTTTCGCAGTTGAAGCAGCTCAGGCGTTGGAAGGACGCCACCGAAAAGCATTGTGACTATGTCTACGATTCTCTCGGACGCATGATTTCAGCGTTGGACTTTGGCGGACGCGAAACCGTCATTGAGCATGCTCCGTTCTGTGTGGAGAACACAGTCACGACTCCCCGAGGGATCAAGCGGAAATCGTCGTTCAACAGCCTCTGTCAGCTGACCAGGCTGCGGAACACTGACGAAACCAAGCGTTTCTGGTATGACCAGCGCGGCCGAGTCATCAAAGTTGCGGCGGGCGCCAATTACGCGACTGAAGGAGGTGAGGTTCCTGCAGGATTTGCCTCCGGGCAGTACGTCAGCAGTCACTACGCTTTCACGACCAAGTATACGTATAACGAGTTAGACCTTGTTACTCGCGTGGATTATGGCACCGGCTTCAGCATTCTCTACGATTACGACGAAGAAGAGAACCTGATCCGGGTGACAGACACCAACGGGCGGGTCACCGAGTACAGCTACTACAACAATGGCCGGCTCTACCAGGTGACTCACCAGAGTGAGGTCTTCACTTACCAATATGACGAAGTTGGGCGTTTGTTGAGCATTACCTATCCCTCTTCGACGGGGCTGGTGGCAAGCTTCACCAAGACCGACGACTCCAGCGGCTGGAACGAGAACGGCCAACTGCTCTGTCTGCGCTATCTCAAGGGCGGAAATCACTTTCAGCGCTTTGAATATAGCTACGATGACAGCGGCAATCGCATCCAACTGATCGACACTCCGGAAAACCTGGCCAACCAGGTGACCTGGGACTACAATTACGACTGGCTCAACAGGCTGGCCGAGGTCAAGCGCGACAGCACTACCACTTCGGTTTACGCCTACGATGAGTCGGACAACCGAATCGAATTACAGCTTCCGCAGGACGATAAGGTCTGGACCTACGGTTACGATATTGCCGACCGCATTCAAAGCCGCTCGCTGAATATCAGCGGGGGCGGCGCGGTCGAATACGAAACCTTCGAGCACGACGACGACGGGAACATGATCTCGCGCACGTTGAGCTCGAACAGCACGGTAACTCAGTATTTCTGGGACGCTGATAACCGGCTGGGTGTAACTCTGGTGGGCGGAAACTTCGCGGCCGAAGCCAGCTATGAATTCGACGGAATTCGTCGCTCTGGCTACCAGGCCGGCGAAGGCTACAGCTCGCGCTACTTCTCCAGTGGCGGCATGTCGCTAAGCGAACAGGCGCGAGACGGCACTTCGCTCTCGTTCATCCAGGGCCACCAGATCCTGGGCCTCAACGACGGCACCGACCTTTTCTACCACATCAGCGATGGATTAGGTTCCGTCCGCCTGATTGTGGACGAAGACGGGGATGCCGTGGCCAGCTTCAGCACGGACGAGTTCGGCGTGGAGGAGGTCTCCAGCGGGACACGGACGGACCTGAACTTCATGACCTATGTGGGCTCCCTGGGCGTCCGCAAGGAC
>JAFEBA010000106.1 GCA_018266105.1 bacterium | reverse complement strand
GCCCGAGTCCGGCTAAAAACGAGATAGAGTTCTCGAAAGGATTTACGCCGATGCTCCAAATGCAGCTGCGGATCGCCGAGCAAGATCCGGTGGCGGCTCCGCGGCCCGCCCAAGCCCCGTCGGGCCCGGCCTGGTTAGCCTATGGTTTTCGGCCTTTTTTTCTGGCCGGATCAGCCGCGGCCGTCGTGCTCATGGCTCTCTGGTTGATGATTTTAGCCGGCTGGCAAGTTCCTCACCCTGGCTTCGATCCGATCCGATGGCACGGCCACGAAATGCTTTTTGGTTTTGGCGGTGCGGTGGTGGCCGGCTTCTTGTTGACGGCCGTTCCGAACTGGACCGGCTTGCCCACTCCCAAGGATGGCCGGCTGGGCGCCTTGCTGGCGCTCTGGCTGCTGGGCCGCCTGGGTAGTTGGCAGGGTGGGGGGGGGCTCGTGCTGGACTTGCTCTTCCTGCCCGGCCTGGGGTTGGCGCTGGCCGGCCCTCTGGTACGCGCGGGCCAGGTTCGGAACTTGATTTTCTTGCCGGTGCTGGCCATGCTCTGGGTCTCGAACGCTTTGTTCTGGCTGGGGCCATCCTCCACGCTGGCCCTCAGTCTGGCACTTTACGGCCTGTTGCTCCTAATCGCCTTGATCGGGGGCCGGGTGATTCCGTTTTTTACGGAGAGAGCCCTGAGCGGCCATCGGCCCCGGCGGCTGGTCTGGCTAGAAGGAGCGGCCCTGGCCGGCCTGTTCCTGAGCGCTCTGGTGGAGAATTGGCCCGGAATCTCCATCAAGGCGAAACTTCTGATTCTGAGTGTCACCGCATGTTTACATCTGCTGCGCATGTTCGGTTGGGGTTCCCCCCGAGCCCTGGGGGTGCCGCTGCTCTGGGTGTTATACCTGGCCTATTCCTTTCTCCCTGTGGGCCTGTGCTTACGCGCTCTGGCCTGGATGGGCTGGGGCAGCCTGTCCGCCGCGACTCACGCTTTAACCGCGGGTTGTATCGCAATCATGTGTCTGGGGATGATGTCTCGGGTGGCTCTCGGTCACACCGGACGGGAGCTCAAGCCGGCCCCGATCACGGTGCTGGCATTTGCTCTGATGGGTGCTTCCGCGCTGTGCCGCAGCCTGGTGCCGTTTTTCTGGCCGGACTCCTACAGCCACGCACTCTGGTGCGCCGGTGGCCTCTGGTGCCTGGCCTTCTCTCTCTATTTTCTGGCCTACTGGCCAGTGCTCACTCGTCCGCGGGTGGACGGAAAACCGGGCTAAGTAATGCTTCTTCCCGGCCAATCCGTCACCGCCGCCCGCCGTAAAATCTATCCGCGCAATTCTCCCGGACGCTTCCGCAGCTTACGCAATCTGATCAGCCTGCTGCTGCAGGCCGGTCTGTTTTTGCTGCCCTGGCTCAATTGGGGGTCGCGCCAGGCGGTCCTGGCCGACCTGCCCGGCCGCAAGCTGTTTCTTTTCGGCCTGGTGCTGCATCCCCAGGACAACTATTTTTTGCTGCTGCTCACGGTCATCGCCGTGGTTCTGATCTCGGCCGTGAGCGCTCTGGCTGGCCGGGTCTGGTGCGGCTTCGCCTGCCCCCAGACAATCTTCACTCAGGCCTTTATTGCCGTGGAGCGTTTTTTCGAGGGCGACCGAGCGGCGCGCATGCGCCTGGATCGGTCGCCCTGGAACTGGCCCAAGCTACGCCTCAAAGGCCTTAAGTGGGCAACCTGGACCCTGATGGGGGGCTGGTTAGGCGTCACCTTCAGCGGCTACTTTATCCCGATGCGTCAACTGGCCAGTCAACTTCTGACAGGTCATGTGAGCCTGGGCACGGGTCTGGTCGTGGCTTTTTTTACCGGAATAGCGCTCTTTGACTTCGGGTATTTCCGCGAACAGTTCTGCCAGCATGTCTGTCCTTACGCCCGTTTACAGGGCGCCATGCTGGACGCCGACAGCATCATCGTGGGCTACGATTCCCGGCGGGGCGAGCCGCGGGGCAAACTCAAAGCCAGCCCTCGTGGCGCCTGCGTGGATTGCTCAATGTGCGTCCAGGTTTGCCCGATGGGAATCGATATTCGCGAGGGCCTGCAGGCTGAATGCATCGGCTGCACAGCCTGCATTGACGCCTGCGACGATATTATGGACAAGGTCAAACAACCTCACGGTTTGATCCGCTTTACCTCTCTGAACGAACTGGAAGGGCGACCCACCCAGGTAGCTCGTCCGCGCACGTTGATCTATCTGGCAGCACTGGTGCTTTTGAGCGCACTTTTTGTCTATCTGGTGACCCACCGTCCGGCGCTGGCCTTCGACTGCGAGCGGGTAGTGCAGCCGGGCGGCCAACTGGCCGCCCTCACCGCCGATGGGCGTGTCAGCAATATTTTTAAAGTCCACCTGGCCAACCAGCTGGCCGAGCCGGCGGTCGTGCGCCTGGAACTGTGCAACCTGCCGGCCGAACTGCTGGGCGGCCGCACCGAACTCAGCCTGGAGCCGGGTGAAATTAGTGAGGTGCAGTTGCTGCTGGTGGCCGAGCGCGGGTTGTCCCGTGGCATTCACCCGTTCCAGTTGCGTGCCCGCCTGGAAGACGGCAGCACGCTAACCAGCCAGGCCACTTTCTTTGTTCCTTAGAGGACCAGAGGCTGCTGCGCCGTCTAAGGGTTGGCGCGTTCGAAGTAGTAAATCCACTGGCCGCTCTCATCCAGGCTCACCAGGTAAACCTGTCCCGCCTGGCAGGCCAGCTCGGCCGCAAAAGGCCTGGCGGTCAGGGGTGGGGCCGAGCCCTCCAGGGGCTGGGCCTGAAAGGTAACCTCCAATCGATGGTCCCCGGGGGTTACGGAAAATTCCTGAAAAACCGTAAGCGGTCGGTCGTGGCGAAAACCCGGGGCCAACACGGCTCGTTCCAGGGCCGTGTGCTGATCCAGTTGCACGCTCAGGCGATAGGGACGGATCTTCAGTTCAAAGGCCTGACTCTCAGGCAATCGCATGTGGGTTGGTAGATTCGGATCTTGAACTTTGGCCACTTTGACCTGCTGTCCGGTTGTGCGCCAACTCAGACGAATCAGAGCGCTGCGCTCCGCTCTGCCCCAAGGCAGGTTCGACAACCCGGCCAAGAGCCCCATCCCCACCATGGTAGCGAGCATGCGCCGTATCACGAGGCTTCCTCCTCCAGCTTGCAGCGAGGTTCTTCCGTGGGCAGCTCAACTGGTTCAACCAGGCAGGCCTTCAATTCATCCCCAAAGGCCTGAGCCTCGCGCACTGCCCGCCCTACGTCCACGCCCGGGCAGGCCAGCAGGCGAACCCGGCGCCGATCCACTCGCGCCTGCAGTTCGGCCTCTCGGACATGGTAGACTCTCAACTGGAGCCATTTGGGGCCTTCGCGGTGGCTGCAATCGCGCTCCGGACAGGAAACAATCATCACTCCGGTCGCGCCCGCGCGTAGCAAAAACTCGATCACCGAGGTGTGCACGGAGCCGCTACAGCCCGTGGCCATAAAACGGAGTCCGGGAATCTGATCCCAACCAGGAGATTCACCACAACCCCAGCGGCAAGCCAAAACGGCCACCTCACCCGGCTGCCAGCCAGCCCGCGCGGACCATTCCTGAGCCTCACGCAGTTGCTCGCGTCCAGTGCGCCCGGGTGGACCTACTCCCATGGGTGCACAGGAAGCGGTGCAAATTCCGCAGCTGACGCAAAGGTCGGAGTCGACCCGGGCTACCACCAGGGAACGGCGCGATCCAGGATCCTGCTTGCGCTCCACCATGGCGATGGCATCGTAAGGACAGTCCTGAAAACACTGAGTACATCCGGTGCAAAGATCTTCGTCCACGAAGGAAGCCTGGCTGGTCAGTTCCACCTCAGGCTTCCACCACCAGGGGACCGAAGCCAGCAGACCGGTCAGGAGGGTCAGGGCCGCCAGCCCACCCGATGGGCCCCAAAGCTCCACCAGAGGCATCCAAAATGCATAGAATACATCGAGTCGAACCGGCCCGGGCAACTGAAGGAGATCGGCCGGCTGGGCCAGCGCGGGCGGCCAGAACACGGCCAGCAGCAGCAGCGCCGCCCCATAATAGCGAGCCAGGTAAGCTTCCGGCCAGAGCCGAGCCCGGGCCACTCGCGAGGTGTGAAAGAGCACGAGGAAGACCAGCACCAGAGGCAGCGCGACATGCAAGAAAATGAGCATGAAGAAGAAAGACTCGCCCACAGCCTTGGGGTCGGCGAAAACTCTGCGTGGAGATTCGGAAAAGATCGGTAAGCCTTCGATCAAGCGCATCGAACTCTGAGCCAGGTGCTGAGCCTGCACATCCCAGACCAGAATCAGACCGACCACCCCGATCACCACCAGCAAGGCCGTCAGCAGAATACCGCTGATCCATGCCCGCCGGCGCGGGCCGGCCGTGCGTCCCCCCAGCAACATTCTGACAACGTGCCAGATCACAGCCAGCATGGCCGCATCGGAAGCGTAACGATGGATCGAACGCAGCCAGGCCAGACCGGCGCTCTGGGCAATCCAGCGAGTGGATTCGTAGGGAGAACCCACACGGTAAAAGAACAGCAAGGGTAGACCGCTCACCACCACCAGCCCCAGCAGGTAGAGCGCCAGCACGCCGCTTTGATAGGTGGGATTATAGCGCTCTCCAAAGAGTCGGTGAAGAGCCTTCTCTAAGGGCTCCAACACTCTGCTCAGAAGCCGTGAGAGTCGAGGTTTGCGAGCTTTCCAGCTCACCGCGGCAGGCTCGCGGCTGCCGATTCCAGCCAGCCAGGCGCGGGATTGGAAAAGCGGTAGCGGATCCGACCCTGGGCATCCAGCACATAAACCAGGGCCGGGTGAGTGATCTCACCGGTGGACTGGTTGCGCTCCAGCACCATCGAAAAGGCGGCCAGAGTTTTCTCCACTTCGCCCACCTCGCCGCTCAGCAGCAGCGAGTTTGGGGGCAGTCGCCAATGTTGGGCCAGACCCGCCAGCGAACCGCAGGTGTCGCGCCGCGGATCCAGAGTGACCACCACCACCCGGCAACCGGTTCGTCCGGCCGCCTGCCTGAGTCGCTCCATCAGAGAAGGGCAAACGGTCTCACAGTGGGCATAGGCAAAAGTCAAATAAGTTACGCTGCCTATCAGCTCCTTGGGCCCCACGCTGCGCCCGCGCTGATCCTGAAGTTGAAAATCGGGAAGCGGCTCCGAGATTTGGGGGTAATCGCCAGGCATCCGGACGGCCTCGGGCACCACCAGACTGGGGGCCCTGAGCACTCGGCCGGTGGCATACAGGCCGCACAAACAGGGGAGCACCAGCAGCAGAGCCGGCCAGGTCCTGCCCAGCTTCTGCTCAGCCTGAGAGCGCAGATCGGCGCCCATAATCACCAGTAAAGCCAGCAGCATGGGAATTGGAGCAGCCAGACTGATCCAACCGTAGGTATCGGGTAGTCCGTTGCTCAGAGTTCCGAAGCAAATTTCCCGGGTTCGGCTCAGCCACTCGGGTCCTGAATTCGAGAACGGACTGAGAGCCAGCCAGACCCAAAAGGTCGTGGTCAGCGCCCACAGGCCATAGAGGAAAAGTGCCACACTATCCAACCTTCCAGAGCAGCGAGAGAATTTTCCAGTTGGTAAAGTAGTAGAGGATGAAGCAGACAAAGAAGACGCCGACCAGCACGACCGTGCCAGGATTTCCCTGTCGATGCGCCGCTTCCGAGGCCTCCGCGGTATGAGTTTGGGATGGCAGCCTGACCACGCCGGGCGGTAGACCCGGGCCGCCTCGTTTCAGATCGTCATCGCTCAGAGCAGGCCTAAAGAACACACTGACAACCGCGATCAGGCAGTAACTGATGCCACCTAAAAAGGCCAGCAGACCGCCCATTGCCATAGCCGCCATGAACAGATCGACGGTGGTGGGAAACTGCACTCCAAAGGGAGCCTGGGTAAAGGAAATATCCCAGTGGCGCCGCGGAACCCCAAAGGAGCCGGCATAGGTCATGGCGATGCCCATCAAGCTGATGCCGGCTCCAAACACGTAAGGCTGGATCTGGGCCAGCTTGTAAAAGGCCACTCGGCGGCGAAAGATGAGAGGCAGCAGGTAGTAGGTCACGCCCATGAAGCACAGGGCCGTGCCGCCCACCACCGTCATATGGAAATGTCCGGGAATTCTCAAAGTATTGTGGGCGATGATATTGATCTGCTCGGTTCCGATCACCACTCCGGTGATTCCGCCCCCAAAGCCGAAGATTACCAGAGACACCCAGAGAGCCGCGAAGCCCGGGTCTCCCCAGGGGGCTTTCGTCAACCACTGGAAACGGCCCTGGTTAAATCCGCGCAGGCGCTGGCCGGTCTCGATCCCGGCCGGAACCGTAAAGCCGTGTACCATACTGGCCAGAACCGCCAGATACATGGCATAGCTGGTATTCCATACCTTCCAGGCCGGGCCCACTCCCGGGTCGACCAGCAGGTGGTGGGCCGAAGCCATCGAGATGAAGAGCACGTAGAGGAAAAAGGCTCCCCGGCTGACCTTTTCGTTCAGCACCACGCCTCCCACGGTCAAGCCCGCCAAAAGGTACCAGCAGGCCACATGGGCAGCCACGTTGATCTGTTGCGAGGAGTGTCCCAAAGCCCACCAGACCATTCGATAGACTTCCGGATCCATCTGCATCAGGCCCAGTGACCAGAGGAAGGTGGGCACATAAACCATGGCCCCGTGGATCAAGGTGATCACGGCGATGATGGCGGCCGTAAGCGCGCCATAGGTCACCAGCGGCACCGAACCCGTATAGGTCTTTTCCTTTTTGGCTTTGACCAGGGCCGCGAAAAACAGGCTGGTATCCAGCAAGGCCCCCACCGCGAAAAGGATGATACCCAAATAGTAGGCGGGATGGGCTTTCAGGGGTACGTAAGAGGTGAACAACACATCGGCTTTACCGGCAAAGACAAATCCGTTGGTGGTGCAGGCTCCGATCAGCATCAGGACATAGGCCAGCCAGCCGAGCTTGGCGGCGGGCTGGCGGCAATTCAGCAAGATCGGTCCGGCGAAATGCAGCACCGCCATTTCGAAGAAAATAATGAAAAAGATCAGCATATTCAAGCCGTGGGCCGTGAGAATACGGTAGTACCAATCCGAGGGCAAAAGATGCACCGCCTGCCAGCGGGTTAGAACCAGCAAAATGGCCGCGCTCACGCCGATTAGAAAGTGCACCACGGCCGTCACCGCGTGCCAGCGGACCAGAGCTTCCGCGTCGGGGCAAACTTTGAGTCCGGTCACCGGACAGGTTCGCATACTCATTTTTCCACCAAAATCTTGCCGGTCATAATGTGATGTCCGACACCGCAAAATTCGTTGCAGATGATCCGCATGTCCCCGGCTTGATTGGGGGTCACCTTCAATCCGTAGTCATATCCGGGGACCACTTGAAAGTTGATATTCATCGGGTAAAGACTGAAACCGTGGTTGATATCGAAAGAAGACAAGTGCAAGACGTAAGTTGTGCCCTGCTTTAGATGCAAAATGGGCCGCCACATCCACATGGAGGCCTCGACGTAGATATCGGCTCCAGCGGGCGGTGCCACCACGGGAATGCCCTTTTCTTCGCCCACTTTGTAATCCTGAATGAAGCGCTCGGTGCGTTGGCGGTAATCCTTCGGAACCACTCGACCTCTTATGCCGGAGGGATTCTGACCGCCTTTCCAATGCCAGAGCGGCATCATGGCGAACATCAACATGCACCAGACGAAGGAGATTTGAATCCAGCGCTTCTCCTGCGCGCCCACAGGGCGCCACCAGACTCCCTGAGCGGGGACCAGGGCCGAATGAAATTTCTCTTCACTCATGGCAGTCGCGAAGGGGGCAAGGTCAGGATTTCGACCATTCCCCAGCCAGTATAAAAAACGAACATAACCAGCAAGCCCGCCCCCAGCAGCAAGAAGGGTTGGTCAAAAACCCGCTGCCAGAATGGTTGGGGTAGTTCCTCAGTTGAATCGTTCATCAGGCGCCTCCTCGCGTTTCAGGATGAGTCTGCCTGATCCCCGAGAGCGCCACTATGATCTAGATCAACTCGGCAACTTGACCCAGCCATTCCTTAAGTATGCCTGCCATGAGATGATCAGGCCGCGACAATTCTGACGGAAGACGTGATCGGTTTGAATGCACTGGCCTTATCGTTTTCTACGCGGTTTTCGCTTCCCACTACTTTTGTGAGCCGGTTCGTTGCAAGGCCTGCTGCAATCGGTTCAGTCCCTTTCAGCCCAATGGTCCGGGTTACTTCACGGAAACCGGCGCAAGCTGCAGAACGGTTTTGAGAGTCTGAGCGCTTTTTATGGCCGCTCGCGCGAGCGGGCGCTGCAGCCACGGGACCTGCCTTTGAAGCATCCCTATTTTGTCAATCAACCCTATGCCGCGCCTCCCCTGGGAGCGCACTATTAAAGAGGTTCGCTACCGCCAGGATCAGGGTCGTTGGAAACTGAGCTGGGGCCTGGATACCCTGACCCTGGACGCCCGCCGACGGCCGGTGACGGCTTCCTGGCAGGGCCAGATCTACTTGAGGGGTCTGGAGGGACAGGCGTCCGCTCAGTTCCTGCATGGTCTCGACCAGGGGTTCGCGGGCCTCAGCAGCCTCGGGACAGCTTTCGATCAGGGGTAATTCCCAATTGAGTCGGCGCTGCAAACGCTCAAGAAATTTGGCGAAGGCGCTGCAGCTGGGCGCGAACTCGGCCGCGCTGACCTCCCCTTCAACCACTGCGCTGCAAATTTCCGCGAAGCCCAGGAAGACGGGGTGGTATTCCGATAGGGAAAGCACAGACCCTTAGAGCGACTTGCTCAAGACGAATTGCATGGACTGGGGCAAAGGAGTCAGATCGAGCAATTTCTGGGCCCAACCAAAGCTGATGGGGGCAAGCTTTTGGGCATTTCGATATGCGGTCATCCCGGTGCGTCCCAACCAGCGCGCGGCAGCCGTGTAGAATGTAGCCAAAATCGCCTCGCTGAACGCCCGGTCTCGTTCGCAGGTCACCTGAAATCCGGCCCGGGCAAACCGATCGAGATAAAATTTCAGCTTGCGATAGTGCGTGGGGTATTTCCTCGTAAAGGTCATCTCCGGATAGATCCCGGGGCTCAGCGAAACCCTGACGTAGACCAGCCCATGGGGCTCCAGCCAGCCCTGCACTCTCTGAAGCAGAAGTCCCAACTGCGGTTCTTGCAAATAACCCAGAACACCACCCAGTACGATCAGATTGAAGGTCTTGTCAGGTTCGACCTCAAACAGCGAACCGACTCGAAAGTCCAGGTGGGTAAATCGGCGTTTTTGGGCTTCTTGTTGAGCGTGCTGAATAAAGTGAGGGGAAATGTCAAACCCCGTCCAGCTTTCCACCTGAGGGGCCAAAAGCAGCGCCCACACGCCCGGGCCACAGCCCAGGTCGAGCACGCGGGGACGTCCTGGAATGCGTTGAAACGGCCCTTCAAAAAGCTGACCTGACGGACCCGGATCTGCTGATGAACCGGCAGGGGTAGCAGGTAGTTTTGTGAAGCGATCTGATCCAGGTCCAAATCAGCTCGCCGGCTGGCCTCAATCCAATAAGCCTCGCTACCCATTAGTACATTCTAGCTAGCTAGCTTCCCTGTTGAACTCGTTGATCCAGATCAAGGCATTTCCTGGGGTCTTCATTTATGAAATTCAGGGAGGTAAGCTGAAATGCGCTCAAAGTGTCCGGTCGTCAATCATGGCGACGGCTCCTGGTCGGTCTTTGACCACAAACAGACCTTAGAGGTTTTGCTAAACCCGCAAGCGTTCAGCAATGCGGTATCCAGCCATCTCAACGTTCCGAATGGGATGGATCCTCCGCTGCACGGCAAATATCGCGCCCTGATCGACCCCTATTTCTCTCCCCAGCGAATGGACGGGTTTGAGCCACTCGTCAGGGAAATCGCGCTGAAACTGGTGTCGGCCTTGCCGGTCTCCAGCCCGATCGAGATCTCTCAAGGTTTCGCCCGGCAATTTGCCATGGAGGTGCAGTGCGCTTTTACCGGTTGGCCGGCGCCGATGGGCTTCTGGCTGAGAGAATGGATCGCCAATCAACAGATTGCCAACCAGGCCGGTGACCGCCCACAACTCAATTTCCTGGCCGCTCAATTTGAGGCCAAAGTCAGCGAACTGCTGCAAGAGCGCCGGTTGCATCCGCAAGATGACGTAACCACCCGTTTATTGCACGAAAGCGTCGACGGCGGTAATTTAAGCGACCAACAGCTGGTCAGTATCATGCGCAACTGGACGGTGGGCGAACTGAGCACCATTGCCAGCGCCATCAGTATCGTGACTCACCAACTGTGTCAAAATCCCGAATTGCAAAATGAGCTTCGCCGACAGCCACAGGGGGTGCCGGCTGTGATCGAGGAAATCCTCAGGCTGACTCCACCACTGCATTCCAACCGCAGGCTGGTCAAGCGAAGCGTGCGCCTGGGCGGTCGCCGGCTTGAGCCCGGGGATCGGGTCACACTCCTGTGGGGTTGGGCCAACCGGGATGAATCCGTCTTTGCGGAAGCCGACCAGTTCCGGCCCGCGCGCGACCAGAAGCAAAACTTGCTCTATGGCGCCGGTATCCATATCTGCCCTGGAGCGCCGCTGGCCCGGCTGGAATTGAAGGTCGTGATCGAGTGCCTGCTGGCCGCAACCCATCGGTTCAGCTTGAGCCCGCGCCACACTCCCGTTCAGGCTCCCTGCCCGGCCACCGGCTTCGACGAACTCTTTGTCGTTTTAGAAGCTTGAAGGAACGGATTGTAGCCGGGTTGATAGTGCCGTACCATGGTCAAGCCATACAAAAACACGGCCAGCACGTTCCCGGCCGCCCCGGCCTCGCGCCAGCCGAAACAGCGCATGGCCAGCGACAGATGCAGCAAAACCAGCGGCAGGTAGAACCAGCCGCTGAAACGGATGGGAGCCTTGCAAAGAGCGGGGAAAATAATAGGCCCGTGAGCCAGCACCATCGAGAGCACGAAGCCGATGAAAACGCCGTGCAGGACCCGGTCGAAGGCCGGGCCGGCCAGGTAAGGTAAACCTCCAATCAGCAACTGCAGGCCACTCAAACTCAGCCAAAAGTATCCAGCCAGCACGCTCCGTGCGCTGTAAGCGGCCAGACCGGTGCGGCGGGCGTTGTGACGAGCCAAGTCGTGATTTGAAAACCACCAGGCCAGAGCCAGCCAGCCCAATCCCACCAGGCGTGGCAGGTCGGCCGCCACCCCCAGCGCCAGGCAAGTGACCACCGGCCACAAAAGGCGGGTGCGCCGGCCGCGCAGGAAGGAAAGCTCCAGACGTTCCGCCCCGACCAGCAAGATCAGATAGCTGGCCCAACCCGGGGCGCAGCCGGGAGCGGGCCAGCCCTGCCCCCAACGCCAATCCGTCACCCCAAGCAGCAGGCAGGCCAACACCGGCATGAACCCTTCCAGTCCAGGGGAACGGCGCCAGAGGTAAGCCTGCTGAGCCAGCAACAACAACGCTAGAGCCAGGGCCAGGCCGTAAGCTGAGTTGCCCCCAAGGACTACCCCGGCCACTCCTAAAACAGCCAGCCAGGGCGCCCCCCAGGCCCACCACCTGCCAATCGCCACCGCGCGCTCCAGGCCGATCAGCCCGGGAAAAAGGAGTGCCCCCAGCAGCGCCCCGTGCTGGCCGACCACCGGGGCGGGAAAGTTTGGCCCCAAAAAACCGAAACGCGACAGGCCGCCCAACAGCGCCGTCAGCATGCCCAAGGCCAGCCCCAGCAACAAACCGCGCGTGACCATCATCGCCGCAAAAGCTTGCGAATTTCGCTAAGGCGCTCCTCAGCACCACCGCTCATTCCCAGTTGTTGGGACACAACCTGACCCTGCTGATCCAGCACCGTAATCATGGCCGTGTGGGCATAGTCCTTTTGGGTGGTTTTGCGGTATTTGAAATTCAGAGTGGCCGCCAGTTCGCGCACGTCTTCGGGTGCCCCCCGCAGCAGAATCCAGCCCGGACCAAACTTATTCTCCACCGCGAATTCTCGCAACTGCTCGGAGGTGTCCACAGCTGGGTCGATCGAGACCAGCACAAACCCCACCCGGGCCCGCTCGGCTGCCGAAAGTCTGGCCTCGGTGCTCTTCATGGCCGTGATAATGGCCGGGCAGACGGATTGGCAGTGCGTATAAACCATCGCCAGCACCTGAACCTTACCCCCAAGTTGCTGCAAACGCAGTGGACGGCCTGACTGATCATTCCATTGGGAAGGCAGGTTGTAGAGTGATTCGTCAGGCAAGGCACAAGCGAGCAGGCTCAAGCCCAGCAGCAATAATACCGAAATTACATTCTTGCACATTTAGCGGGCACCTCGAAATCCCAAATTGGCCACCGTGTAGCGAGCCTGCAGGCTGGCCCGAAAAGCGAACCGCATGGCGGTGGCATAGTCGGAGGGGTCGATGCTGTTGACCGCTCCCCCAGCGCAGTAGAGGTCGCGTTCCAGTCCGGAATCACCGCGCGACTCCCCCGTGACCAGAATGGTATTGAAATCCTCCACCCACTCCCAGGCCAAACCGTGCATGGCGCACACGCCGAAGGGGTTTGGCGCGGACTGCTCCACGGACGGCAACCGGGCTGGGGTGGGGCGTCCATACCATTCCAGAATCTGTTGGCGAAGCCGGTCGGAGCCGGGCTGGGCGGCAAACTCCCACTCCTGTTGGGTGGGCAGGCGTTGGCCCCGGGACTGGCAATAGGCTCGGGCCGCAAACCAGGAAACCTGGACCACCGGCGAATGGGCCAGCTCGGGCGGGTAGCTGAGGTCGCCCTTCCAGTAGCTGAGATAGCCCCTGTCAGCAAACAGGCGCTTCACCCGTGAACGCCGCCACTCCGGGTGAGTTCGGACGAATTGCAAGAACTTCTGATTGGTCACGGGGTAACGGTCCAGCCAGAAACCTGCCACCCGGACCGGACTCGGCTTGCGATTGGCTCCAGAGGCTGGAGCCAGGTTGTAAGGCGCGCGATACAAACCGGCGGGGATATGCACCATGGGAGCGGGTTCGCCCCAGGCCAGTTGCAGCAGCGCCAGCAGCATTAAGACCTTCATTTTCGTCTTTTGGCGACCTGTTCGGGAGTGATTTCACCACCTTTGTTGCCGAAATTATTAATGACATAGGTGACCACATTAGCGGTCTGTTCATCGCTCAAGGCCAGCTTGGGCATGACTTGATTGAATTTCGCCCCGTTGACGGTGATTTCTCCCTGCAAGCCATTGCTGATGGCGTCCACGGCCCGATTGGGATCGGCGTTCAGGTAATCTGACTTGGCCAGGGGCGGAAAAACATTGGGTACTCCCTCGGCGTTGGCCTGATGGCAGGCCGTGCAAACCTGCTTGAAGACGTCCTCACCCTGGCGGATCCGTTCCTCCTTGGTGCGCGCCCCAGGGTGTGTCTTGCTCTCGCCGGGCATTTCCTGGACCGCTCCGCCCTCGGGTTGATAGACGCGATCGTCTTGCTTACCCGAGTAGAGTTCTTTGTTCTCTTCACCGGCCACCTTGAGCATTCCCAACGCTCCCTTGTTGAAAGCTCGAAAAATGGAGTGGTCGACCAGGATGAAGGTACCGGGCGCGTCCACTTTAAATTCAGTAATGGCTGAACCACCGGCTGGTATTAGGGTCGTTTGGATATTGTGATTAATTGTGTCGCCGCCCTCGGGATAAACGTCATCGAAAATCTCGCCAATGACGTGGAAGGAAGAAACCAGGTTGGGCCCACCGTTGCCGATGTAAAGCCGAACCGTCTCCCCCACCTTGGCTTGTAAGGCCTTGTCTCCCACCAGCGCGCCCACAGAGCCGTTGAAAACCACGTAGTCGGGCTTTTCCTCGAGCGCCTTCTGCATGCTGAAGGGCTGCAGGCCGGCCTGTCCATTCGGGCCTTTCGTGTAGAAATCACCCTGCATCACGTAGAATTCATGGTCGACTTTGGGCAGACCCTCGGGAGGTTCCACCAGAATCAGGCCATACATACCGTTGCCAATATGCATTCCCACCGGAGCGGTGGCGCAGTGGTAAACATAGAGCCCGCGGTTGAGGGCCTTGAAGGAAAAAGTGGACTCATGGCCAGGCGCCGTAAAGGAAGAAGTAGCGCCGCCACCCGGACCTGTGACCGCGTGCAGATCGATGTTGTGAGGCATTTTGCTGGAGGGATGGTTGGCCAAGTGAAACTCCACCAGATCGCCCTGGCGAACCCGTATAAAGCAGCCGGGAACTTGCCCACCGAAGGTCCAGAAAGTATAATCCACTCCGTCCGCCAGGCGCGACACCTTCTCTCGCACCTCTAATTTGACGATGACCTTGGTGGGATGCTGGCGCGTGATGGGCAAGGGCACTTCTGGGGCGTGAGTGAGCACCGCCAGTTCCTCTCCCTGGAGCTGCTCTGATCGAGGGCCCGGCGTGGCAGAGTTACTCGGAGCCTGCGGGCTGCAACCCCATCCGAAAGCGGCGACCAGACCTCCGGCCAGAACGAAATTTCGTAGCTTGGACATTTAAGTATCCTCCCAATCCGTAGCCTAACTCGATCGGACAGCTGTCACACTGACCTAAATCATATTGTTTGAAACTCGAAGCTACCTGGCTGGTATGAGCAGCTCGGATCCTCGGCCAATGGATCGCCGAGCAGCGCATAGGCTCTTGAGCGGGAACCGCCGCAGACCTCACGAAACTCGCACCGACCGCAGCGCCCTTTGAGTTGACTGGAGTCACGCAGTTGCGTGAAAAGAGGAGAGTGGCGGTATATGTGCGGTAGACTCTCTTGCTTGACGTTCCCCGCCCGCAGTGGCAGAAATCCGCTGGGGAACACATCGCCCAGATGGGATACAAAGACAAAACCATCGGCAGAGTTAATGTGCATGGGGGCGCGACGCGCGGCCCCCCGCGGGGCGAAGCCGTAGCCTCGCCACTCTGCCTGAAGCTGCTGATGCAGCGGATGCAGACGGAAAAACCGCTCTGGTTCAAGACCTCTTTCGTGCAAAGCCCGGCGCATGAAGATCACCCGCTTATACTGGTGGCCCTCGGTGGTCTTTAAGGGAATGCATTCGGAAACCTCAGCCAGCCAGTGCAGCACCGCCTCCACTTCCTCGGGTGCAAGCGCCTGTTCAGATTGAGCCCGGCCGGTGGCCACCAGGAAGAAAACGCTCCAGGTCATAACCTGCTGGCTGTGCACCAGTGCGGCCAGTGAATTGAGGTCCTTCAAGTTGTGGCGCGAAACGGTCGTGTTGATCTGCAACTTCATTCCCAGGTCGCGCACCATGGCGCAGCCTTCCAGGGTTCGCTCGAAAGTGCCGCTCACTCCCCGAAAATGGTCATGCACGGCCGCGCTGGACCCATCCAGACTGAGCGAAACCACCCGGGCTCCGGCCTCCCGAAGAGCCGACAAGCGCTGGCGCGTGAGCAGGGGAGTGGCGGAGGGAGAAATGGCCGGCATCAAGCCCAGCGAGCGCGCGTAGCCGACCAGATCGCACAGGTCGGCACGCTTGAAAGGATCTCCTCCCGTAAAGACCAGCAGAGGGTAGGGGGCTCCGAAATCGCGCACCTGCTCGATCAGGGCTCTCCCCTGCTCATGAGTCAAAGCCAGTGGATGGGCTTCCGGCATGGCGCTGGCTCGACAGTGCAGGCAGGCCAGATCGCAGGCCTGGGTAACTTCCCAGATCACCAGAAAGGGACGCTCCTGTGTGCCCTGCTTGGGAAAGCGCAGCAACGGTTGATTACCCATGAGAGAACTCCTCCACCCACTGGCGGGCCTGAGTTACGCAAGCCGGTATGCCTCCAGCGGCGTAAGCCGCTCCCAGACAATGCAGTCCGGGATGCGCTTGCACGGCCATCTTCAGGTCGCGCACGCGAGCCAGATGACCGGTATAGTAATGTGGAAAAGCCTGGCTGTAGCGCTCGACCCGAACCAATTCGGGGGCTCCAGTCAAACCCAGAGGCTTACGCAGAGCGCTCAAAGCACGCTCGATCAGCTCAGGCTGGCTGGCGTGCTCGACCTGAAAGGAACCGCTATCGCGTAAAAAGGCACGCATCAGAAATCCCTGGTCAGGGGCTCGGCCGGCGAACTTCTGCGAACTCCATGTGCAAGCCACCAGCGGGTCGTCACAGGGATAGGAGCACACGAATCCATAGCCGGGCAGCCGGTTGCGGACCTGCCGGCGTCGCCAACCCAACTGAACAGCCGCGGCCGAACCCTGGCCAAACTCATTCAGGCGACGGCTGACTTCCGGGCAGCAGTTGCCCAAAAGCTGGGCGGCCTGGCGGCTGGGTAGGGCCAGCACCAGTTGGCGGCAGCGCATTTCCTGCCCTTGAGCCGAGCGAACGCGCCAGCCATCCTCACAAAGCTCGACCGAATCGGCCGTCACGCCCGTGCTCACCCGTGAGTTCAGAGCGGCTGTCAAAGCGTCGACCAGTTCTTGCATTCCTCCCATAAAGGAGTAGAAGCCCGTGCCGGCCCGCGGCACCGGACTCTTCCACAGAGCTTTGGTCAGAGAACCAAAGTTCTTCTCGTAGTCAGCCAGGTGAGCGAAGGTGGCCCGCAAACTTAGTCGCTCAAGATCGGTTCCGAAAATGCCGCCCACCAGAGGACCCACCAGCTGATTTAGGGCCTCCTGACCCAGCCGTCGGCGCACAAAAGATCCCAGACTTTCATCTTCGGCCGCGGGCTGGCTGGGCACCAATGGCTCCATGGCCAGGCGCAACTTCCCCCTCAAACTGAGCAACGGGCTGAAGGCAACCGTCCAGGGCCGGCTGGGGATTCCCAGGTGCAGCCCGGCCGGCAGGGGTCGCAGCCGCTGTCGCTGTTTGATATAGGTGCCCGCCTGTCCGGCCTTGGAGGCGCACATGCGCTCCTCAAGCCCCAGTCCTCTGATCAGTTCCAGCATGGCCGGGCGTTGCAGCATAAAACTGTCCGGCCCGGATTCCAACAGATAGCCCTGCTCACGCCGGCTGGCAATACGGCCTCCGGCGCGGTCGTTAGCTTCCCAGAGCGCGAAGTTGGTCTGGGGAGAACTCCGCTGCAGCCACCAGCCGCATGCAAGACCTGTCACTCCCCCACCCAAGATTCCGACATCAACCTTCTCATTAGTTTCCATGATTCGAATGCTAGACGAAGGCCGCCGGTTTGAACTTGATTTAGATCAGGTCGGAGTTTGGGGTTCCCAGCTTTAGAAAAAAAGTTGCCCCTGGTTGGGGATGGACGTAGCCCAGGCCCCACCTTGGCACAGTGGGATCCGCGGCGAGGAATTGGTCCTCAGGAGGATGACGCTGAAACGGAGTAAACAACCGCTCCGCCGTTTGGCTATCAAAACCCACGCTGTTGTCGCGCACGTAAAAGGCGTTGGCCTCAAGTTTTCCGATCACCTGAGCTCGGGCTGCCCGGCCGTAATTTCTGGGCGTTGGAGTTCAAGCTCTAAAAAGCCAGGCCCAAAAGCCTCTCATCTGATCGCAATTGTAGCCGGAGTTATCCTCATCTTTGCACCCGCCGCAAACGCAGGCCGGGCCTGCACCTCAAACCCCTGCGCTGCCGGCAAAAACTGCCACGGCTGCAAATGGTGCGCGAAGGACGGCGGCACCTGCGGAGTTTGCAAAAAGACTACAAGCCTCGGGTCGATCTGTTTTGCTCCAGAAGCCAAGAGCGAGACAACTGATTCGGCGATGAGGAAGTCAACCTTGTTTCTGGCTCTCGGCCTGTCCGCCCCTGCCTGGGCATCCAGCTACGGCGACCTCGGGCTGGTACTCCTGATCGTCCCAGCGGCCGCCCTCGGAGTGCCTGTTCACCGCCGCCGCTTGCTGCGCCTACCTGGCCGGCAGGCGCTCATTCTGTGCGACCTTCCTCCTGACCTGGATCTGCGGCACTCGTAGGCGGAGGTATCATGATTCCCATCATTCCGGAGACCATCTCAAACTTCTCGGCCAACTCTCTGCCGCTCATCCTCCTCTTCGGTTCCCTCTACTTCGGCGTGGTGACCTTTGCAATCTTCAAACTCTTCGATCGGGTCTCGGTAAAGGCCGGAGGCGATGCGCCTGGTTTAGAATAGCGCACTCAACGCCGCAACTTTGACTGTCGAGCCCGACCACCTTACCGAAACCCTTCGGTGACAGGTTCAAACGCGACGGCAACGAGCCACGTCACTGCCCGTTTTCGCCGGGGTGTGGGTTGTTGGCGGCATCTGGTTTCCCACGCACGAGATTTTTTTGGCTGGCCAAATTGGCGATTGCTGTTCCGCCTGCCCGGTCAGGCTCCAGATTTTCTGACCGCGCTGAACGAGTCCTTGCCTTGTAGACTCTCGTGCACCGCCTGCACGGTCTCACTGATATAGTTAAACATGTTAATCCTAGACGGAACGAGAGCGCGACACGGCTTTTTCTATAGACCACTGTCGACGGCTTGCTGGCCACCGTGTTGCGCACGGCTGCCGAGGTTAAAGCTGCCTTCCAGGGAATGTTGCGCGCACGGCAATGTGTTCGGCGAAGAATGAAGGCGGTGGGCAGTTGTAGCCCCCCTTCTGATTTGACCAGTTTGGCCTCATTTGCTTCAAATTCTAATCGTGGTGGGTGTCCGCGAACCTGAAGGGGGCAGAAATTCAGTCGTGACCAAGGCAATGGGGAATCAGTAGAGGTTTTGGCCAATAGCCACGCTGGGCCGGAGCCCGGTCAGGCTGCTTCCCAGTCATTCCAGCCGGGACCTGGCTTTCACAGTCGGAGAACTGAGATTCTTCCAGATCCTGGCCGAGCGACGGCGCTGGGCATGCTGGCGGCGCTCCTGGGTGGGCTGTCGCGCCTGGTCTTTCTGGGGTCCCAATTTCCCGCCCCTCTGGTGGGTCAGCACGGCGCTCTTCTGGGGGCTCTGCTCTTTCCCGGGCTGGTCGGTCTGGAGAGGGCGGTGGCGATTGGGAGCTGGTGGGCCTGCGGGGGCTCCGTGGCTTGCCTGTATCGGGTCGTCGGCGTGCTCCTGATAGGAAGCGAAGCTTACGTCCTGGCCGTGGCCCTGGCGCTGCTACTGCTGACCCAGCAAGCTTTCCTCTGGCGCCGTTCTCCCGGGTTGGAAGGCTGGACGCCGGTGTTGGCCTGCATGCTGCTTGGGCTGACGGATTGGCGCTGGGGTCATGGCTGGCCGGCCCCGGCCTGCGCCACTGGCTGGGCCAGTTATCTGATCTTGCTGATCGGAGCGGAACGCCTCGAGCTTTCTTTTTTGCGCGGCCCCCGCACGCGCCTTTTATGGCCGGTGGTGACCGGCCTGGCGCTAGGGGGTCGCTGCGAACGTGCCGCGATGGGTGGGTCTGGTTGGCTGACTCTGGCCTGGTGGTTTTCAAACCATGATCTGGCTCGTCACAACGCCCGCCGGACCGGCCTGGGCGGCCTACAGTGCGCGTAACGTTCTGGCAGGTATTTCTGGCTGAGTTTGAGTGGCCTGCAGCTGGCGACTGGAGGCCTGCCCTACCTGGCGGGGCCCGCATCTGACCGGATTTTGCACGGAGTATTCATCGGCTTTGTGCTCTCCATGGTGCTGGCTCACGGGCCTTTGATTTTTCCCGCTTTGTGCAGGCTTCCCATCCGCTTCAGCCACTGGTTCTACCTGCCCCTGCTTCTCTTGCACCTCTCTCTGCTACTGCGCTGCTTCGTTTGGCGCGAGGCGGGAGCGGCCTGGACGGCGCTGGCCATGTGCCTGTACGGCTAGACGATGGCCCGCCACTATCAACCGGGCTACAATCCCTTCATTCAGACCTTCAAAGTCTAAACAAGGGATCGGCCACCAGGGATGACCCGGATCATCAGGGCATATGCTGAAGATCAATTCGCCTCCCTTGGGCTGAGGCCATCACCGGAGTGTTTTCGAGATGCCGGTGGGCCTGGGCAATTTTCTCGACAAGTTCGCCCAGGTGATGATCTTCCACAAACGGCGAAATGATGTAGGACTTGAGAGCCACCACCGGCTCGCCATAGGGCGTCAGGCGGTAGCAGTCGGATTGGCCCAGCAGGACTCCGCGGCCGGACATGGCTTCCTCATGCAGGAAGCTCGCCAGACGGCGATTGTGCAGGTTGTGGGCTTGCAAGCTCAGTGCATAGGTAGCGTCGCTCAGTTCGCGCTCGTGCACTCGAAAGGTATCGACTCCAGCCGGATAGGCGCGGAAGAGAGTAACCGGACCAAAGTTGTCGCGATTGACGATGGTCAGGTACGGCCTTGCCTCCAGAAGCTCCCTCAGGACCTGGGCCTTTTCTACGATGTGGCCGAGCAGGGACTGGAGCCCGGTGCGTCCGAACAGGCGTAAATTTGCCAGAGCCGCCAGAATTCCGCTGCCACTGCGTGAGGTTTCGAGAGTAAACAACCCTGGATGGTATTCACCGGTCTGGAAAAGGTAAGGCATTTCCTCATAGTTACGCCCGAGTTTTTTCAGGTCTTGACCGTCTTTAACCAGCAGCATGCTGGATGCGTACGGAGTAAAACCGGTCTTGTGAAAGTCAATGCCGATGGAATCGGCCCGGTCCAGGCCGGCCAGACGCTCGACGGTGGCGGCCAGCGCGCGCAGAGTGCGCGGCCGGAAGCCCAGCGGATTGTCTTCCCATGGATAGCCGCCAAAAACGCACCAGGCCCAGCCGATCACGGCATCGGCGTGCACGTGAGGCCGGTAATCCAGGGAGAATTCGGCCACCAATCGATCCCGCAAATCCAGCACACCCTCCAGGTCATCCAGGGCAAACGAGTCGGTGGTTCCCAGGGTGGCGACCAGACAGGCGATCTTGCCTCCGCTGGAAAGGATTTCCCGAGCCTTCTTTTCCAGCAGGTCCAGGCGCATTTGATTGCGCCCGTCGGTGGGAATGGCGTACACGTTGCGATGACCCAGTCCGAGCCAGCCAGCCACGGTTAGCTTGCAGTAGTGGCCGCTGCAACTGGCCAGGATGGCCGCATCTTCCCGAACGCCCTGGCGCAACGAGCCGGGCAGAGCCTTTTCCAGACCGATGCGGCTGGCGTAGAGAGTGCAGCCGGTGCCGCCGAAAGTGAAGATTCCGGCCGATATTTGCGGATCGTAGCCGACCAGTTGCGAGACCATGGCCGCCACTTCGACCTCGGCCACAGCGAAGCGCTGGCTGACTTCGTCCCAAACCATATTCGGATTGGCCAGGCCGGCCACCACCTGGGCCACCAGCGAAGCTACGGTGGGCGGAGGGCAGATGTTGATCTGAGTCCGCGGATGCCCCCAGATGTTCAGACCGTTGAGGTAGCCGACCAGCTCCGTGCTGACTTCTTCCAGGCTGATCCCCCGGTGTTGCAGGCGCTGGCTCCGGGCCTGAGCATAGTCCAGCGGTGCCTTTCTCCCCCAAATGGGGAGCTCGCTTTTCAAAGCGTCGACCTGATCCAGAACGCGCATCAGGGTGTGGGTTACGTAAGAATCGTGAATGCGGTCGCTGGTCGGTTGGGGGAAGCTGCGTCGCAGGTCGGAGAGAATAGATTGATAGGCTGGCATCGGTCAGGGCGTCTTGATCAGGTGCCGGGCGACTTGCAGACCGGGAATGCCGGTCACTCCGCCGCCCCCGTGGGTGGCCGAAGAAGCATTGTAAAGTCCGCGGACAGGCGTTTCGAACTGAGCCCAGCCGGGGGCAGGACGCATGTGGAAGAGCTGATTGAGCGAGAGTTCGCCGTGAAAAATGTTGCCACCGATGAGCCCGTAGTCGCGTTCCATCTCGTAGGGTCCGATGATCTGCCGGTGCAGGATGGAACTGGCAAAGCCTGGAGCCAGGCTGTCTAAGCGGGCGATGATGCGGTCGGCATATTGCTCCAATTCATGGCGATGGGGTTGGCCAACAAACTGGTGGGGGACCCACTGAGTAAACAGGGAGGCAATGTGGTGGCCGGCAGGAGCCAGACTGTCGTCAAACACCGAGGGCAGGCACATATCCACAAAGGGCTGGCGAGCCGCCTGTCCGGCCACAGCGTCTTGGAAGGCGGTTTCCAACTGGTCGAGCGAATCCACCAGTACGATGGTACCTCCGTGGACCTGGACGTCGTAACCGGGCTTGCAGCGGAACTCGGGCAGGCGGTCCAGAGCCAGGTTGATTTTGACCGTGCCGCTACGGGTCTTCCAGGCCTGCAGGCGTTGCACCAGGCTCTCCGGCAACTGGCCGGCCTCCAGGTGCTCCAGGAAGGCGATTTTAGGATGGACGGTTGTAATCACCTTGGGTGCATTGAAGGTGCGCCCGTCGCGCAGGGCTACGCCGGTGACACGGCCGCCTCGAGTGGTCACCCGGGCCACTTCGGCCCCGGTCAGGAACTGGCAGCCGAAAGCTTCGGCGGCGCGGCGCATGGCCTGGGTGGCGCCGCCCATGCCGCCCCGGGGAAAGCCCCAGGAGCCCATCTGTCCGTCGCCGACGTCACCGATCTTGTGGTGAGCCATTACATAGGCCGTCCCCGGGGATCTTGGACCGGCCCAGGTTCCGATGATTCCGCTCACCGATTTGATCCCTAAAACCTGTGGGGACTCGAAGAATTCTTCGAGGAGATCGGCCACGCTCATGGTAAACAGCCGAGTGACATCGCCTACGCGCTGCGTATTCCAACCGCGCAATTTCCAGGCGAACCGGACCATATCCAACAAGTCGCTCGGTCGTTTGGAGCCCAGACGGGGAGGCACGGCCATCAGCAGCGGTCCCAAGGACCGACCCAGTTCCGCCAACCAGTCATCCCAGCGATCCAGAGCCAGCGCATCTTTAGACGAGAACTGAGAGACATGGCGACGGCGCTCGAGGCGGTCCTCGCTCATCTGCAGGTAGCGCCCGTCCGCGTAGGGCACGAAATAGCCGTGTTGAGGATAGACGTAGTAGCCAAAGCGCTCCAGCTCTAACTCGCGCAGGACGGTGGGGGGCATCAGGCTGACGACATAGCTGAGGCTGGTCACTTTGTAGTTGGGCCCCCAGGGGTGTTCGGTAACCGCCGCGCCGCCGACCTCGGGACGCTTCTCCAGCACCATTACGTGAGAGCCATATTTGGCCAGCAGTCCGGCGGCAATCAGGCCGTTGTGTCCGCCTCCCACCACGATTACGTCATAATCCAGTTTCATAGAAGGACCAGTCTAGCGGGAGCGGGGCAAGAAAACATTGATCTGGATCAGAGAAGACCTTCCGAGCAGACCTGGGTCTTAAGATGCCGTCCTCCAAGATGGAGAGTCGCCTCCAGCGCTGGCTGCGCGAATGCGGCGGCCTCAACGGCCAACCCCGCGGCATCCACGCCAATTTCTTGCTCCCCTATCCCCGCATCCAGGCGCGATTGGAGCAATTGTTGAAATGATCTTCTTCGAAGATCAGGATGGGCTCTGCTGTTCTCCCCGCTCCGAAATCACAGCCATCGAGCCAGCCTTTCCTGAACGTCTGCGCGTGGAAACCTGCGACGGAAAGGTAGGCTACTGCTACGAAGCCATCGAGCTTGCCCAAACCGGGGACTGCGCCTACGCCGCCAACCGCACCTTCCCCACCGACCAACTGCGTCGCGTTGAGAGCCAGAAAGGCTCGCTGTTGCTGACACTTGCCAACGGAGAGACCCTCAAAGTCACCCCGAGATGGGTCCCAGACGTTCGCAAATTCCTGGGCCTCGACCGCTATCGCCCCCAGCCCGAATCCCTGACTCGCGTCTTCCTGCGCGAATACCCCTTTGAGATTGTGCGCGCGAAAGTCGAAGTGCTCCACCTCCACTTTCGAGATACCCGCGCCCTGGTCGCCAACCTGATCTGGCAGGCCCGCCAACAGTTCCGCCCCCACTCCCAGACCCGCCGCGGCAAGTCTCATCGTGGATTCTGGTATAATCCCATTCACGCCACTCTGGAGCGTGCCGGCTTCATCAATAAGGAATTCAGTAAAGAAGCCGCCGAGGCGCTCTATCTGCGCCAAGTATCCCAGATGGTTTATCACGACCGCCTTTTCGATTACGGTGACCTCGGGTTCGATGACGAATTCGCCCACCACCGCGAAATCGGCACTCGACGACCCGACATCATCCTGGTGATCGAAAAAGACTGCGTCTCCGGCGCCGGCATCGAAGCCGCCCGCCAATTAGGTTTGAGCTGGATCACTACCGGCGGTATCTCCCGGCACGTAGCGGTCGAGTTCTTCTGCCGCTCTTTGCACAGGGTCTACCAGGGCCCCGTCATCGTGATCGACTTCGGCGACTTCGACCCGGGCGGCTGGGTGGCCGGCCACAGCTTTGTGAATCACCTGGCCCGCTACGGCACCCCCTGCCCCGCCGGTCCGTACTATCTCACGCGCCCTGAACTCTATACCGAGGAAGAACTTGAGCTATTTTCCCGCCCGCTGGACTCGGATGACGACCGCGTTGCCGACTGGCTGCTCAAATCCGGCGGAATCGATGGTAAGCCTCGGGGCATCCACTGCGACTGGCTCCAGCCGCCTGAGCGCGTCGTCCAGGCCCTGCAAGCCATTCTTCAGACGATTGCACCGCTGGATCTTACTGACGCAAAAGGGTTCCTAGCTGCCCGACCGCCGGCCCGACGACATGGGACGAGGCTTTCATCCGGAAACGGGAGGAAGCCAGCCAGTATATCTCTGCAATTCAAGACCCGGTCGAGAAAGAAGTCATGAGTATGGCCTACAGCCTCATGATTCGATCGATGCTCGGACGCAGGGAACAAACCGAATTGTTCTTTGAGCCCCTCGAATTCTTCGATATCCTGAAAAAGATGCTCAAGAACAAAGAGCTGCTCAAGGGCTTGCTCTCCCGGAAGTACCTGACTCTCGAAGAAGGGTGCGAGGACCTGGGAATTTCTTGATCTCCCCGGCCGGAACGCTTTGGCGAGGCAGCTCAGCCATTCTCAGGCAAGATCTGTCCCCTGAACGAAGAATGGCGCCAGGCCAAAGATTGAATTGGCGTCGAGCGCCGGAACTTTGGGGTCATGCCTTCGCGTAAGCGGCGGAAGCCTGTGGAAACTGCCGGGCCTGTGGATAAGTCCCCCATAGGCGTTGCATTAGGCCGGGGGGACTTATCCACAGGCCCTTGGACAAAATGCCCCCCCTTCGGGGGGGCATTTTGCCCACAGTTCCCACAGGCTCGGCGGCTACGGCCCCGGGGGGGAACCCCCTTTCTGGGGAGGGGCTTCGCCCCCCCCCAGACCCCCCCTCTTGAGGCCCTGAAGGGCCTCAAGAGGCAGGCCCGGTCCCGGATAAAGCCGGTCCCGGGATGATAGCTGGTACGTACCCCGAAGGCTTAGCCATAACCGTCCTTGGTGTCCGCGGGTTACGGTTGGCCGTCTCGGCGTCACGTTCTCGTTCGCCTCGGCCAGCGCTGGGGGCTACTCGGGTAGCCTTCCAAGGGCCCAGATCAGCAGATTGGCGTCCGCGTCCTGCTCGGGGTAGCTGTAGAGGTCCAGTTGCTGCGCTATCATCCAGCGGGTGCGGGCTACTTCGACTGCCGGGGGCAAGGTCACGGTGGGGTTTCCTCCTGGTTGTTTATTCTGGGGCCAGGGTACCAGGGTGCTCACTACCAAATTTCTACCAAAGGGTCCGTTTGCTTCCGTTCCACGTCCGGCTTGTTACGGTCTTTGGCGGGTAGCTGTTCACCCTGGGCTTGGTCCATAGCGGGTCAGGCCGTCAGTTTTTGCACCACCACCTCCTCCACCCAGTCTACTTGCTTGGCTACGCTGCGGGTTCCCCACTCCAGGCTCCGCGCGCCCCTGGCGATCAGCAGCTGGTTCCCCCTGGCGGTCGCGGGTAGTTCCGGGTATAGCGGTGCAAACAGCGGTATTCCCAGTGACAGCGTGGTCAGTCCGGTGTTTAGCGTTCCTCCCAGGTAGCCGGCTTCAAAGACCAGCACGGCCTGGCTCAGTCCGGCTATCAGGGCGTTGCGTTGTATGGCCCGGTAGGGCTTAAACGACGCGGTCGGTTCAAACTGGCTGACCACCACGGCTCTGTCCCAGTCCCATACGTCCCGTAGCTCGGGGCGCACTCTAAACTGGTCGATGCCGTGGGGCAAAACCACCAACGTGGTCCCTCCCGCCGCCAACGTGGCTTGGTGGGCGGCCAGGTCGACGCCGTTTGCGTAGCCTGAGGTTACCGTCCAGCCCTGCTTTGCAAAGCGGGTGGCGTAAGCCGTGGCCACTTCCAGTCCTTTCAAGCTGGCCTTTCGGCTACCTGAAAAACCAATGGCCTGCCCGTTTAGTAAGTCCAGATTGCCGCGACAGTGCAGGCATTTCGGGCCCCTAAAGCCCAGGGTTCGCACTAGATCTCTGGGGTAGTGTTTGGCCCCGGGGGTTACTATATGTTTCCTATTCATATGCAGTTTTATCCTTCCTTAGGTCAGGGGGCTGCGGCCCCCGGTTGGTTAGCTGGCCTGGCTCTTGCGCCGCTCGGCGTGGGTCTGGCCACCGCGGCTGATCCAGTCCTTAAGGACCTGCTCCTCCACTCGTACCTGGCGCCCGATCTTCACGGCCGGCAGCAGCCCCAGGCGGATAATCTCGTAGACCCGTTGGGTCGACAGCTCGGTCATTTCAGCGATTTTGTTGACAGTGATGAGTTTCATGGTCAGGCACTCTCCCTTTCACGGTTGGCTTGTTTAAGCAGGTCGGCCAGTCGGGCCACCGGCGCCTGGCTGTCGGGGTCCAGCAGGGCCTGGCGTACCGCGCCTACGTGAGAGCACTCGGTCCAGCGCCCCCTGTGTAGGCCCCACGGGCAGTTGCAGCTCCAGCGGTATGAGAGCTTGGTTACGTCGTAGGTATCGTGGTCACCGATGACCAAGGCCTGTGTCTGGCTCAGCAAGATCACGCGGTAGTTTTTCTTTAGCCTGTCGGCCTTGGCGTTGATGGTTCTGCGGCACATTTGTTTCTGGTTCTCCTTTGGTTGCTTGATTTTGGGCAGCACA
The DNA here is from genome assembly GCA_018266105.1 of bacterium. Taxonomy (GTDB): domain Bacteria; phylum Vulcanimicrobiota; class Xenobia; order Xenobiales; family JADMJV01; genus JADMJV01. Next base: position 22,603 of record JAFEBA010000106.1, on the reverse strand, counting down.
AAGCTAAGGTGTGGCCCGGGTTGTGTACGTGGTCGTAGGCCCCATCCGGGCGCTGCCGGTGGTTAGGGCCAGGTCTTGATTGAGGTGGTTAGGGGTGGACGGGGTTGCCTACAGGCCCGGTACTAAAGAGGCTCCCAGTCGCCGTAGCTATCCATGTATTCGATGGTCGTGCAGCCAGAGTTGGCTTTCGCCCACTCCAGCGGGGCAAAGGCGGCGTAGTCGTCGCAGGTCCGGCACCTGCCGTAGTAGCAGATATTCCCGTCGCCATCCAGCAGACGAAAGGCGTGGGGGTAGGTCTCGTTCATTTCTGGGGTAGTGACCGCGCGGGCGCTGCATTCCAGCGCGTCAAAGATAATGACCCAGTGTACGTATCTCATTCTTTGTTGTCTGCCGTTGGTTTTCGTTGGCTCGGCCGCCGTTTGCCGGTCCTAGCCTGCTCCTTCCTCTCCCCCTCGCCGGGGGGCAGGCAGGCGATGGCCTGAGAGATCGTCCTGTCGGCCGCAGGAAAAAGCAGGTTGCGCAGCTCGTCCGTGGCCTTCTCCTCCAGCACCGGTAGCACGTGTGAGTAAGTGTCCAGGGTCTGGGTGACACTGCTGTGTCCCAGCCGCTCTGCCACCACCTTGGGCGGCACTCCGGCCACCAGTAGCAAAGTTGCGCACGTGTGTCGCAAGTCATAAAGCCTGAAGTCCATCGGTAGATTAGCCTCTTTTAGCGTTACCTTAAAGGCGCGCGTGGTCAAATGGCGTTCATAAATGGCGTTACCCTTCGTATCGGTAAAAACCAGCTCGTGGGCGCTCTTCCAGTCTTCGCCCAAGAATTGCTTGTGCTCAAGCTGGCGCAGGCGGTGCTCGCGCAATTCGTTCAGGACCTCAGTCGGTAGTGAAATGGTCCGGCTGCTCTTACGGGTTTTAGGTGTGTCGAAGTGCCAGCCTCCACCCTTGGGCCAGACGATGGTCCGCTCGATGCGCACGGTTCCGGCACTCCAGTCGATGTCCGACCACAACAAGGCCAGGTATTCCCCAGGTCGTGCGCCTGAAGCCAGCGCAAACATAAGCACGTTACCCTGGCGCTGTTTACGGCAAGCCGCCAGGAAATCCAGGGCCTGCTGGGGCGTAAAAGACCGTACCTTGGCCTGCTCCCCCAGCTTCTTGGGCAGATCCACATCCATCGCAGGGTTATAAGATAGCTGCCGCCACCGCACCGCCTGCTTAAGGCAGCTGCGTAGGGCCGTGTGTGCATTCTTGACGGTCTGGGGGCCCACAGCCTTTGGGCCCTTGGTCAGCTTGGCATAGGCTCCTTGAATATCCAGGGCCGTCAGCTTTTGCAGCATTATCCGCCCCAAGTGGGGCTCAATGTACAGGCGAAAAGACCGCTCATACAATTCGACCGTTTGGACCTTCAGCTTTATCTTGGCCGAGCTTTCCAGCCACCTGTGAAAGAACTCCGCCAAGGTGTCCTGAATCGGTTCCTGATAGCTGCCCTCCCCCATCTCCTTCAGAGTCTTGGCTTCCCAAGCCTTGGCCTCTTTCTGGGTGCGGAAAGACTTTGTGATCATGATCTGTTTGCCGGTAAGCGGGTCTCGCTCCCGAAGGATGCGGGACAGCCAGGTCACGCTACCTGATGGTGCAATTCGTTTAGAAATACTCATTCTGGTCCCCCTAATGGGCTAAAGTTGGCAGCGCTAAGCATGGCAGTAGCCATGGGCGCCATAGTAGGCTGGTCAAAGGGTGAAAAGTACAGCATCAGCCAGGAACTGGCGATGTTTGAGAAAACGTGGTAATCGGCTCGAGGTGACTCGGCTGGTCCCGCGTGCTTGCGGGCTTGACCACTCCTCTACTATACTATTTCTGAGGACAGTAAGTCAAGCGTTTCTGTCCTCAGAAAGAAGAAAATATGACTGAAAACCCGAAAAAAAAGATCGGTAGGCCCCGCAAGTACTTCAATGAAAGCGGGCAGGACGGAGCCCCCAAGCTAACAATAAGATTAGACCCGGAGCTGTACTCTTACATTCATAGTCGCCCGGAAGGCCCGCGGCAGTTCCTGGAAACACTTATTAAAATAGAAATGGCAAAGGAAGTCCCCTGTACCAAGCACAAGACTTAAACTAACCGAACCTATGTTCGTCCCGATTTTCAGACCGGATCGGACTAAAAATGCACAGCCTCCCGGATTCTCGAGTCAACAAGCTTATTAACAAGCAGCCGCAAGGCCCGGATCAATTCCTGGCGGAGCGAAATTAGTCAAGGTCGAAATGGGCTCAAAATCCAAGTCAGATTCATCGAGCAGTTGTTCGTAAGCGTTTGTTTCCAAGGAAAACTGACAGCTTGGCGAACCTGTCCCAATGAGCCAGTCCAGACGCGTCAAAGTCGGCCGCAACGAACCCTGCCCCTGCGGGTCGGGCCGAAAATATAAGCAGTGCTGCCTAGACCGGGGTTTGGAGTGGGTTCGCAATGAAAAGGGGGAAATCGGCCGGATGGTTCCGATGGATGAGAATCTGCGTGCGGCGTTCGAAGCGCAGCGTCAACGATTCCGCGACCACTTCGGCCGCGACCCGGAACCCGAGGATAAGATTTTTTGGGACGCGCCGGAACCCGAACACCTCGAAGCGGACCTGGTCCGATCAATGCGTGAAATCGGCGTCCATCCAAGACTCATTTATGCCTTCGAAAAAGTAGGCAGGTTGATCACCGAAGAGAACCGCCATCTCGTTCCCGTTCGTGACTTGGAAATGTGGGAGGCGGCCTGCGACGAATATGATCGGTTAATTGGCAACTGATTTTTCCAATTGTGCACGCTGAGGTGGACGGAATACCTGGACCCCCAATTTCATACTATGGCGGCCAGTCGCCCAAAAGGGTCCTGATGCTCTACGTCATCAGTCCAGAAGTTGTAACGTTTTCCCAAGAAATCCAAGACGGCTGAAGTGTCTGGAGTTTCCTGATGAAGCTCCAGACCACTCGTTTCCAAGACCGAATTCGCGAATGCCGACAAATTAAAGCGAAGCTGTTCCTCTGAGTAAGACGATGGCGACAGAAGTCCCGTATTGTCGGTTTCCTCCTGATCTAAAAAGGCTTTGGATTGCCTCTTAAACTCCGCTTGAGTTACGTAATTAACTCGAGCCGAGTTAATCCGCTCGTTCATGGTGACATGAAAGACCGCAGCCAGTAAATGCCAGTCCTTCCAGCCCTCGGAGTGAAGCCTGTTGGCAACAGTCAGGAATTCAGGAGAGGAGCCCAGCATTTCCAGTGTTCGCCTGATCGGTCTCGCGAATCCAACATAGCGCGCGCCGATATCCTTTGCAGAGCCTTCAGCACTGTAGCCTGGCCCGGGACCGGAATTCCAAAGCAACACTTCCTCGGCTTGACTTTGAAAAGAGGGCGCGCGCGAACCGAACTCTACCGGATTTGAAGAGTTACCCTCAAATTGCTTCAAACAGGTCCTGTAAGAGCCGCCCACCAAAAGTTTGTTAGCAAGGCCTTCCTTGAAGCGAGCCTCCAAAATTTCCATGAACTTCGCGCGGGGCAGAACCGAAACATGCTGTAAAAGGCTGGCGATGAGGGCAATGGGCTCGGGCCTGAACTCCCTGCCGTAGTCTTTTGATGAAAGGCCAACGACGACAATCCGCTCCTCATTTGAAGGCTCGTAATGAATTTCGTATGGTTTGCTCTTGAGATCGGAATTAACGAAACACCGCATCTCGACGGTTGAGCGAAGCAAGCACAGGTCGAGGTCGGCCACGTCGGCCAGAAAAATCTGCAGTTGAGAGAGAAACTCTTCGACTGCATGCGTAACATCTGGCTTATTTGGCCAGCTAACTTTCCAAGTTAGTCCTTGACTCCGCCAACTTGTGGCCCTGGTCTTCTCCAAATCGTTCCATGGAGCACCGTGCAGGACGCCCTCAATCGAACTCCATAAATCGGCTGGACCTTTAGTTTCCCAACAAGTCTCTGCTAGCTGCATTGTTTCGGTGAAGACCTGTTCTAGCCCCAGACTTCGCCCTAAACGATCAATCCGATTGCGAGCGCTTTCTAGCAGGTCTGGATAGAACAACTTTGTAACAACGAAAATGATGCCGACATGGAAGATCAGCTTGGTGACGAAACCGTTTTCACCATCTTCGTCCTCAAAGTGTCGGTTAAATTGTTGATGCGAAACAAGCGTAAATTGTTCCATGTCAAGAAAGCTATGCCAGTTTCCCAGCAGGTAGTCTGAGAAGGCCGCCAATTCGGTGCCTTCATACATAAATTTCTTGACATCCGTGCCTTCCGAATGCAAAGCAATAAAGGCTGCGGAAAGGGCGCAGTATTTGGAAGCGAAAATCAGTCCCAGATGGCGGTATTGCTCGCTGAGCCAGCAGAGGGCACCAAGTGAATTCTTTATCGTTTCCGCCGTGAACCACTCCACCTTGGCCTTATGCAATTGCCGGATGGCAGCGATCAGGTTACCGGATTCGCTGAGCTTTTTAGCTCGCTCGACGCAGCTATCCGCGACTCTGAACTGGCCAAATCTGACAGCCAAATGCCTCTCTACCCTGCTCGTCAATTCGTCAAAGCGAGGGTTGTCCCACAGCATATCCGTCAGTCTGTTCAAACTACGCATAAAATCGTCGAGAGGAAACAAGGGTGCGCGCTCAGACAGTTCGCACAATCTGAACCATCTCTCCAAGGAAAAGTTTTTCGGAGCGCCGCCAGACCAGAGATGCAATCTCAGCTCCTCAAAGCCACAAGTTTCTTGGAGAGAGCACCACTCGTTCCAGCGCTCCCTCTTCTTTGACTCTTGGATCCGCTCTTGGAGGCGGCGCTTCAGTTCTCCATGCCACTTACCGATGTCGAGATCCCCAAATTCCACGATTTTCTGCCTAACGGCAGCTCCCACGTATGCCAGTAGCACCTGTGCGTCTTTGAGTTCGCTTGCATCCTCAAGTCCAGGGATTTCCGAGAAAAATAGTTGCAGGTTGGGCTCTTGCCCCTTAAGAGTACCGGTGCCCCTTAGCTGCAAAACGCCCAGCTCGTATGCAGCCTTCCTTCGAAGCAAAGGGAAGTCGGCGTTCTTTACAAGCAACTGTTGGATTTTTTCCAACCAGAAGGGAAGATCTTGCCGCTCGGGAGGGGCCTCCCCATTGGGATCCCCCAGAGCCATTCGCCCTGCCGAGCTTAGCTCTGCGAAATCCGCGAACGTTTCAGGTTCCGCAGTTCTCTGCTGCCACCGCCTCAGTGTGAGGGTATACCAATCTTCCTCGCCCGCACCCTCAGGGGGCGATGGCCGGAGTTCGGAAGGGATGTGCAAAAACCGTTCAGCTATCCAGAACACGTCATGGTCAACGAGCATTTCGGAAATAGCAGCCCCGTCCAAAATTTCCAGTGGAGTCGAGTGATTGGCAAGGCACCACTCTTGCAACTCGTGTCTTTTTGCGACATTCAGGTCTTTGGTCGCAAAGACGTAGATCATGTCAACCGGAGAGCCGGATGACTTGATCGTAGCCACATCCTTTTTGATCTTTGTCGGCAACGACTTTTCGAGCGTACACGCAAAAACCAGGGACTTCTCGCTGGCCAGTCCTATAAAGGCTCGACCCTTAAGGGACTTGTTCTCAAGGAAGGTTTTGTAGGTCTCAAAGTCACGCCCCTGATCTCCGCCTGCCTGAACAGGTCCGGTGCCGGGTAGAAGGTTGGAACAGATCCGCGCCCTGGCTAAGTGCCTGCAGAGATGCTCGAACTCATGCTGTCCGTTACGCTCTGATAGTTGTTGAAGTGAAAACCGTATCTGGGAGGCGAGTTGAACTGGATCAGACATGCAACCATCTTCGCCGTAGCCCACCCCCTGCCTCTGCCTGGCCCGCGCTTCTGGGTTCGAAAGTGGCGATGCACGCCCAAGACGGAAAGTTGTGATCAACAAGTGATCAACAGAGCCACCAAAACTCACCCAAACAAGGCCAAACACGGACAAACTCGAAAACGCGCAAACCCCGATCACATCAGCATTCAGACGACCTCAGGCAAACTCACCCAAACAGCTGGGACGCTTCTGGGGGACTAGGGGCCCACGGTTCAAATCCGTGCACTCCGACCACAAAGAAAGCCCGCAACCGCGGGCTTTTTTCATTGTCGGGGTTTTCCCGATCCCGGCAAAAATCGCCTCCTGATCACGAAATTGATCACGTCAGCAGAGCTCCAGATCTGGGCCCAGGGTTTGTACCGAATTGCCGCGATGGATGTCGGTCTGGGCCTTATATTTATTGGGTTTGCCGAGATGCCAGTGGCCCAGGTTGGACTTGTCGCAATCGAACACCTTGTAACCGAGCGAGCCTTTGCCGGTGGACCCGTTCCTGAATCGATGTCAGACCAGGATTGTCAGGCTTGGTCGGCCGGCGCTCCCTGCTTCAGCTTCAGGATGTGAATGCCATACACGAACGTAGGCGCGTGGTCGCTAGCCAGCCTTATATCCGAAAAGCGACGGAACGCGCTCGCGGCCGACAGCTCTGAGAACAGGTGGAAATCGTTGAGGTGCTGCGCCCACTCACGACGCAAGGCCTCGGCGTTGTCATGGCCCGACAGAAAGCCGCAGTTCGTCAACGCACTCAACAGATAAGCATCCGCCACGTCGAAACCCACGAATTGCCATTCGTCGCCCTGGTTTGGCGCTTCCACTCTGTGGGCCAGTTCACCACGCGCCGGATGGCGGGTCTCTGCTCCATCCCAGGCCAGCGTCACCTTGATCGTCCGGACAGTAGGCACGGGGCCGCGTTCGGCTCTTGTCATTGAGCACCCACCGGGATCCACTTGTGAGCACCTAAAGGATCCAGTCATGAGCACCATCCGGGATCCACCGGTGAGCACCATATAGGATCCACCTGTGAGCACCCAAAGGATCCAGCCATGAGCACCTGGCGGGATCCAGTCTTCGGAGCGGGTTAGCCCTCGAGCCCATCTAGCCATGACCTCTATCGGTCTACGGACCCAAATTGGAGGTCACATTTGTGGCAAGAAGGAGACTCAACGTGTTCCATTATCAGGAAGTAATCATTCGGTTGCGGCGCAATGAGGGACGCCGCCTCATTCAGGCAGCTTTGCGAATGGGCCCGCGCAAGCTAGACGAGATTCGCCAGTTGGCAACCAGGCTGGGCTGGCTTGACCCAAACACCCCGCTGCCCAGTGACGAAACAATCATGGAGGCCGTTAAGGCAAGCCGGGTCACTCAGGCGTCGCAGGCCTCAATTGTCGAACCTTACCGGGAGTTGGTGCTTGGTTGGATTAAGGAGAAGATTGAAGCCCAGACCATTTGGAGCCATCTGACCCGGGCCCACGGTTTCACGGGCAGCTACTCATCTGTGCGACGCTTTGTACGGAAGCTCTCGGCGACATTACCCGACCCTGTGGTGCGTCTCCACTTCCCTGCGGGGCAGGTGGCCCAGGTCGATTTTGGTTCTGGCCCCATTTTACCGGACCCTGTGACCGGCAGGCCGCGCAAGACGCACGTTTTTGTGATGACCCTGGCCTACAGTCGCCACCAGTACGCGGAAATCGTTTGGGACCAGTCTGCCATAACCTGGCTTCGCTGCCACCGCAATGCCTTTGAGTTCTGGGGAGGAGTGCCGGCCAAGGTGATGCCCGACAATCTGAAAGCAGCCGTGGTTCGCGCTTGCTACTACGATGCTCTCATTCAACGGAGCTACGGTGAGTTTGCCCGCGAATATGGATTTCAGATTTCGCCTTGCGTGGCCAGAACACCCGAGCACAAAGGCTTAGTCGAATCGGGAGTTCGCTACGTCAAACGCTCCTTTCTCAACAGCCCGAGGACATTCACTAGCATCGGCCACGCCAACCAGCAATTGTTGGAATGGGTCTTGGGTGAGGCGGGCAACCGAAGCCACGGAACAACCCACCAAGTTCCCCTGAAAGTCTTTGCCGAAGAGGAAAAGCCGATTCTCAAGCCCTTGCCGGCAGAGCGGGTAGAACTGGCGGTCTGGTCCACCGCCAAGGTCCACCCTGACTGCCACGTTGTCTTCCAAAAATCGTATTACTCCGTGCCCTACCGGCTGGTGGGCGAGCAACTGGACTTGAGAGCCGGCGATTGTAGCCTGATGCTTTTCCAGAATCTAAACTTGGTGGCCTGCCATCCCAGAGCAACCCGACCGGGCCAGTGGCGAACGACAACGGACCATTTGCCAGAAGAGAAGATGGCCTATCTCAAGCAGACACCGGATTGGTGCAAGAAACAGGCGGGTCAAATCGGTGAATCCTGTGGACAATTCATGGCCGAACTGCTCGGAGATAAGGTCTTAGACCGACTCCGCTCTGCTCAGGGTCTTCTGCGGCTGGCCAGAAAATACGGTCCAAGGCGGCTGGACAAGGCCTGCCATCGAGCGCTTGCCTACGACAACATCCGCTACTACGCTGTGAAGAAGATTCTCGAGCTCGGGCTTGATCAGCTTCCCCTGGAAGAGTGCGAGTCCGGCCAGCTTGAGTTGCCCTTCGCAGCAACCTCGCCACGCTTCGCCAGGCCCATGTCCGACCTGTTTAGCCACTCGTTGAACTAGACCAGGCCGTGTTGCAGCTCAATCGACCGGAGGTGGCACGGGCCCGATCTCCGCCAGCCTCGCCTTAACGCCCTCTTTAAAGCCTTATTTTCGAACAGGAGAACTTTAGAAATGAACCTTACCCCACAATTGACGACCAAACTGAAGCAGCTGCGCCTCTCGGGCATTCTCGATACACTCGAGGTTCGCAACAAACAAGCCATCGACCAAAAGCTCAGCTTCACGGAATTTCTCATGCAGCTAGCCACCGATGAGGTGGATCGGCGCGAGCAGAAGAAGCTAACGACGCGGTTGAGGCGGGCCAACTTCCCTTCCAGCAAGACATTGGAAGGCTTTGATTTCGATGCCCGGCCGCATTTGAACAGAGCCCTGATCTTCGACCTGGCGACCTGCTCGTTCATTGAGGAGAAGTCCAACGTGCTGATCGTAGGCCCAAGCGGTGTCGGAAAGAGCCATCTGGCACAGGCCCTGGGACACATTGCTTGTCGGCGTGGCTATGATGTGCTCTATCTCAGCATGACCAAGATGCTCGCGCAGCTGAACGCCGGCCGGGCCGACGGTAGTTATGACCGGCGCTTCGCCAGCCTGGCCAGGGCGGATCTGTTGATTCTAGATGACTTCGGATTGAAGGCTCTACGACCGCCGTCGGATGAGGACTTCCACGAACTCATCGCAGAGCGGCACGAACACGCGCCCATCATCATCACCAGCAACCTGGACTTTGGCGAATGGGGCCAAGCCTTCTCGAATCCGTTACTGGCCTCAGCTTCAGTGGACCGGCTGAGGGACAACGCGCATTGCCTGGTGGTGGAAGGCGACTCGCATCGCAAACCGCGGTCATCTTCGACCCCAAAGAATGGGTCGAAAAATAAGACCCGCGAGTAAGTTACAGAATCAAATCACCTCGGTATAACAAGCAGATTGGCCGAGGGCCGATCCGCTTCCGAAAAACTCGGGTGAGACGAAGTTCAGGTGCATGGTGGCGCCAAGATCGCCGGGGGGTGAGAAATGATCCTCTGGATCCCGGTGGGTGCTCATGAGTGGATCCTTTAGGGTGCTCAATGACAGCTCTCTGCGAGATCGCACTCCGGAGCGCTCGCTCCTCGGCCCACAGGCCGCACGGCGCCAGCGACTCCAAATGCGCGGGCAAAGGCTCTGGCAGGTCCGCAAATATGGAAGGCCACACCGTTGTGTCTACCGAGAGTACCTCGCGCACATCGGTCCGGTAAAGGAACCCGTTTCGGCGCTCTTCCGGCCAATGTTCGGCGAAGTCGTTGCGGTAGTCGCGGGCATCGTATCCGATAGTCTGTTCCGGCACGTCATCGCCAGCTCGGTCGCTCATAGCAATCTCACTCATAAGCAAATCACTGGGTCTCAGTTGCCATCGCCCCCGCTTAGGATCTTTGGCGTAAATATCAGGATAGGCTCCGATGGGGGCTTAAACAGATTGCCCAAAGCCGGTAGATCACTGAAGGCGGGAAGCCGTGCCTCGGAAGGAAACAAATTTCTTAGGGCGATGGATTCGCCACTTCTGGTCCTCAAGTCTGCAGTGGACTCAACTACCCTGTCTCTCAATCGGGTGTGAGTGACCAGAGTGCAGGAGAGATAGTTGTCTGACCTGACGTTAGCCCTCACATCCAGGTCCACCCCCAGGTCCAAGTTCTGCGGCGGTTCCCAGGAAAAATTGGCTGTCTGTCCACTTTTCGCAACCTTCTCCTGTGATGGCAAACTGCCCGGCAGGCTTGTCAGCGTTTTGGGTGAGCTGCCAATAAAGTGAGGTAGCAGTTGCACTCCCCAAGAAGTCCCGATGGCAGCCTGATGCCACTGAATGCCAAGCAACTCTTGCTCTGACGGACTCAGCCCAACTAACTGCACCTGTAAAGAAATTCGAGCCAGGGGCCGGTCCAATTGGTGCAACAACTCCAAGGCTTGCTCCATGGATTCTCTCGAAATAGCGGTGAGCGTGAGACTACGGCCAGCTGCCTCCAGCTTCAAACCTGGAACCAGGCTTTCCAATAGCGAGCTAATCTCGTCGACGTCTTCGTATTCGTGGACCACATATTGTTCGCGGACGGGCTCCGCCCAAGATGTCGCCAGGAGAAAAGCAATTGCGCAGATTGCCGCGACAATTTTCGACGCTCGGATGACCATTGTCTCTGTTTCGCCGGGCTCCCCTTTCTTCCCGCGGTTGTGCCCTCAAATGGTGCCCGGCAGAACTGGACCACTCTCGCAGGAGTCACCTCGTTCGATCTGAATCTCACTCAAGCGGCGAAGCTTAATTGGCCTACCAATCTTGTCACCTGGAGTCAGACATGCCCAAGCGGACAAACGACTTTCAAAGATTGATCACCCTCATTCACCAGCAAATGGCTCGAGAGGGAGCGCAAGTTACCGAGTCAGTCGAACTGGTGGGCGTAGCTGGATTGGTAGAGATCGACATCCTGCTGGAATTCGAGGCATTCGGACAGCGCTACCGGACTGCAGTCGAGTGCCGTGCCCGTGGTAGGCGTCAGGATCGGCTGTGGATCGATGAACTCATTGGAAAGGTCGACGACAAGCTTTTAGGTATCGACAAGTGCATAGCCGTTTCCAAGTCCGGTTTCACCAAGGGGGCGGTCGAGCGGGCGAGGTCAAGAGGTATTGAACTACTGACTCTCTCAGAAGCTGAACAGCGCCAGTGGTCCCTTCTGAACAGCCTGCCTGACCGGTTTAGGTTCAGTTCGAATATGCCTTTTCTTAGGATGCTGGGCTTCGGGTTCGAGGAAGAGCCCGAAGCCATTGCTGCGGCATTCGGTGAAGACAAAGAGCAGTTCGAAGCGGGGAAGTTCAATGTTGAGTCAAGTTTGAAGGACATGGCCGGAACGTACACTTCCGAAGAATTCGCCTGGCTCTTCATTAACAAACCTGGTTTGCTCAAGTCGAAAGTGCCTGAAGATTTCAGCGGGAAAGGTATGCTGAAATTCAATGTGGCAATGCCGCCAAATACCACGTATGCTGTAGACCCTTCGGGTGGGAGGCACCAGATCCAGCAGATGACTATGGCTGTGGAGATACATCAAGTTGGGAGTTTCACGACACTTGAGCGACACCAAGTTGGAGAATCCCGACTTGCGGTGGGAACTGGCCGGATTTTGGCAGGAAACCTGACATTCGTCATAACTGAGAGCCCCGAAGGGCCTTGTATAGCCTTTTCCATCACGGAACCAGACCCAAATTATCAGTTGAAAGAAATCAAATTGACTACCCCGAATGGCAGCGGATCTAGCCTCGATTGGCCCGTCGATTGCCGAACAGTGCTGGTAAAGGGAGACACCTCCTCTGGTCGGCCGGGGACAGAAGTGAATTCTGTAGTTAACCGGGATTTTCTCAAGGAGTTATTGGGAGAGAGGACTTTCCTCGGCAACTCCATTCAATATGCGAAAGAGGGTCAGGAAGTCGCAGACATCTCCATCGAAGTCCTTAGTCCCAACGGGAGGGTCGGCTTCCGAGATTCCGTCAAGCTGAAGTATCACCGCCCAGGCAGAGCCTACGATTTTATTCTTTCCAATACCTCGGATGTAATGCCCCTTCAGGTAGAATTCAGGGGCAACCTGGATGGCTTGGAGCTTGCGATTGGAGTCACACTCAAGCAGCCGGTGCCAGCGGCGGAATACGTTCAGGCCGTTCGGATCCTGGATGGGATTGCCGGGGACGGGTTGATGATACTCCGAGAGAATGTCACCGGCGAGGTTGTGCCAATTCCACTTCCGGTCAGCTCGGCTTCGGATGCCACCCATCTCGTCGAGTTTGCCGACCAGCTTGAGTTGCTCCAGCGACACGCTGAAAAGCCTATTATGGTGCCAGCTGAAGTTGCCGAAACGGAAATGGCCGCAATCAATGAGCTATCAACCTATCTGCGCGGCGGAGCGCTCTCTTGCACGAACTTTGAAATGATCGGCACCGAAGAAACTCTGGCAATCGTACACGAGCTAATGCAAAATGGGAGAGGTTCGTTTGAGCTAAGCTACTCGTGCTCCAAGGAAGTCTTCGGCGTTCGCGTTTCGTTGCCCAGGTTACGTATTCTGGTGTGGTCACCGACGTTGCGAGTCGAGGAGATTCCAGACTCAAAAAACAAGCGGTTGATCTTTAGCTCCGGCCAGAAGCCATTCGAGATCTCGCCCGATCATTCGGAAATCCAGCAATGAATCACACTGTGGCTTTTTCTGCAGGCTCCATTTCAGCGTGTCTCGAAATTTCAAATGAGAATGCGCTGCCAGGTTAAACTTTTTCTCTGCTATCCACTTGCGCTCATCACTGCGCTCGTGCTCGCGATGGTTGCGGCAGCCTTAAGCCAGATGCCGGTGCTTGCGGTGGTTCTCAGCATTTTTACGTGCCTACCCTTCTACGCCTTGCTGGGCTCAGGTCTGCTCGGTTGCAGCAAGCTTGGAGGCTGGCCAGGGTTCTTCTACGGATTGGCCCTGGTCAGTCTGTTCTTGCACTTGGCCTCGCTCGCTCTAGCTGTATTTGAACACCGCCCAGATCTTCAGGACGCGGCCCTAACCATCATAGCACTCACCATGTTGGGAATTTACGTCTCCTGCAGTTTGGCGGGCTTCTCTATCGCGTGGGGCAGCGGGAGAAAGGTCCAGGCGGCCATGCAGATACTTTGGCCGGTGCTTTTTTTTCTAGGTCCTCTCCTGACCCCCACCTTCACTCTCTTTCCGATTTTGGCCTATGGGTTGCAGGGCCTTCAGGCCATGCTCTTGGCGCTTAGCCTGCATATCCCGAATGAGGACAACATTTCCCAGGCGGCCCAGACTACAGACATCGGCTGGGAGTCCCCCCCGCGAACCAGGGGCTACTGATAGGCGTAGCAAAGATCGTGATGATGCGCCATCTATTTCTCCCTTTGCTAGGGGTGTTGATTTCTGCTTCCTGCTCGGCTCAACCGATGCTCCAGGGCTTAGAGGCGGAGGTCTATTCGCTACGACACCCCTTGAATTCGTATGATAATCCGCGCCAGATTTGGAAGGTGTGGAAAGCTGAGCCCGGCCTGCTCCGCCTGGACCGGGTTGATGACGAGCAGATTCAGTTGCAGGTTTGGGTTCGCCAAAGCGAAGTCTGGGTTTTGGATGCCCGACGCAACCAAGGCTATCACGTAAAAGGTGACGAATCCTACCGTTATATGATTCTGAATTCGCCAGCGTGGCCAAAGCAGTGGGACGGTCTGGATTTGGGTAACGAGGCCGGTTTCTTCCAGAAGCGTAAAGCCAAGTTATCACCTATTGTCGCCAATGGAATCGCCTGTCAGAACCTAAGCCTTAATGACGATGGGTATGATGGCACTTTGATGTTGCGTAAGGATACCGGGGCGCCGTTCAGTTTGCTGCTGCGCCACGGCCATGATTCCTTAACTCACCTTTTCTATCGTCAGTATCATCCTGGTCAAAAGATTCCAGAATCAACCTTTGCACCGCCTGGTCAGGTCGCCTGGCAGGAACGCCCCGACTTCGGTGTGGATGCTCTGTATTGGGCCAGCCCCGGCACAACCCTCAACTTTAGTCACTTCCCCGTACCTTTTGCCTACTCCGACTGGGAAGCAGAAGTCGTCAAGCGCTATACGCAAAACATGATTGCCGCTCGAAACGAGCAATTGAGAGAAGATTTACCTCCCTGCAAACCGCTTAACGGTAAAATCCCTAGCAATCCGGCCCTTCCGTCTCCTTGCTGGGTAGAAGCCCTTACTGCCAAGCCAGAGGAATCTCAGTGGTCGCTGCTCACTGCAGACTCTCCCGATCCCGGCTGGCTGGCAGCGGTTCAAAAAGTCGCTCGGCTGGATCCTAACCCCACTGATCGGGCTTTCGCGTTGCAGCGCCTGGTCGGGCAAAAGGACGCAGAGAGCCACGCTGTGTTGCGCGAAGCCTTGTTTAGCGACAACTTCTCCCTGCGTCTGCTGGCTCTAGAACTGTTAGCGGCACAAGGAGACACCGTTGGCGACGCTATGGTTACTCTCCCGAATCAGATCCAGCATCCGTTTCAGTTGCTATTTTGCGATAACGCCCTGCAGCGCCTGCACGCCCCCAATTTCCGTGCTTGGATGAAACTTGACACGGCCGAGCGTGTAAAAGCCATTCCCTCAGGGTCTTTGAGCGCATACCTGACGTTGGCCGAGAGTAATTCCACTCGGCCGGCCGCCGCTCTGGCACTCTATGTTTTGGGCACCCCGTCCCAAGCTGCATTGGCTTTGCCAACCTTGACCGGGGAACTGCTCGCTCAGGGCAAACAAAAAGATGAGTACCATTCCGAGGCTTTCTATCTGCGCGGCGACATCATTAAGGCCTGGAGGGATAGGATGGATCAGGCTCCCGCTCTGAAGGTATTACTTCGGCAGAATCTGGATGCCTATTCCCCCGAGCGCGAGCCCTTGCTCATTGCTCTTGGCTATTCAATGGGTCCCCTGAATGAATCATCAGCAGCCCCTGTGCTGGCCCGATTCCGCACCGTGACCACCGACAACTATGATTTCTACACCTCTGCCGCGCTCTCGTTAGCGCAACTAGGAAGCACCGAAGCCTACCCATCTTTACTCCACGTGCTCAAACTCCAGCGCCATCCATTTTCGGACCTGGCTTGCGACGCCCTGGAAGAACTCACTAATGTGCAGACTCCAGGCAAGCCAAAAGATATGGGAGTGCTGCATAATTTAGGCCTACCCAAAGAAGAACTCGATCTGGCCAAGGCCAGCGCATTCTGGGAAAACTGGCTGCAAAAGCACCC
This sequence comes from bacterium, assembly GCA_018266105.1. Classification (GTDB taxonomy): domain Bacteria; phylum Vulcanimicrobiota; class Xenobia; order Xenobiales; family JADMJV01; genus JADMJV01. Next base: position 7,311 of record JAFEBA010000106.1, on the reverse strand, counting down.
GCAGCGCGGTAATTCGTAGTCCAGATGTTTACGGCCACCAGCCCCAATCCCGAACACGTAACTTTCTGCTGGTTCCAGGATCAGGCACTCTACCATGCAGCTCTGGCTCATGGCTAAGTGCACTGAGTATTTGCAAGTCCTTCTGCTCGTCTCTTTGTATGGCTGTGGACCCATGCCGGTCGACGAGAAATCAAGGCGCACTGACCCCAGCGGGAAGCTCGATGCCATTGTAGTTGAGCGCGGGAGCGATGCCACCGTGGCCACGCCTACCCAGGTTTTCATCGCGCCCAAAGGCCAAACCATACCACCCGACATCAAGAGCAAGCCGGTCATGACAGCCGATCACGTCGAGAAGGCAGAAGTAATCTGGCCAAGTGCCGGCAGACTGCGAATTGAACTCAAGGGGGGCCGAATTTTCCGGCACGCACCATCAGACGAATCGACTGGGGTCGTGGTCGAACTCCGCGTCGACGGGAAGATACATCGGCCGGACGCACCGTAGCCTCACGTCTCAGGCGCCATTTGTCGATGCCAGCCGCGCAGATTCCAGTTTGGAGATTAGTGGGTAGCTGGTCGAATTTGACGTGAGGGAACCCGAGCAACCTCGCCGAATTCGACGCGATGCGGAAAGTGCTGCTGTTGTTCCTACTCCTGAGCATCACGGCAGGCGCCTCGTTCATATATCCGTTTCCCCGCCAGGTTTGTCTCCGACGGGCCGACCTGGTGGTGCTAGGCGAAGTTGTATCCGAATCACCTGGTCCAGACGTTGACCCGGAGCCATCGCGGTTTCTGTACGTCACTCCCCCAGTCTTTAGGAACAACACCAAGTACGACCGGCCCGGCAAATTGGGCCTGCTGAGAGTCGAGCGTTGGCTTAAGGGGGCGCCTCGCGAAGAGGTGAGAGTAATCTACTCGGCTCAGGAGTCCTATTTGAATAAGGGAAACTCGGTCTGGATGCTGCAGTGGAACGAAGCCTGCAAGGCATACCAATTCGACCTGCTCTTCGGCCCGCGGGTAAAAGACGTTCCAGATTTGGAGAAAATCCTGAAAGCACAAGCCGAGCAACCCTTGCTCGATGATCACCACGGGGTGAAGTATTTGATTCAACCGTTGAACTCTCTAGATGGTTTTGGCCGTGACGTTGAGATCGAGACTGTCCTGGAGGGCGACCTCAGTCACGTGAGGCTAGAAGTTTCCGCCGATGGTCATTTCCATCGACCCGAAACAGCTCAATGATTTTCGCTGGGGATTCATTTCAGTTCCGAATGTGAGTGGCGGCGACCACACAATCTCTGTTACCCTGGTGAACGGGCCTTACAGAACTACCGCCGGTCCATTCTCGGTAACCGTAGAGCGTTAACTCATTTTCGAGGCAAGGAAATTCTAAAAGTTGATGGCCTGGAGCAAAGCGTTACTTGAACCAAAGTCGGCCTGGGAGTAAACTCGGGTGATGAATGGACGGATTGTCGCGTGCGGTGTTTTGCTAATTTTCGTCGGCCCGGCGTTCTATCATCTACGTATTAGTTCAAACTTTATGCCGGAACTGTGGTGGTGGTTCCGCATTAAGTGCGCCATAATAGTTACGCTGGGTGTTTTTTTTATCATGGCAGGCTTGTTGTTGGATAAGGACCAAGGAGATGAGCACTAGCCGGGTCTCTGCACAGCTCGAGAGAGATCTAGGTCAATCCCCATGGATAGTTTCGACACAAGATCTCCCGGGGCGCCCTGAACATAAGGCCTTGGTCTCACGGCGAGCCCTCGAGGGCCTCCCTGATTCGCTGCTTCAATTGAGCGACCAATGGATGTCCCATCTCCGCCAACCCGAGCAACAGGTGGCCCGTATCCATCGGCAAGTTGCCCGCCGCTCGCCGGGCGATTTCCAACACGGCAGGCATTTCGGGCGACAGTTCGGGGCTTGAGCCAGGACCCTCGAAGAGACGCACTCGAGTGGGCACTGCGGCGACGATGTCCGGAAGTGTGCCCAGGCTATCCAGGATCAGCCTGGCTTGAGAACCGGAAGTGAGTAGCATCGGCAACAGGTCATCAGGGCGTAGTTGCTCTCGGTCGCTGAAGCGCCAGGCCAGTTCCAGGCTTCTTAAGCCTTCGGCGGAAAGTGGCTCTCCTGAAAAAAGCCGCCGTACCTCGGGAGAGATTTCTATGGGCGGCCGGACGGCGTCGGGTAACTCTTTCAGTAGGCTGACGACCAAATCCTCGGTAACTCCTGATTGTTCTAAGACGGCGCTTACGGATGTGTCGGCGAGGATGCAAAAGAGAAGCAAGCCTAACTCCTGGCCCAGGGGCCTGCTGCCGACCTCGGAGACGATGCTGTGCCAGCGTCGGCCAGGCTCACTTGCGGTGAAGTTCGGTCGAGGCATGCAGTCATGGATCTCAAAATCCTTGAGTTGACGCCACAAATCGAGGGTATTTACTCCTCGCTTCTCCAGCAACTGGCGAACCTTAGCTCCGATCACTTCGCCAATAGTGAGTGTTGGTTTGGAGCCTGCTAACCCAAATGCATCCAGAAGGTCGTTGCGATCAATTGGACTCACTCTGGCGCAGGCCCGGGCCAGGCCCGACTGTACCCGGGCACTAAAAGGGATATCCCAGATTTTCTGGGGCTCGGGTGGCGGGCTTTCGGCTTGGGCGGCTGCCAAGAGGTGCTCTCGATCAACTTCCTCTGCATTGCCGCAAAGTGCGATCCAGGTGGCCCACTTGAGCAATTCTCGGGCGCTGGCATCGAATTCGATCGTCCCGGACCTTCCCGCCGCTGGAGAACGTCCTAAATAAGCGACGAGCTCACCATCGTGATCGCCATCATCATCGTCATCGTCTATTACCGGGATTCCCTCATTCACAAGCCGCTCTAAAAGTTCATCAAATTGGTCGGGCCCAAAGTCGAAAGATGACACGGCCTCAATGATATCGTCGTGAGTCAACTGTCCGCGGAGTCTTCCCTTGAGAATCAGAGCATCGATGGCTCTACGCAGGTCAGACACGGCAACTAGTTCAGGTCGGCTTTCGGGGACCGGATCACCGATTTGTGCGCACCCATGTATTCGTGGCTGCTGATGCCCTCCGTGTCGGGCACCAGTTTCAGGCCGATGCTGGCCAGCGCGTCCAAAATGTCGATAGCGGTGATATCTTCGTGCCCGCACAAGGCCAGGTTATCCGCCAGCCACTGGGCGCGCCCAAGTTGGGATTCGGGGAGTCCATCATCGTATTCGGCCATTCCCGTCTATTCTGGGACAAGAACCGTTGCTCCCCCAAGCCCTGGCGCTGGCTTGACCGTACCCGGAAGATGACCATGACCGCGAGGGCTTGAGCATGGGCGGGAGAATGGCTGGGGATGCCGTGGAAAGCCCCCGAACATGGCTGAGAGCCGCTAGCGATAGCTGGCTGCCGGGGCCTTCCCACCGCACCCCCAGCTTGGAACTTGGGGACAGCTTGAAAAGGGCCGAAGAAAGCTGGGTGCCGCTATCGAAGGCAGGGTGCCGGCCCTTTCCAACCTGCCCCCAAAAAACGACGACGACGACCCCGAAGGAGAGGAAGATGTGGGGGGAGGACCCCCCACCCCCCCCAAAGCTGAGAAGAAGGCGGGGGAAAATCCGAAGGCGAGGGCCTGGTCCAAGGGCGAAAGCCTAGCCGTACCCCAAAAGATGAAGGTGGAGGCCTGGGTCGGCTTCGCCGACCCAGGAACAAAGCTGAGGCGTACCCCGAGAGACCCAAGAAAGGGGCCTGGCCGGCTGACGCCGGCCAGGAATCAAGACGACCGTACCCCGCCAGACCTTAGCCACCGGTCATGGCCAAGGCGCTGAGCGGGTTCATCACTTCGGTCATCTCCGTGATCTGCTGTGCTACATTCTCGCGGTCCGCCATCAGGGGCCGGCCACCACGGGCGATCAAAAGTCGGTGACCCACTGCGGTCGGGGGCATGCCGTCATAAACCGCCGCAAACAGCGGTATTTTTAGTTGCAGGGCGGTCATGCCTGTGTTCAGGGTTCCTCCCAGGGCGCCGGGTTCAAAGACCAGCACGCCCTGGCTCAGGCCGGCTATCACGGCGTTTCTCTGGATGGCTCTAAAGGCTTGAAACGGTGCCTCCGCGTCAAACTGGCTGACCACCAGGGTCCGTCGCCAGTCCCAGTGCTTCCGCAGCTCGGGGCGCACGTAAAAGCCGTCCAGGCCGTGGGGTAGCACCAGTATCGTGGTTCCACCCGCGGCCAGGGCGGCGCGGTGGCTGGCCACATCTACACCGCTGGCGTATCCCGACACCACCGTCCAGCCTTCCCTCGCAAAAAGCCCGGCGTAGGTCTCGGCCAGGTCGAGGCCTTTGGCGCTGGCCCTTCTCGCGCCTGAGAAGCCGATGGTTTTGCGTTGCAGCAGGTCCATGTTTCCCACTTAGTGCAGGTGCTTTGGCGCTTTCCCGCCCAGGGCCCGGGCCAGTTGGCCGGGGTATTGGTTTGTTTCGGTGTTTATCGTCACGGTTCTCATCTGCTTGTTCTCCCATCGTAAATAACGCAAAAAAAAGGGGCAGCGGGGGTGTATACCCCCGCCACCGCTTAGCTCGCTTGCTTCTGCGGGTAGCGCCGTCCGCCGTCGCTCACCCACTTCCGAAAGGCTTGCTCCTCTACGCGCACTTGGCGGCCGATGCGCACCGCGGGCATCAGCCCTCGGCGTATGACCTCGTAGACACGGGCCGGGGCCAGCCCGACGGTTTCGGCGATTTCGTTGACAGTCAGGAATTTCATGGCTATGCACTCTCCTTCAGTCTCTTCAGTTCTTGCAGCAGGCCGGCCAGTTTTGCCACGGGCGCCTGGCTGCGCGGGTCCAGCTGGGCCTGGCGCACCGCCACCACGTGACTGCATTCCGCCCACCGGCCCTTGTGCCGGCCCCAAGGGCAGTTGCAGCTCCAGCGAAATGACAGGCGGGTTACGTCGTAGGTGTCGTGGTCCCCGATGACCAGGGCTTGTCCCGGTCCCAGCAAGATCACGCGGTAGTTTTGCTTCAAGCGGTCGGCTTTTTCTTTGATAGTTTTGAGGCTCATGTTCTCTGGTTCTCCTTTTGTTTTTTGCGTCGGGGCAGCACAAAGCAAAGCTGTGTGCCCGTTGGTGTACGTGACCGTAGGCCTCAGGCCGGCAAGCGCCGGCCAAAGGCCAGGGTCTATCGTGTTGGTTGGTGTGTTCTACTCGTCGCCGGGGGGCAGCTGAGGCGGTGTCGTATAATGGTCCCGGTAGAGCAGGTTGCGTAGCTCGTCGGTCGCCTGGTATTCAAGCGCCGGTAGCACGTGAGAGTAGGTGTCCAGGGTCTGGGTGACGCTGGCGTGGCCCAGTCGCTCTGCCACTACCTTGGCCGGCACGCCGGCTATCAGTAGCAAGGTTGCGCAAGTATGGCGCTTATGCCGCGCTCGGCATAAGCGTCACACCTGTGCAACTTTGCTGTTGCTTGCGGGCGAGCCAGCCAAGGTGGTGTCAGAACGTCTGGGTCATGCCAGCGTCACAACTACACTTGATATCTACTCGCACGTCCTCCCCCACCTCCAGCATCGAGCGACTGAGCGACTGCGCTTCTTGCTGACTCCACCAAGCAGCGACAAGTAATAAGATGCGGGCTGAAATACCCGTTCTCTCTGGGCTCACAAAGGTGGGCGGGTTACCGCGGGCGGCATGCAATAAGATTGCGTGCCGCTCGCTTTGTTTACCGCCAGTTTGTTGGAAACTCATAGTGTCAAGCGGTGCAAACAAAATTGGCCAAGTGGTCAGACTTTTAGACACTTTAGGCAACAGCCGAGCAACAGAGTGATTCTTTGGGTATGTCCGTCCCCTATCCTCTGTAGTTGTCCGTGCCAACAAATCGGCGTCCTTAAGAGATTTTGCGGATCGTGAACATGATCGCCAAACAGATATTTGAGGATCAAGGAAGCAACAATCGGCTGCCGAAGGGAGAACCAATGATTAGACTCGGTTGGAACGGGAGGGCACCTGCAAAGAGTATTAAAGACCGCAGGTGTCTGACACAGCATTAGCCACTTGACGGTTGCTAATTTGAATACAAGAAGGGCTTGTAGGGACCAAGGTTTATGATGCTTAAATTCTCGGAGACAATCTCTCCAAATCCAGGGGCGAGCTACTGTGAGTTGGAAATATCGGACTTCGAGTTCGGCGTCGACTACTCGATAAACATAAAATCGCCAGGTCTTCCCGACATAGTCAAGGCTGCGAGTTCACGACGGACCAGGATAGCTGGGCTACGGCCGGAGACCCGTTATGAGGCAGTCCTTACCAAACTGGGAGCAGGGGCCGAAAACGCAAAGCTTGAATTTACCACATCGCGAGTGCGCGAGATTGATTCACGTTTCTCAGCTATACAAAATGACAAGCTTTCAGTTGAGGCACAGATCCATCAGGTCGCTGCGCTAAGGGTCGCTTTGGTCGACGGAAAGCCCGGAGAGGGGCATACCAACTACTCTTTGCTCCTTAAAGCCGAAGGTGACTTATCGGCACCGGTAAGTTCGACCGTAGCGTTAGATCCCGGGGTCTGGTACCTGTATGTAACGGCAGAGTTGCCCGTGTCGAATAGTTCGGTTCGCCTTGGGTTCGCCCTCGGTGAGTCAAGGTTCCAGGTCGTCTGGACGGGTGCCGGAGACACGCGACCAAATTTTTTGGTCAAAATCTCTGTCGCCGGATTACCATTTCGGGCCGCGAATGTAGGTATGGGTAAAGGGCTGTTTCTAACCCTAACATTTCTCCGCTTGTTTGTTTCGAACAACTTACAATTTTATTTTGGTCCTCGCACTTTTCGAACCTTTTCAGATACAGTAAGAACGGTCAAGCCAGTTGTAATTGAAACCGACCAAGGTAAAAAAGTCCTTTGTTATTGTGAGCGTGTCGCTGATGCAGAGGCCAACACTGTCAAAGAGAGCTTTTACAAGGATGAGGCTCTGACAGAAAAAATTTCCGAGGTCGATGGTAGTCTGGACTCAATGTCCAATGACATTGAGGTCGTGGCTGTCGGAACCACAGATGACTCTGAAACAGAAATTAAGGCAGAAGTAGATCAAGAAGGTAATGTGGTCGGAGATGTCTGTCACACGGAAGGAACCGACGTGACTGTCGGTACTGTCGAGTCCACGCCTGGGAGCAAGCCGACAGAAGGTTCTTATACGGTGAAGGCGAGCAAGCCAGGTGGAAACACAAGCACGGGAGTCATCAGCCTGCCTAAACAGCCTCCCCCACCGCAGGCCGGGCCGCAACCCCAGCCTCAGCCGCAACCCCAGCCACAGCCCCAGCCCCAACCCCAACCCCAGCCTCAGCCCCA
>JAFEBA010000105.1:327-52939 GCA_018266105.1 bacterium | reverse complement strand
CTTCGGCCCGGCTCCCCTTTACCCGCCCGAGCGACCGCCCCCGGCCTCAAGAACCGGGAGACCGGGTTGAGCTTTCCGATACGGTGGAGGTTCAGCACCGGCGTGAACTTCGCGGTGCCTGGGTGGCCACCGTCTGGAACATCAATTTCCCCAGCAGTCCGAAACTCGATGCCGAGACCCAAAAACGCGAAATGCGCCTGATGCTGGACCGGCTTCAGGAGTGCGGCTTCAACTCGGTCTTCTTCCAGGTCCGTCCCGAAGGCGATGCGCTCTATCGCTCCGAGCTGGAACCCATGAGTCATTACCTGACCGGCCAGCAGGGTCAAGACCCGGGCTACGATCCCCTGGCCTACCTGATCGAACAGGCCCATCAGCGCAATCTCGAGGTGCACGCCTGGCTCAACCCCTACCGGGCCAGTTCTTCCCTGCGCACCGAACAGGTGGCCCCTCATCTGGCCGTTGAGCATCCCGAGCACGTACACGTCTACGACACCACCAAATGGATGGACCCCGGTGCGGAGGTGGTGCGCCAGCGACTGGTGGACGTTTGCCGGGATATCACTCGACGCTACGACGTGGACGGAATTCATTTCGACGATTATTTCTATCCCTACCCCAAAGAGGGTCAGGAGTTTCCCGACCAGCGCACCTACGCCGCTTACCAGGCGAGTGGTGGAAAGCTGGCCAAAGACGACTGGCGCCGGGAAAACGTGAACCGGGCCATCCGTGAGGTGCAGGCGGCCGTTCGCGAAGAAAAGGACTACGTCCGCTTTGGAGTGTCCCCTTTCGGTCTGCCCGCGCCCGATAAACCTGAAGGAACCTCCGGATTCAATCAATATGAGGGTCTCTATGCCGACACTCAGAAATGGATGGACGAAGGTTGGGTCGACTACCTGGCTCCTCAACTCTACTGGCGAACCGATCAGCCCAAGCAAGCCTATGACAAGCTCATCAACTGGTGGGCCGACCACAGCCAGGGCGGTCGCTACATCTTTGCCGGCAACGATCTGCGGGCCCTGGGCAGTCACCCCAAGTGGAACGTAGCCGAATACCGCAAGCAACTGCAGCTCTCTCGAGCCAAACACCCCCAGGGCTCACAAGGAAACATCTGGTGGAACGTGGGGCCGCTGATCGAGAATCGCCAGGGTATCAACCAGGTCTTCCAGCAGGAATTTTACCGGGAGCCGGCCCTCACCCCCGCCCTTTCCAGCGCCAAAAATCAGAAGGTCAACCCGCCCCAGGTTCAGCAGACGGGCCGAACGCTCGAGCTCTCCCACCAGGACGCTGCCCCTCTCAAAGCCTGGACGGTTTACCGCCAGCAAGGGGAAGAGTGGAAGCTGGAGCGGATCTTACCGGCCGACCAGACCCAGCTCGAGCTGCCTCCCGGCCAATGGGCCGTGGCCGCGGCCAGCAAATCCGGCGTGGAAAGCAAAGGAGTGCGCGTCCGCGTTTCCTAAAACCAGACCAGCTGCAGCATCGATCACGTTCTCGCTTCCATCGGAACTCTAGGGGTGCAGACCGGGAATCGCCGCCCGCTGAGCCGAGCCGGCCAGCCCCAGTTTTGCAGCCTCAACGTTCAGGCGACTCTCACCGTTGATGGTATAGCAATAACTCTCGAAAAACTTTCCTTCGGTCTGACTTCTGGCTGCTGGCTGACTCCCATAGAGGTCAGCGAGCATGGCTGCCACCCTCGGGGCCGCGAAAGAGGTGCCATCGATATCGCCAAGCTTTCCATCGGCGTATACTTTCACACTCGGAAAACGACTGCTGTATTCGGCAACCGATTCCCCGTCCAGGGCACCCACCACCAGAGTGTTCTGATTGGCAAGACTGTTCACTAAGAAATTCTCAGGTATCTGCGGCGGCGTTTGACTTCGACCCAGGTCAACCAGGAAATCAGGTAGCGTTTGTTCGTTGCCAGCAGCCACGACGATCGAGTTGTTTCGCATGCTCAGCAAATTGACGACAAGATCATATTCCTCTTTGGCGGCCAGATAGGCGGGGGACTTTTCCACGAGTTCCGAACGGTCGAGCAGTTTCTGAACAAATTCAGCCCGGACGGACTCGCGCACAGACTCATCCTCAGCATCAAAAAGTGAGGGGTCAATTCCTAGAGCCAGGGCGTACTTGACCCGCTGGGCCTTGCCTTCGGCCTCGTTGACTTCCTCGGACTTGGTGGAGTCAACGGGTAAAACTCGATTGAGCCAGCGATTCGCATCGGACATCTGCCCATCGCCCATCGACAGGTTGATCACGGAGTGCTTGATGCCAGCAGCAGCCAGCTGGGTCAGATTCAGGGTGACCTTCTCCAGAGTAAACAACCGATTTTCCAGGAGATCGTCATCTAACAGGCGACTCAAGACCTCGGGGTCATCCGATTGATTCCAGGCCTTGTCTCGGTCGACCATGCCTCGAACACGAGGGACCAGGTCGAGACGCTCGGTCAGCAAATTGATTCCGATGATATTGCCTTTGAAGCCCAAGGAGCGGGCGGACTCCGAGACCTGCGTGCCGTGCTCCTTTTCAGGGGCGACATCGGACTGAGCCGCATGCTCGATCACCCCAAAAGGTCCTGGGAAAGCCAGCATGGCCGGGATTCTCGGAAAACTATCAAGGACATAGAGGGTTCCAGGTTTAGAGGTTTGGCGGAGTTGCTCCACCAGACTTGGACTGTCCAAAGAAAGGACAAAACTTTCGGCCGGTTCTAGGCCCGTACAGATCGGGCCTGCGAATGCCGCCTGTCGGCCCAACAGTCGCATCTGTGCATCGGCAGCCGCCTGGGCGAAGTTGGTGATGCCTCCTGGATAGGAACCGAAGGGAGAGGGAGATGATAGTGGTCCCATTCGGGTTCTTTCGAACTCTTGAAGCACGAATCCTTGGCTTGCAAGTGCAAGCGGCGGTTGGCTCGAGTGCTGCTTCGAAGCAATAGGGCGAAATCGACCCACGGGTTGTGCCCGATCACGCCATAGCCTGATGGCTCGAATGCAAAGTCCTCCGAGTCTTGCTGCAGCGATGGGTGTCCATCCTCGTTAGCGGGCCATAACTACCCACAAGTCGCGAAACCCACTTGTTTCAAGGTCTGCTGGTCAAAGACATACATGCGAACGTGGCTGAGAGCGACCCCGCTCCACGAAGCAGCCTCCCACTTGACTCTCACGACCCAGACCAGCCTGCCATTCAAGGTTGTCTGGTAGGCGCCCACCGGCAGATAAGCGAGTCCATTGGCATCCTCCAAGGCGAGCCCGAGAGCGTCCTCAAGTGAGGCGAAATCTAAGTTCTGATCTGCCGCCTTGGTCACCAGAATCCTGGAAAAAACTTGAAAGTTCGCCCGCCATCGAGTGGTTGTGTAGGATTCCAGCTTTTTGCTCTCGGGCTGATTGGCGAACTCATCGAATAACAAGCCCTCTAGCTTGCTTGGCTCCGCTTGCAAAGGCTTTTCCAGGACTTTGACCACAACCATGTCATAGATGGACCTATTGACAGGCGCGGACGACCTCGATGGGGGTATTCTACTGCGGTGCGCCGACAAACCGTAGTGTTGGAACCAGGCGAACCCCGCGCATCCGACCAGAAGCAGCGAGAGGGCGAAGAGGTTTGCCAGAGATCTGTTTCTCATTCTCATCTTCCAAGATTCGTGTCTCGCCTCGGCCTCCTCCATTTTCGGACCTTTTCGGCTCATCGGCTTGTCTTGGGAAAGCCCTCACCGTTCTCGAAATGCGTGTTCACTGGTTGGACAAATCATTGGAAGCGCGGAATGTCGACGTTTTACAGGAAATTTAAAGCAAATTACGCAACTGCCCCATCGGATGGGCGGGCCCGTTCAAGGAACACTCCGCCCATTTTGATCCACTTGGAATTGAAGGCCAGTGTCTGAGTGTCGAATTCATGAGTGATTTTGAGCATCATCTTTGGTTGCAGCCGGGTCTTGATCCCCAGCTTGCCCTGATCTTGTGCGGCATATGGCTGGACGGCTTTGTTGAAAAAGAGGTGGTGAGCAGCCGAGACTGGCTGGTGAACCCGCTTTCGGAGCATCAGGTGCAGATGCGCCTTCGTCACCCCGGCAGTTCCGTCTGGCCAGAGCGGGCCGCTTTGGGAATCTACAACCTTTTGTTGGGCTTCTTTCGACTGGGTCTGGACGTTCGGCTCGAAGGTCCATGGAGCGCAAATTTCCCCACCCTTCATCATGCCGACCGGCCCGAATTGAAGCTCAGGCCCTTGTATCAGGATCAACTCCCCTTGTCGGAGCGCACCCCGGAGGTGGAAATTGAGGTGTTGTTGGAATTAGCGCACACTTTGCCGGGTGCGCGGCGCGCGGCCTTAAAAGAACGCTATGAGGTCCTAAACCAGAGGACCCGGTCCGAAATCAGCTTCCGTCACGCCTCGGGCCTGAGATTCGTTGCCTTATTTGGCAGCAAATTCCTGAGCAGCTATTGTTTGCCCGAGCTGGCTCCCTATTGCCAGAGGGGAAGGTTGATTGCTTGGGGCCCGGCTCGCCCAGCGCGAACCTGGGGAGAGGCCTGGATTGGAAGCTACTGCGGCGCCCATTGCCGCTTGCCTCAAGGGTTGGCGATTCTGCCCGAAGAGGTCGCTATCGTTCTCGGTGAAGATGTCGCTCGCTATGCAATCGAAGATCGGGAAGGGCTCAACCAGCTGGAGGTGTTGAATTTTGGCCCGGGCCTTTCACCCCTTTATGATGGTCATGCCTGGCTGCGCCTGGCCCAAAGCTGTGGCGAGTCCGAAAAATACCAACTGGCGGTGGCTTGTTGCGAGCAGGCCCTGCTCAGCCTGCCGGAAGCTGCCGCTGATTTGAAACGGTGGCAAGATTGGGTGAAGTTCCGCCAGCAGCCTCCGCCGCCCGAACCCCCGCGCAACATTCCGGTACGACCTCTGGCTGAACTGATCCGGCGAACAGGAGCCGAGGAACTGGCCGAGGTGGCTCAGGAAATTCGCGAGGAAGTGGCCGACGCCCACGACTATCGCCGACGGACTTTCGCGTTGCGCGAGCGCATTGGTCCGGGGCTACGCCTGGTCTATGCTCAAGTCACCGGTGCCGAGCTGCTGCAGGCCCAAGTCTCACCCTCCGCCCTGGCGCGCCTGGGCTATTCGTGTAATCCCATTCCGCCCGGTGAAGTCTTTGCTGACCTGTTCACCGTTCGTTTCGGAGAACACGTGATTTGGGGGAACGTCGATAGTGGCGGCTTCCTGCTCCAGTCTGACCCTGGCCGAGTCTATCGTGGTTAATCTCGAAACTCTAATTGAAACCACAGCTTCCGCTGCCCTGGCCCTCAGGGCTTAGGAATGCCGATGTTGTCGTCGGGGGCGCTCACAAAATTGGGCAAGCCACTCGTGCCCCGCGGGCCTTGAACGACCTTGTCTGGGTTCAGGGGGATGAGCCGACGACGTTTCCGCTGTTAGAAAACGATGAGCTCAACGGCGCCGTTTTGACTCAGCTGCCCGCCACTGCCTGGGCGTTGGACCCCTCTTGGGAAGCGCTACTGCCACGGCCGGCCAGGAGGACAAAAGCGAGCAAATGGCCCGCGCGGGAAAAGAAAAGGCTTCTATTCATGGGCGCGGCGAGTTTGACTCACAACCAATGGCTCCTCCTGCTGAACGCGAACAGGCTAACAGTCGTCTTTGGGTTTAGGAAGGTCCATCTTCTGTCACCGGCGCAAGGGCGGAACCCACGGCGGGGGGCGGCATGCCGTTAGTGGAACGTTGACCAGAGCGGGCTCTGTGAAAATATCAGGGCAGCACGAAGGCGGGAAATGGCGCGTTTAGCTGCTCGGCGGAGCAGGATGCGAGCAATATCTTGGTGAGGGCCTGGGTTCGCTGGGCGGCCTCGATATCGTTGAACCCGCCAAGGAGAGGTTTGGTCGTGAGATTTTGGCCCAGTTCGGCTGTATTGGGGCAGGCGACTCTCATCCGGTCCAGCAAAAACAGCTGCTGGTCCATCGCTTGTTGATTGAAGTTGGTGATGTAGCTTGCCATCGGTCGTAACCCTCGCTTTTCTCTTGATGGTCCCAAGATAGCCAGGGAGACTTGCGGTTTTCCTGCGGGCATTGGCGAAAATGCAACACAATTGTTACAGCGAGCAGACACCGAGATCGGATCGCTTATTCGCCAAGATGAGTTTCGACACGCCCTGGTTGGCCTGCCTTACCGGAATGCCCATCGGGGGCGCGGTAGTCAGGCTCGCCCTTGCCTCCTACTCCCGGCTTACCGGGGGAAAGGTCCACATCCAGAAAGTCGCGCCAGGGGCAATCATGGGTGGTAATCACCAGGTAGCCGCCCCAACCAGCCCCTCCCCCGTCTCTCCCCCTGGCCAGTTCCTGGCCGTAGCCGCTAACACCATCAGCCCCGTCACCACCATTGCCCCCCCTGGCCGATAGCTTGAAACGCAGGCCGGGTTCGACAAAGAGATACTCGCAGTGCCGACCCTGGTATTGGATGAAGAGGTGCATCCCATCGGGCTGCCGGCGAAGCTCGGCCTCAACCTTCCCCCCGCTCCTGCCGGGCTGACCATCTGTTCCGCCCGGACCCGAACGTCCCGGATTCCCATCCTGACCGTCGGCCGAAAAACAAAGATCACTGGCGACAGTGAAGCTCCCCTGATAGCGGATCCTCGGTGAATACTGGGACAAGACCCACTTGTAGGTCTGGCCAGGTTCCACCGCCACGGCCAAGGTTGGATCTTGAGGGTAACTCAGCCACGTCCTTATGCCGTTGCACCAAATTTCGGCCCGATACTGACCCCGCGGCAAGTTCCAGCGCAGAGTGACCTGTTTGGAACGCTGGAGCAAGATAATCCCATCGGGTGGATAAACGCCAACTTGCGTTTCGGAAAATGCAATTCTACAAAACAGAAGAAAAGACAACCATCGCTTCACCATCATTTTGCTCGCTTCCCGACTAGAGAACGGACCGTCAAACAGAAACGCAGCGAAGTGGCAGCCACGATTCCAGGCTCCGCTCAGTAGACGTCACAAGCGGCACGTTCTCAGAGCAAGCCCGGAAGATGAGCATTTAGGGTACAATAACCCCCAGATTGCTTTTCCCGGGTTCCGTGAACCAGACATTCCCTGAAGGCCCGCTGGTAATTCCGGTCAACTGAGAGGCGGCCGTGATGCCGGTGGTAAACTCGGTGACCGCGCCGGCCGGCGTGATGCGACCAATTCGGTTTCCGGTCTGTTCCGTAAACCAGAGGTTGCCGTCCACCGCCGAGCAGATCAAGACGGGCCGGGAACCGGCCGTGACGGCGAACTCGGTCACCACACCAGCGGTCGTGATTCGGCCAATCCTGTCGCTATTGCTTTCGGCAAACCAGAGATTCCCGTCCGGCCCGGCGCAGATCCCTTGGGGTCCGGAACCGGCCGTGATGCCGGTGGAAAACTCGGTGACGACGCCGGCGGGGGTGATACGGCCCACCCGACCAAGGGTGGTCTCTGTAAACCAGAGATTGCCGTCCGGGCCCGCGCAGATCCCGGTCAGACCGGCAGCCGGCGTGATCCCGGCAGAAAATTCGGTGATCGCGCCTGCCGGGGTGATGCGCCCGATGTTATTGGCGCCGCTTTCCGTAAACCAGAGATTCCCGTCGGGACCGGGACAGATGACGACCGGGAGTGAGCCCGCGCTCAGGCCCGCCGTGAACTCGGTGACCACGCCAGCGGGCGTGATCTTGCCCAAGGCTCCGGCCGATTCGGTGAACCAAATGTTCCCATCGGGTCCGGCACAAACTCCGAGGGTGGGGTTGCTGAAGCCGACCTTAAACTCGCTCACGGTGCCGTCTGGAGCGACCTTGAAAATACGCGCGCTATTAAAATTAGAAGCCCAAAGGTTACCGTCCGGTCCCAAGGCGATCTGAGCCGGGAAAGAACCGCCCAGTGTAGCCGAAGCCAGCTCTTGAACAGTTCCGATGGCGGGAACCACGGTGAGAGTGACGCTATTGCCGTTACCGCGATTGAAGCCGGCAATGGTGGTGGTTTTGGTGGGCAAAACCGTGCCCAGGCTGGCACCGGTGGCCAGACCCGTATTGGAGACAATGGTAGCGACGCTGGTATCCGAGGAGGTCCAGCTCAGCAAGTTGGTCACGTCCAGAGTCGAGCCATCGTTGTAGCTGGCGGTGCCCCGGTAGTTAAGGTTTTCGCCCGAATGGATGCGAGCGTTCAGGGGAGTTACGCTAACGCCGGTGAGGCTGGCGCCGCTGGACGAATCGCTAGAGGTGCTACTGGTTCCACTACAGCCGACCAGAGCCAGGGTAAGAGTGGCGGCGCAAATGAGCTTTTTCATCGGGTAAATTCCTTCCACGTGAGGCAGGCGCTGTTCGGACCAAGGAGGTGGGTCTCCTTGTTTAATGATCCTGACGGGAAGGCGGGGGTCCTGACCGTTGAACGAACGTTAATCGGCGACCGTTCATCCGAACATAGCCGTCAGAACTGTTAACCTGCCGGTCACCCGCGGGCCCGTCATACAACCTTTTCGCGACCCCTCGAGAGTATGCTGTAGAAAGCACAAGAGCAAGTTTCGGAGTGACAGGCAAGTGAAAATCAGCGCATCCCCCACAGACTGGCAAAGCCAGCTGAAGGCCAACGAACTGGTCAATCGACTGGACGAGAGAACGGCCTACCTCAAAGAACGCTTCCCCGTCCGCGATGGGGTCATTGAGGACAGTTACAATCGCACCGGCTGTGGCCGCGGTTTCGCCATGGAAACCCAGCGAGGATTCTTCAAGCTCAGTTTGGACCCCAAAACCGGGCAGACGGGCTCCTATCAGGCCCGCCACGAGCACATTGAAAACGGCCATTCGGATGAGAGGGTTCAAGTTCAAACCCGCCCTGACGGTGGCAAGACCTACGAGCGCAAATACTGGTTTGATGGGGGCGGCCAGATTACCAGCCACACCGAGACGGTCAAATTGGGAGTGGATGGGAAGAGAGAGTATGAGTTCAAACCGGATAACTCGGTCAAGTTTACCAACTGGGTCCGCCGTAACCGCAGTCTTCAGACTCTGACTGGCCTGGTCGTGGGCGGCGGCCTGGGAGCCCTGGGTGGACACGCTCTGCTGGGCCCAACCGGAGCCGTGCTGGGGGGACTGCTGGCCGCCAATGTGGTGGACTTCGTGGTTCGCACCGAGCAAGAGGTCAACCATCGTTCTCACCCAAGCAATTTGGAGCGCAAGATCTGGCGGCCGGTCGAACAGCTGCGGATTGGAACTCAGGTCGGCGGGGCTCTGGCCGGCTTCGGCTTGCTGATGGCCCTCACCCTCGGCGGTCATTAGAGATGAGAAGTTGGCGCTGCTCAGGCAGAATGTTCACCCGGGGAGAAACGAAGAAGCCCAACCCATAGCTCGAAAGCGTTGGATTGGGCTGATGAATGAATGCTTAAAGGACTATACTCGCAGGGCGGAGCGCATGCGACTGAAGGCCAGTCCAGCCAGACCCCCGACCAACAAGCCGGCGGCCAGAGACTGAAGCGGGTGCTTTCTGACGAAACCGGCCAGATCCTGAGTTAGATCCTGCACGGTGGCTTCGGCCAGATATTCTCCGGCCTGCTCGATTTCTGCAGCGGCCACCCCTACAGCCTCGCCCACCCGGCCTTCGGGTGCGCTCTCCCACAATTTGGCACCCGTTTCCGAGAGCTTTTCCCCGGCGGCGTTCAGGCTGCTGTTGGCGGAATCAAGAGCTCCATTGACGCTCTCGACGGCGGCGGTCTTAAGGCCTTCAAGCTTATCCTTGGCGACTTCGGCGGCGTTTTCAAAATTCATGTCGTGTTCCTCCCAGATGTTGGACTGATGTCAGGCTACACCTTGGGTCGCCCGGGCGAGAGAGGAAGCTGTCCCCAGGATGGGTGGATCCACGTCATTCTCTTCAGGTACGGCTGTGCCGGGGCCACCAGCTTGCGCATGGATAAGCTGAAACAGCAAGTATGCACGAGACGAGAGGAACGACCATGAAAAAATTCACAACCAGGCTGGCCCTGGCCGGCTTCACCCTGTGGGGTGCGACCGCCATCACGCTGGCTCAGCAACCTGGCGCCCCCAGCACCACCGCCAACCCGCCGATCAGCAAGAGTGGCGCGCCGCCGGATGTGGGGACACCGAGCTCCAGTCCTATTCCCGCCGGTTCCCCCAATCTGCCCCAGGGCACGCCCAGCATGACCCCACAGCCTCAAGTCCCGGGTAACTCAAGCTCGCTGAATCCCGGGGGCGATGTGATGCGCGGTGTAAACCAAACCAGGGACCCGGCCAGTGCCAAAGCCACCGCTCGGGACCGAAACTATATCATCGCGGCGGCTCAGGGCGGCATGGCTGAAGTTCAGATGGCCCAGCTGGCCTTGAAGAAAACCAACAATCCCAGAGTGCGTGAGTTTGCACAAATGATGGTCAAAGATCACTCTGATCTCAATTCCAGGCTGATGCCGATGGCCACCCAAATGGGAGTGTCTTTGCCGACCCACATGAGCGCGGCCGACCAGGGGGCATTGGCCCGTTTGAGTCGCCAGTCGAGCGCAAGCTTTGACCGGAACTATATGGCCACCCAGCGCTCGGCCCACGCCAAGGCTCTGGCCCTCTTCCAGGATGCAGGGGCCCAGGCCGATGATCAGAATCTGCGCAACTTTTTCGCCCAAAACGCGAGCACGATCTCGACTCACCTGGACATGCTCAAGTAGCCAGGTACGCGAGTACCACGACCCAGGTATGCGAGAGAATGAGCCATTCTCTCCGTGTGGCCTAGGTTACAAGGACAACCTTACCAAGCAGAGGCCAAACGATGGATGATTTAACCTACATTTGGAAGTCCGCGGACGACGATGGATCGACGGACGATGACGTGTTTTTGATCGACCTGTCCTAGCCAGCGCGGTCCGTGGTCAATGGCTATATAATACGGAACCTCGTCCCCTGTGGGACGGGGTTCCGCTCTTTATAGGCCTGGTACCCCGGTCCCTTGAGGGGTACTCTGAGGGAATGGTAACTTCTGAGTATGAAGTGCGATACAATACATTTGGTTGAGGACAGCGACGCCGACGTCATGGCTTTCACGCGCGCCATTCGCAAACTGGCGCCGGAAACGAAAATCGTGCGTTGGCCCAATGCTCAGGATGCGCTGGAAGCCATCGAGCGGGGCCAGGTCTCCTCACCCGATATCTTCTTCATCGATCTCAACCTGCCCGGAATGAGCGGCCTGGAATTTCTTCGCCGGGTTCGCTCTGTTCGGGACCTCAAACTGGTTCCCGCTGTGGTGTTGACCACCAGTAGCGACCCCAAAGAGGTTCAGCAGAGCTTCCTGGAGGGAGCGGGCGGCCACCTGGTCAAGCCCACAGGTTTTGAGCAGCTGGTTCTACTGTTGCAAAAATGCCTGTCTTACTGGTTCGAGGCGACACTTCTCCCCCTGGCCAGGTGACGCCCCAAAAACTTCTGATTGTCGATGACGCCCCCGCCGACCGCCTGATGCTGATGCGGTGTCTGCGGGCCCGTCAACCCGACATCGAGATACTTCAGGTCGAGAGGGCCGAGGACGCCCAGGTGATCCTGGACGAGCACGACGTGCACTGCATGTTCCTGGACATTCACCTGCCCGGCCAGACCGGCCTGGAGCTGCTGGCTGGCCTGCGTAAAAAGGGTGTGATGCCTTGCGCGGTGGTCGCTATGACCGGATCCGGTTCGGACCGGGTGGCCGTGGACGCCCTGAAAGCTGGCGCTCACGACTACCTGCCCAAAAGCCGGGTCAACGAGGTTTCCCTTTGGGACGCAGTGGCCTACTCCACTTCGCGCTACCAGCTGCAGGTAGAAACCCACCAGCGCGAGCTCCAACTGGAGGAACTGAACCGCGAGCTGGAGCGCAAAGATCGAATCAAGACGCAATTTGTAGCCAACGCCAGCCACGAATTGCGCACCCCTGTGGCTGCCATCACCGGACTGATCGGCTTGATGCAGCGCACGGAAATGGTGGACGAACAGCGGAAACTTATATCAAGCATGAAATCCTGCTGCGATACGCTTCTTTTGGTCGTAGACGATCTCATCGACCTGACCAAAATAGAATCCGGAGCCTTGGAGCTGCATGCCCGCCCTTTTCGCCTGGCTCTGGTCTTCGAGCAGGTGCGGGAAACCGTGGAAGTGCTGGCTGAAGACAAGGGCCTGGATCTGCATTTGAAGGTCGCACCCGAGGTTTCCACCTGGGTACACGGTGACCCCGCAAGACTCCGCCAGATCCTGCACAACCTTGTCGGTAACGCGATCAAATTCACCCTGGCCGGTCGCGTCTCGCTTGCAGTCCAGCCTATGGAAGACGGTCAGTTGCGGTTTGAAGTCAGCGACACCGGCATAGGGATTTCTGAGTCGGAACAAAGGCGTCTCTTTGAACCCCATTTTCAAGCCGGTAGCCTGGACCACCGGGCCAAGGGGAGCGGCCTGGGTCTGGCCATCGTGCGCTCTCTGGTTCAGCGAATGAATGGCGAAGTGGGAGTGACCAGCCAACCCGGCCAAGGTTCCACCTTCTGGTTTCAGATGCCCCTGGCGGCCGTCTCCGAGCCGGCCCCGGAGGATTCTCACGCCACCCTCGAACCAGAGACGCAACGGGGCTTCAAATTACTTGTGGCCGAGGACAATCCGATCGCGGCCCGAGTCCTGGCGCTGCAGTTGCAACATCTGGGTCACGAGGTCACCTTAGTTAGCGATGGGCGACGAGCCGTGGAACTGGCTTCGCAAGGCGACTATCAGGCCGTCATTATGGATTGCCAGATGCCTGAGCTGGATGGCTTTGAGGCAACCCGACAGCTGCGGCGCAGATTCTCGCCCAGGCAATTGCCGATTATCGCGCTCACGGCCAATGCTCTGCTGGGCGAATCCTCCCGTTGCCAGGCGGCGGGAATGAACGATTATCTGGTTAAACCGGCTCCGGTGGCTGATCTTCAGCGGTTGCTGGAGCACTGGGTCGGCCGCTGAGGGTCACAAACACGGTGGTGCCCTGACCTGGAGCGGATTGGAGCTGCACTCTGCCACCGTGGCGTTCCACCATACGGCGCACAATTGTCAGGCCGGCACCGGCTCCCCCACCCCGCTCATCGGGCAAATGCAGACGGCGGAACAGCTTGAAGACGCGCTCGTGGAACTCAGGGGGAATCCCGATTCCGTTGTCGCGAACATAGAAGGTGACCAGACCATCAGCCTTATCGTGAGGCGCGTGACCAATTTCGATGACCCGATTGTCCTCGCTGTATTTGATGGCGTTACTGAGCAGATTGGCTAAAATCTGTTCAAGAAAGGGAGGGTGGGCATAGACGCTGGGCAGGTCGGGCTGGATGATCAGCTGACCGGGAAGCTTGCGCGACCAGAACAGAATCGTGGCTGACTCTTGAGCCATTTTCTGCAAATCGCAGGGACAGCATTCCAAATGCTGATGGTTAAGACGGGAAAAGGCCAGCAAGGAGCCAATCAGGGACTCCATCCGAGAGGTCAGTCCCACCACTCCGTCCAGCATCTCCCGCCCCTCCGGGGGCAGGCGATCGCCATAGTCTTCTTTCAGGAACTGCGCGTAGTGATGAATCCCGCGGAGTGGCTCGCGCAAATCATGGGAGGCCATGAAGGCAAAGGAATCCAGCTCCTCGTTGCTGCGCTGCAAGGCCAGGTTGGCGACCTGCATACGCCGGCTGTGACGGGCGGCGCTGGAGTCGAAGACCCGCAGCAACTGCTGCACCTTCCACAATTCAAATCCGCTCCAGGGACGGGAGTGTCCGGTGGCGCGCTGGATGTATTCCGCGAAACTGGCGCGCGGATGGAGCCGCGGTCCGTTGGGACCGTAACGCACCTCTTTGCTCTGGGGATGCCCGGCCCAACGCACGGTGGACGCTTCCTCGGGACGAAACCAGAAAGCCACTTCCCCTTCCGGACCGCTGGGAGCCAGGGCCAGGAGTCCGCAGTGACGAGCCGGATGTTCCAACTGCAGGCGATCAGGTAACCGCTCGGTGTGAAACACCCGGTCTTGCAGGGAGGAAGAGAGGTTGCGGCGGATCTCCTCTAATTCACTCTCATACGGGACGTCCCCGATGGAATACCAGCCGCGCTGATGCGAGACGACCACGCCGCGACTCGAGAGAATGCTTTGCAGCAGAGGCAAAGCCGCAAAAAGCCCGGCCTGGTCCTCCCGCTCCAGCCGCTCGGCCAGTTCTTCCAGAGTGTGAACCAGACCCTCCCGCTCACCGGCTGTGGCGGCCTGCTGCAGCTGATCGATACGCTGCGAGATGACTCGGGCGAAAAGCTCCAGCGAAGCACGCTGCTGCTGGCGCAAGACCAGCGGGCTGTAGTGGTGGCAGGCCACCAGCCCCCAGAGTTGACCCTCGACTCTCAAGGAACAGGAGACGGTCCCTCGCACTCCCATATTGTTGAGATATTCAATATGCATCGGGGAGACGGCTCGTAGTACGCTATAGGTGAGGTCGAGGGGCTGGCCCGAGTCGGGGTTGAGCAGCGGTTGAATGGCCACCGGCTGGGCTTTCGCATCTTCAATGACGCGCAGCCAGATCTTTTGGTAGATCGCGCGTGCCGGAGCGGGTATGTCGCTGGCGGGGAAATGCAGCCCCAAATAATGCGAGTCCAACTTCTCGTGGGCGGATTCGGCCAGCACCTCCCCCGTCCAATCGGGATGAAAGCGATACACCATGACCCGGTCGATGCCGAACAGGTGTCGCATTTCCTCGGTCAGCATCTGCAATAACCCCTGGAGTTCCTGGCAGCCTTCCAGGCGCGCCAGAGCCGCCTGCGTGCCCAACAGCAAGCTGGTAGAATCCACTGGAGCCGGTTCCCACTCCAGAATGAAGAGTGATCCTTGACGATGCGCCACCAGTTGCAGTCCGTTGCGATTGCCTTCGGGAACCGCAACCGGAGAAAGGGTGGCCGCGGTGGTCTGCTGGAGAATGCCGAGCAATCCCGGGAAGAATTGTTCCAATGGAGTGCCGAGCGATTCTTGGCAGGAAATTCCGAGCAGTGGCTCTAGATTCTGAGAGGCTTGCAGGATCTGCCCGTCATCCACCCGCAGAGCCAGCAAAGCACCGTGAGGCATCAGGCATCCGGGGATGTGGACCGGCTCGCGGTCGCAATTGTCAAGGGTGACCGAACTGGTCAACTGGCTATAAGGCTGTGTTTCCAACGAAGATTGCTTACGGTCGTGCGGGCATTGGCCCTGCCTGAAAACCTGGATTTGAGACTTTAGGCTCGACTTTGCTTATAAAAAATGCCCACCCGGCTTTCTGGGTGGACATCTCGAAGGTCGGTCCTAGGATTTCTTGACTTTGACGGGGACCGGCTTGGGCTGATTGTTCTGAGTGAGAAGCCAGAGCGCGGCGGTGCCGGCAATCAGTATGGTGAGCATAGGGATGTTAATTCTATGTTAACTCCGATTCCCTGCCGCCCCATCTGTTTATTTTTGCCAATCTTCCGGCCTGCTCAGGCCGCTCCACCCAATGCGCTGGCCAGGTCGGCACTCAAGCTGGAGAGCGCCTGTTGCATCGCTCCACCTGCCTTCTCCCCACCGCCGTGGTGATGATGGTGAGCCTGAGCCTGAGCCTGCTGGTAGGCCTGAACTCCTTGTGAGGCAGCAGTCTGCACCACGCTCTTGGGCTGAAAGGCAGACAGGTCGCCACTGGTAGCCGACTGCTGAAATTTGTCGGCCAGCTTGGCCAGACGACTGGCATCCTGACCGCTGGCCTGGCTGGCCGCCTCCTTTAACTTGGCCGCCTCCTGAGCCATAAACTGCTTGAACTTGGCAGGGTCCTGTTGTTGCAACTTTTGCAACTGACTCATAAGCTGACCCCTCTGCGAGACGCGTGGACCGTCCCCATCGCCATCCCCATCCCGGTCGACTCTTGGACCTGCAGAGCCAGTTGCGGAAGTGAACACCCGAACAGCACTACTGCTCAAGGCGCTCGAAATTCCTGAGATTGCCATCTGAATACTTGCTCCAGTTTTCTCCCCCGTCCACTTCATCGTCCCCAGATTCCGGCCGATAAGAGTGGTCAACATTCCTTGAGAACATTGTAAAGAATGTAAAGAGAGCGCAGAACGGAGCTTACGTGGGAAAACGTTGATCGTAGACGGCCTTAAGGTGTTCAGCGTTGAAGCGAGCTTCGGTCAGGTTCATTTCATTGCTGTCACGCTTCCACAGGCCGGTCGCAAAGATTCCCACGCCGGTGGCCGCACCGACGGCGACCGGGGCCATCTGCAGAGCGCTGAGTCCCCCGGTGAGCATGCTCTGGGCCGCCATAATGCCGAGCGAGGTAAACAGGACGCCCATGCCGGCCACCGCCGTGGTCTGGCCACTCTGAATCTTGGCGCGGAGGTTGGCCACCTCACGCTGCGAATCCCAGACCTCCTGCTGCAGTTCGAATCGATCCATCTGCAAAGGGTTTTTGCCGGGCGAATCGGGCCGCCAGGGGCGGTGGGGAGCGTTGGACTGAAGGTTGGCCATGATTTTCATGCTCACAGCCTAGCCGACCGACCTTAAAGAATCCTGTGCTGTTCGCCTGGGCAGAACATACTAGCAATTCACGTGGAGTCGGGAAGGTATTGTCCCCTACCGATGGTTAATACCAGTTACAGAATAACTGTTAGACTGCCAGAACTGGGGTTTATATGACGGAACAGCAAAGCGACGCCCCGAATGAACAGGTAGCCGCCATCGGCCGCCTGACCCGGTTGTACTCGGCTTTGCGTCAGGTCAATCAGGCCATTGTGACCTCCCAAACCCAGCAAGAGCTGTTCGAAAAGGTCTGCCACGCCCTGGTCTATCAGGGGCAGTTCTGCATGGCCTGGATTGGCTGGCGGGACGCTGACAGCGAGCGCTTGATACCGGTGGCTCAGGCCGGTGATCTGGACGGCTATCTTGGCTCGATTCGCGTCTACTGCGATGAGCGTCCGGAGGGGATGGGCCCTGCCGGGCTGGCCTTCCGGCTGGGCAACCCGCAGGTGCACAACCAGCTGTTGACTGATCCCAGTCTGGCCTTATGGCAGCAGCAACTGACTCAACATCAATACCGGTCGATGGTGGCCTTGCCGATTCGGCGGGGCGGTAAAGTGGTGGGCACGCTGGTAGTCTACGCCCGGGTCGAGAACTACTTTCAATCCGGCGAGATTGAACTGCTGGCTGAAGCCGCCGATGACCTTTCCTTTGCGCTGGACAACCTGGAGCGCGAACAAGTTCGCCAGCAGGCACAGAAGAAGCTCACCCACGAGCTGGAGTTTTCCGACGCGGTCCTGAACGCACTGCCCGGCCTCCTGTATCTGATTGATGATTCGGGCAAGTTTCTGCGCTGGAATTCAAGCCTGGAGAGGGTCACCGGCTACGGCAAGTCAGAAATCGAGACGATGAGCCCCTTTGACTTTGTTCCGGAGGAAGAGCGCAAGCTCTTGGCCGAGCGCATCGAGGAAGTCTTTCGCCTGGGCAAGGCCGACATGGAGGTAACCCTGATCTGTCGAGACGCTCGGCGTCTCCCTTACCATGTGAGCGGCTTCCGCACTGTGCTGGACGGCCGGCCCTGCCTGGTCGGCTTCGGGCTGGATCTGACCGAAACCCGGATGGTGCAAGAGGAAAAAGCCCTTGCTCAAACGCGAATCGAGCAGCAGGCCGCGCTCATCGACCAGGCTCGAGACGCAATCATCGTGCACGACCTGGAGCATCGCATTCTCTCCTGGAGCAAGGGCGCGACTCAGATCTTTGGCTGGCGCGAAGACGAGGTTCTGGGCCGAAAACTGGATGAAGTTCTGCAGGATGACCTGGAGGTCTTCGAGGCCGCTTCGCAAGCGGTCCTCGAACAGGAAGCCTGGATGGGCGAAGTGGTCAAGCGCACCCGTAGCGGTGAGCGGGTGAATATTGATTCGCGCTGGACCTTGCTGCGCGACGAGCGCGGCAACCCCATCTCCATTCTCACCTTGGGAACTGACATTACGGAGCGCAAGAAGATCGAGGCCCAGTTCCTACGAGCCCAGCGCCTGGAGAGCATCGGAACCCTGGCCGGTGGTGTAGCCCACGACCTGAATAACATTCTTGCCCCCATCCTGCTCTCGGCCAACCTCTTGAAGATGGAAGAGCAGGACCCGGAGAAGGTTGAATCCCTGGAGTTGATTGAGTCCTGCGCTCAGCGAGGGGCAGAGCTGGTCAAGCAAGTGCTTTCTTTTGCCCGCGGGGTGGAAGGTCAGCGTCTACCCGTTCGCGTCAGCGATCTGCTCATCGACGTGGTCAAGATCATTCGCGAAACCTTCCCCAAGAACATCGAGGTCCTTCGAAGCTTCGACCCCGACCTGTGGCTGGTTTCAGGCGACCCCACCCAACTTCAGCAGGTACTCCTGAACCTCTGCGTCAACGCCCGGGACGCGATGCCAGAGGGCGGGCGTCTGACCCTTCGCGCCGAAAACCGGATGCTCGATCAGCAATACTGCGGTCTGGTGGCTGAGGCCAAGGCTGGCCCCTACCTGTGCATCCTTCTGGAGGACAACGGCACGGGCATCTCGCCCGAGGTGGTGGAGAAAATCTTTGACCCGTTCTTCAGCACCAAAGAAGTGGGTAAAGGCACCGGCCTGGGGCTGTCCACCAGTCTGGCCATCGTCCGCAGCCATTCTGGCTTCCTTCGCTGCCAGAGTCAGCTGGGCCAGGGAACCCGGTTCGAAATCTACCTGCCCGCCCAGCAAGTCGACTACACCCGGCCCGATGACCCGGAAAATATAGAACTGCCCCGAGGTCAGGGCCAGCTGATTCTGGTGGTGGACGACGAACTGACGGTGCGTCAAACCACCGCTCAAACTCTGACGGCTTTTGGCTACCGAGTGCTGCTGGCTGAAGACGGTGCTGATGCTCTGAGCGTCTACGCCAGCCAGCGCGAAGAGATCGCGCTGGTCCTCATCGACATGATGATGCCAATTCTGGATGGTCCCTCGGTGGTGCGGGTGCTGCGGCGAATGAACCCGATTCTGCCGATTGTGGCCGCCAGCGGACTGGGTAGCCAGTTCGAAGAAAACAAGCTGATTCACGCTGGATTGGAGCATTTCTTGCCCAAGCCGTATTCGGTCCACCTGTTGCTGACGACTCTCAGTAAAGCGCTGGCCTGACCGGCCGGAGCTCGGGCGTCCCACGCGCGCGGATGCAGCAGGGGCTCATTGGACGGACAAGAAGTGCGACCCGTGAAACGTTTGCTTCTGTTGTCAGCCATGCTCTGCTTGGGCTCGAATGCCCGGGCACAATCCAGACAGGAAGGCGAAATCCAGTATAGCTGGAGCTATTGTCTCAGCCAGGATAACCGCCTGGGACCAGAAGTGGTTCTGAACCAGAAGGCCAGGCTGCCCGGCGATGCCAGGCTCTTCTTGCGAATCAAGAACGGACCGTCCAGGGTGGCCGCCGTGGTTTTCAATTCGAGCCGGGGCCGTATGGAGCCCAAAGAGCTTCCTCTGATTCTCACTCTGGATCCGAACGAATCCAAAGTTTCAGGCTGGAAGCGGGGAAGTTTGAGCGGCAGCAAGACCTACCTGGCGCTACTGCTTTCCGACTCGCCCGAGTCAGAACAGGTCAAGGCCCTGCGGCGCGATTGGCAGAGAGCCGCCGACCAGGGCCAGGACTGTAGCCAGTATGCCCAAAAACTCTACGACCAGATTGTCCTGTGGCACTCGGAAAACAAGGGAGGCTCAGCCCTGGCCGGTGATATCATTCAGGAGGTGGGCGCCGTGCGCGCGGGAGCCGCGGGCCGACCGGTTGACTCCCTCCCTCCTGGAGAGGCCCCGCCCAATTGGGAGGCCAGCGCCCGTTCGATTCACTGGAAGCCAGCTCAGCATCCAGTGGTGATCAGTCGATTTGCCACCCGTCCGTAAATTAAACCGACGGCTGAGCCTGTGGCTGACCACGGCGGGACTGGTCTTGACCTCCCTACTCAGTCAGGCTCGACCCTGGTTGCCCTGGGACCGCTATTTCTTCGATCGTAACCTGGAATTGAGACACGGCGAGCTTCCCTCTCAGTATCCTTTGATGGCCCACCTGAGCTTGAAAGAAACCGAGCTGGCCCAATGGAAAACGCTCAGTCAAGAATATGACGCTTTGGCCGAAGTGGTGAAGACCTGTCGCGACCAGGGGGCAGCCGTGATCATCCTGGATGTGCTGATCACGCGCGGGAGCGACCAGGATCTGAAGAACCTGTGGCGAGAGGTGTATCGCCAGCCCGACGTCATCCTGGTGCGCAACCTGGGCGAATCCGTCCGCCTGCCGGGCCCGGATGAAGTGGGGGTAGCCAGTCTGCAGCGCGACTGGGACGGAATCATCCGTAAATATCAGCTTTACTACAGCCAGGAAGAGAGCCCCTCGCTGGCCTGGCTGGCCTACCTGCGACTCAAGCGCCTCAATCTCAAGAGCTTCAGGCTGACGGGTGGCCGGCTCAGCGATGGCCACTCGAGTTTTCCGAACGAACTCTACTTTCAACCGCGAACGGCCTGGTCGGAATACGGCAGCAACATTCAGTTTGTCTCCGTCAAAGACCTGGATCGTTGGCAAGCAGCGGGGGAATCGATGTTGGAGGGCAAGGCGGTTTTCGTTGGCTATGTCTCCCCTGGGGTGGGGGACCTGGCCTCGACCGTGCTCGACCCAACCCACCCCAAGGTGGGAATTCACGCCACCGTCCTCAGCAACTTAATGCAGGATCGCTACTACCAGAACTCCCCATGGTATTTGCCCGTTCTGGGAGGCTGGCTGGGTCTGCTGCTGGGCTCGCTTCTGACCCGACTGCGTGCCTGGATGGCGCTGGTCTTGGGTCCCTGCTGGGTCTTCATGGCCAGCCAGCAAGCTTTATGGGGAAAGACTTTGCTACCCTGGAGTAGTTGGAGCCTGGCGGTGGTCAGCGGTCTGGCCCTGACGCTGATCTGGAGACAGCGAAACTGGCGCTGGAATCTGGAGCGATTGCAACAGTCAGCGGACTTTCAGAACCCGCTGCTGTTCAAGCAACTGGGAAGTCATTTGCTGGTGGAAAAGCTGGGGGAAGGCGGCTTCGGAGCCGTCTACCGGGCCCTGCCTGCCCACAGCCTGGACGAAGAAAAAGCCGTCGCCGTCAAGCTCTTTCGCGTGACCGAAGCCACCACCGAGGAAGACCGACGTCGCTTCTTGCGCGAAGCCAGGATCTGCGCCGAACTGCGCCACCCTGGCATCGTGCGAGTGCTGGAATCGGGTCAGGAACTCGGTTACCTGTTCTACACCATGGAGTGGGTGCGGGGACGCAATCTGCGCTTCTGGCTGAAAGAAGCCCACAGCGAGTTGGAGAAGGCGAACGTTCTTTATTCGATCGTCCGGGCTATGGCCTATGCTCACTCCCACGAGGTTCTGCATCGGGATCTCAAGCCTGAAAATGTGGTGATGGAGCAGAACCTCCCTAAGATCGTCGACTTCGGTCTGGCGGTCGATCCCAATTCCAGTCAGTTGACCAGCACCCATAGCGTTCTGGGAACACTGGGATACCTGGCGCCCGAGCGACTCAGCGGGGTCAGCAACGACGCCCGCTCGGATCAGTATGCTCTGGGTGTCATCGCCTATGAAATGCTGGCGGGGAAATCCCCCTTTCCCGAACTGCCAGCGGCCGAGGCTCTGGTCTGGCGCATGACCGAATTCCCCACCCCGCTGGCTCAACTCTTGGGGGAATCAAGAAAACTTTACGCAATCGTGGACCAGATGATGGCGCGGGACCCTTCAGCGCGCTTCGCCGATTTGAAAGAAGTCGCCGAAGCAATCGAGGGGTGCCTGGGAGATTTGTCGCAACCCGGCTAGGCCGATTTTCCTACAAAACATTCACCCGTTCGTGATATGGTAAGCGCGCTATGGACTTTTGCAAAAGGCCGCACGGGCTCCTGGCAGCCTGGGCCCTGACCACGACTCTGGGCAGCGCCTGGGCACAGCCGCGTCCGCAGACCTGGGTAGTGGCCGTCGGTGTCGACAAATACTCTGTTCCCAGCGTGGGCGATCTGCGCTATGCCGGCGCCGACGCCAAACTGGTGGCTCAGTCTTTCCGTGACCTGGGCAAGGTGCCCGAAAGCAACATCTTCGCTTTTACCAGCGATAGCATCGAGCCCGAACTCTCCCCTCGCGCCACCAACATTATGGCGCGCATTGGCTGGTTGAAAGGGCACTGTCGAGCGGAGGACACCCTGGTCTTTTTCTTCGCCGGGCACGGGGTCACCATGGATCAGGGCTACTTACTGACCGAGGAGGCGGACAATCGTAGCGTTGAGACCCTACGAGTCTCCAGCCTGCGCAGCAACGAACTCTTTACCCAACTGGCGGGCTTTCCGACGTCAAAAATTCTCTTTATCTTTGACGCCTGTCGCAACACGGTGGCTCCGGAGAGCAATGCTGCCAGCGAAAGCTACCAGGCCTTTTCACTCTCTAAAGGCAGCAAGGAGTACGCCACCCTGTTCTCCTGCGACGTGGGCGAGCGCTCCTGGGAATGGGAAGAGAAACGACACGGCTTCTTCACCTACTATCTGGCTGAGGGGCTGCGCAGCGGAGCCGTCAGTTCCGACGCAAAAGTCTCACTTCAGAGTCTGACCCATTACTTGGGGGAGTCGGTGCCTCTGTCTGTGAGCACCAACCTCAAACGCAGTCAAAACCCCATTCTGCACTATCAGGGCAAGGGTGCCGAGCGCTGGGTACTGGCCGAGAGTGTATCCGCGGCCGGACCCCGCACCCCCCAGGACGTGGGTGGCCTGGTGGCCCAGCTGGACCTGGCCCGAGCCCAATCCGAAAAGGCCGAAGCCGAGAAGAAGCTGGTGCAGGACGAACTTTTACTGAAGTCCACCGAGATCAAGAAGATGGTGGCCCGGCTGGAAATCCTGGAGCGCCGCAGCGAGGGGATGGCCGCCCCGGCAGCCGAGGTTGTGCGCCGCGATCTGGCCAATGAGAACGTGCGCCAGCTACAAAAGCGTCGCGTGGTCAGTGAAGACGCCATCGAGTTGCTGGAGGCCGAGAAAGAAGAGCTGAAAGCCCAGAACGCGGCTTTGCAGGCACGCATTCGGCTGCTGGAGCTTAAGCTGGGGCAACAGGAGCGAGGCCAGGGTCGTGAGGTCTTACTGGCTAGCGACTTCACTCTGCAGAACTACGCCCGCCAGGAAAGCAGCGAGGTGGACCCGCTTCTAAAGCTGCGGGCCGCGGTCGAACGCCTGAAACGGGAGCAGGCGCTGGTCTTGTCCGACGTTTCAGCCTTGGCTCAGGCGATGGAACCCCGCCTGCCCATCTCACAGGATGACCCGGTCGTGCTCTTTCTCACCGCCCAGTTGGAAATCTACGCTGAATCCACGCGCACCATCCAGAGCCAGCTGGAAACGGCCCGCAAAGCCTTACTGGCAAGGGATGCTCAGTTGGCCAGCGCACAGGCAGCTGTGAAACTGGCCCAGGCGGAACTCCGGCGGAATCAGGCAGAACTGGCCGAGGCCCGTCGCCAGGTGGACAAACTGGAGGCGGACCAGCAAAAGCAGGCCGAGGAACTGCTCCAGGAACGACAGCGCGGCGACCAGCTGCTGGCTCAGCTGCGCGCGCTTGAAGAGCGCACCCAACGACGCTTCCAGGGGATCGCCATCGACAGTCAGTGGAACCGGATTTGCCGCCTGGTCAAAGCTGCCGATATCACCTATGTGGAGCCCAAGCCCGACGAACCGGACGCCCAAAGCTTGACTCCGAGACGAAAGGACTGAAGTCCCAATGAGATTTTTGAAGCAGTGTCTGCTGACTGCCCTGCTGGGGTGCTCCCCTCTGCTGGCCGGCGCCCAGACCCTACGGGTGGAGCAGTTCCTGTTTGAGGGCAACCAGCTGGTCTCGTCCGAGGAACTCCGTCAGGTGGTGCAGCCCTGGCTGGGCCGCGACCTGAGCCTGGACGAGATGAAAGACGCCGCCCGCGAGGTCACGGCCTACTACCATCGGTCGGGATACATGCTGATCAAGGCTTTCATTCCAGAGCAGGCCTTCGATTCGTCCCAGGTGCGCCTCAAGGTGGTGGAAGGTCGCCTGGGCAAAATTGAGGTGGAGGGGGCTGAGAATTACGATCCCGAGTGGATCCGTCAGCGCTTTCTGGCCAGCTACGGGGACGGCGCCCTCCGCCACGATGACTTTGTGCGCAGTCTGATTCTGCTCAATGAATTCAGTGATCTCAAGGTCAAGGCCACTCTGAAGCCCGGCCAGGCCAATGGAGAAGTGGATGCGGTGCTGAAGGTCGAGGACGCCTTGCCCGTGCACGCCGGCCTGGACTACAACAACTACGGCACAACCGCTACCGGCATCAATCGCGTGGGACTGAACTTCCAGGCGGGAAACCTGGTGGGTCAGGGCGACCAGCTAAGTCTGCGAGGAGTGATCGGCTTCCCGGCCACCAATACCAACTTTTTTCAGGCCAACTATGCGACTCCCCTGGGGCTGGATGGAACCCAGCTCAACGCCTCCTACCAGAATGGTGCCTTTAGCGTCTCCCAGGGGCTGGGAGCCATCCTGGACATCCGTGGCCGCGCCAATGTCTATAGCCTGGGACTGGCCCAGGCCCTGGACCGGTCGTTTGAACATAGTTCCAATCTGGGCCTGGCTGTCACCTATAAGGACGTCTCCAACAGCTTTTTTGGAGGGTCCACCCCTTTCACTCACGACCGCTACACCTCGGCTCGTCTGACCTACCAGGAAGACTGGCGCGAGGTCTCGGGTCGCACGTTGCTCCAAGCCTCGTGGACCCAGGGCCTGGGCGGGACGGGAGCCTCCAACCCGCTGGTCAGTCGGCAGGGAGCCTCGGGCGGCTTTGGCAAGCTGAATGTGGAGCTGGCCCGGGTGCAGAGCCTGGCTCCAGGCTTCAGCGGCATCCTGCGCGGCTCAGCCCAGTGGGCCACTCAATCGCTCTACGTGGCCGAGCAATTTGCCCTGGGAGGTCCAGATACCGTGCGTGGCTTTGCTCAGGCCGAACTACTGGGAGACGACGGCTACCTGGTCAGCGGTGAGCTGCGCTGGTCGCCCATCGAAGATGAACCGGACCGCTTCCAGATGGCCTTCTTCCTCGACCACGGCGGCGTCTCCCTGAAGCGTGCCGGCCCCGGGGATCTGTTGCGGGGTAACAAACTGACCGGTTGCGGCTTCGGCTTCCGGGTGGGATTGGGCAATGCCAGCTCAGCTCGCCTGGACATCGGATTCCCGCTGTCCCCCAGCAGCAACCTCAATCAATCCTCGCCCGCCATCTACGGCGGAGTGCAGACCAGGTTTTAGGAGGCCTTATGTTTCGACGCACCCTGCTGGCCGGGCTTTTGTTGACCGGGTGGGCCCACGCATTACCCGAAGGCGGGCAAGTCATCCACGGGCAGATCCAGCTTCAAGGCAACGGCAACATTCTGCAGATCTTGCAAAGCAGCCCCCAGGGCATTATCAACTGGTCCTCCTTCAATATTTCACCCCAGGAACTGGTGCGCTTTCTGCAACCCCAGCAAGGCGTGACTTTGAATCGAGTGACGGGCTCCCAGGCAAGCCTGATCGAGGGGATGCTGCAGGCCAACGGTAGCATCTTTCTGCTCAATCCGAACGGCATTCTTTTCACATCCACCGCTCAGGTCAACACCGGTAGCCTGGTGGCCAGTACCCTGTCGATGTCGGACAGCGACTTTCTGCAGGGCAAATACCACCTTCTGCAGGCCCCCGGCATCCCCATGGCGGCGGTGGTCAACCAGGGTAAACTGGAAGTGGGTGAAGGCGGCTATCTGGTCCTGAGCGCGCCGCTGATTCATAACGAAGGCCTGATTGTGGCTCGTCAGGGCCAGATCTCTCTGGGCGCATCCAGCCAGGCCACGTTGAGTTTCGACGCCCAGGGCTTGCTCAGCGTGACCATTCCGGATGGCTGGCGCGGAGCTCAGGCCCAGGAAGCTCAAACCGTCCTGCTGACCCGTGGTCAACTGACCGACTCGCTCAGCCAGGTGCTGGCCACCCCGGCCAGCCCGGAAGCCATTTCGCTTCCTTTAGCCTCGGGTATTCTGAGCAATAGCGGCGTGATTTCGGCCGACGGGAGTCAGGGAGGGCGGGTGACTTTGAACTCGAGTCAACTCACCGCCAACCTGGCCAGCGGCACCATCTCCGCCAATGCACTGGAATCCGGAGGCCAGGGAGGACACCTTGAGATTCTCTCGGCCGGAACCGCCTTTAGCTCGGGTCAACTGCAGGCTCGTGGAGGGGGCTTTGTGGAGCTCAGCGGTCAAAGCCCCCAGTTGCTGCGTGCACCTGACGTCAGCGGGGGTCTGGCCTCGTCCGGGGTGGTCTTGCTCGACCCGACTTCGGTGGAGATCGTCAATCTAGCCGGTTCCTTCGACTCCTTCGTGCCAGATGTTCGCAACGGCAACGGCGGCGGCCGCCCGCAGGGAGTGGGTACGGTATCGGTTCAGGCCCTGGAGGCGGTCTCGTCCGGCACCATTCGCCTGGAAGCCACCAGCAGCATTCTCTGGAACGTGGTCCCCAGTGACGGGGCACTGGATCTGCAGCCTGGAGTGAATCTCTCGATGACGTCGGGGGGAACACTGCTGGCCGGAGCTGGCCAACTGATCCGAGCCAACGGGGGCAACGTCGACCTCAGTTCGGCCGGAGACATGACGGCGCCCGGGGTGCAGGTCCGGAATGGAGACCTCAGTCTGAACTCGGATGCGGGCCGAATTAAGCTGGAAGGGAACCTGAGCGCTGAGCGTATTACCCTTAACGCACCTGCGGGGTCGATCTATACTCAGGGTCATGTGGTCACTGGCGGGTCAGGCGGAGTCAAAGTCGACACTCTGAACTTGCTGGGGGCCAGCCAGGTCGGGCCGGGTGGGGTCGCCACCATCAACACCACCGGCCAGCTAGACCTGGGCATCTTTGGGCCCAATGACGCCAATGCGGGGGCGGCCGCGCGCGTGCAGGGGACTCAGGCGGATTTTGTGCTGCGCCAGAACAGCCAGTCAGGCGACGTCTATCGCAACGGAGTGCTGGTGAACGACCGCTCGGTCTCGGGCGGCGGAGCGGGTGGCAACAGCGAGGTGGAGACGGAATCGAATTCAGGGGGCCAGCACTCGTCCCTGGAAAACGAGGTGGAAACCGAACTGAGGCGTTCTGGACAGGATCTGCGAGGCCTGGCTTCTCAGTCGACCAGTCAACAGCTCCTGTCCACCGGAACCTACTGGGTGCCAAGCCCGAACTCCCACGACCATGCCAGCCTCTTGCCGGTATCCAACCCCAGCCTGAGCAGCCCGACCTTTGTGCCGCTCTATACGCTACAACTGGTTTCCCCTCAGGTCGTGGACACGCGGGGCGATTTCTGGCAGGCCTTTATCGAGGACTTCATCCTGTGGGTGGAACCGGAAGAAGAAAGCCGGATCGAGAAGAAGCCTTAGCGATCTAGCTTACCGACCAGCCAGTAAACGGCCTGGTCGGTCTTCTCGCGGAAGCCGGAGTGATTCATGTAGGCCAGCTCGGTCAGACCCAGGGCACTCTGGATGCAGAGCGCAGGCACCACGCCCACTCCGGCCCGCAACATGGAACTGGATACGGCGAAACCAGCGTCGAAGACCGTCTTCATCCGCTGAATCTGAGTGAAATCGTGGGGACGGCAGGCCACCAGTCCGGTCTTGAGGGCGGCCGCGCATACGGTCATGGCCAGCGAGGTGCCGGGGAAACCGGCGGCCACGGCGGCCGACGAGGTGCCACCGATAAAGTCGGCCACGCCCATGGCCACCATGGGAGAATTTTTGGTTTTCAGTCCCTGACGGATCTCTAAGGCTCCGATAGCCCCATCCACTCCGGCCCCGGCCCATTGGCCGCCCCGATACAGGTAACTGAAGGGAGCACCGGGATTGACGGCACGGTGCACCAGACCTTCGATGGCGCTCTGGGCCGCTCCAGTCTGCCCCTGCAGCAGATGGCCCCCGATCGTCGACAGCTCGCCCCAGGACTGAGCGGGGGTGCAAACCAGGCCCAAAGTCATGCCCACCGGGTCGAGCATGTTGACCAGACTGGAACGACGCTTGAGTGTATCGATCAGTTGCAGGTTCTTATCGGGCGGACTGGGCGGAGGGGTGGGATTGGGCGGCTGGGGCGTGGGCGACTGAGCCCCGGACGGCAGGCGTCGGGGAGGCGCAAATTGAGGAGCCGCCGTAATTTTCATCCCGCCTAGCAAAGCATGGGCGGATTGCCAGCAGGCTAGCGAATTGTAACCTCTAGGTCAGGGAACGATTACGCCGATCTTGCCCTGACCGGTTTCACAAAACCAAAGATTGGAACCGGGGCCGCTGCAAATTCCGGTGGGCTGGGCGTTGGCGGTCAGACCGGCAGCGAACTCGGTGACGGCACCGGCCGTCGTGATCCGTGCGATTCGATTGCCCACCTGTTCGGTGAACCAGAGGTTGCCGTCCAGGCCTGCACAAATCCCGTTGGGACTTGAGCCGGCCGTAATTCCGCTGCTCAGTTCGGTCACGCTGCCCGCGGGCGTGATGCGCCCGATGCGATGACCGCCGGCCTCGGTAAACCAGAGGTTGCCGTCCGGCCCGGCCGTAATTCCCAGAGGAAAGGCACCGGCCGTGATTCCGCTGGAAAACTCGCTGACCTGGCCTGCGGTTGTGATCCGCCCAATTCGGTTGCCACTGCTCTCAGTGAACCAGATATTCCCATCCGGACCGCTGCAAATGGCCTGCGGCTGGGCACCCGCCGTGACGCCGGTGGAAAACTCGCTGATCAGACCCGAGGGCGTGATACGACCGATATGGTCCAGGGTCACGTCGGTAAACCATAGATTGCCATCCGGACCGCTGCAAATGGCGGCCGGCGAAGCGCCCGGTGAAAGGCCCGCGCTGAATTCGGTGACCGTTCCGTTGGGGGTGATGCGTCCGATCCGGCCACTGCCTTCCACAAACCAGAGGTTACCGTCCGGTCCGGCGCACAGACCCAGGGCCGAATCCGTCAGGCCGGCCTTGAATTCGCTGACGGTCCCATCCGCGCCGATCTTGAGGAGACGAACACTGGCCAGGTCGCTGGCCCAAAGATTGCCGTCCGGACCGGCCGCGATCTGGAAAGGGGCCCCACCCGAAGCGAGCTCCTGGAGGGTCCCCACCGCCGGCACCACCGTGAGCGGAGTGACTTCCCCGTAGCCGCTATTGAAGCCAGAAATGTTGGTGGTTCTGACCGGAATGACCGCGCTCAGTGCGGCGGCTCGGGCCAGGCCGGTATTGGAACCAATGGTGGCCAGGCTGGGATCGGAGGAGGTCCAGCTGAGCAATTGAGTGACGTCGGTGCTGGCACCGTCGTTGTAGCCAGCCGTTCCCTGGTAACTCAGGCTCTCACCCGAATGCAGTCTGGCGTTCTTGGGAGTAATAAAAATCCCCAGCAGACTGGGGATGCTATCGCTGGGCGCAGAGGAACTCCCGGTTGTATTCGTGGAGCCACAACCCACCAACAACAAGAGTAAGCCCAAACAGGTCTTTTGAACGAAGTTCATTGTGCCAAACCTCTCGCCGGATCTCCAGCCAAACAGCAGGGCTGCCGGTTTCGCAAGCTCGTGCTTGGGCCCCTTGTTCAAATCTTGTCAGGCTCAGGCCGGTCCGGTAGCCAGGATCTTGCGCGGCTTGCTGCCCTCGGCCGGTCCGATATAGCCCTTCTTCTCCATCAGGTAGATGAGCCGACGGGCACGGGCGTAGCCGACCTTCAATTCGGTTTGCAAAAGTGAGGCCGAGGCTTGCTGGCGACGCAAAACCACCGAGAGAGCCTGCTCCACCAGTTGGTCGTCGGCGTCACCCTCTTCCTCTTCGGCGGCTTCTTCTGGAGCTTCTCCCACCTTGAGCTGAATCAAGTTGTCGGGAGTGCCCTGGGCTCGCCACCATTCAACCACTCTGAGAATCTCCTCATTGGTCACGTAGCAGCCTTGCAGACGGCGAGGATCGGAGGCATCCACCGGACAGAACAACATGTCGCCTTTACCCAGCAACTGCTCGGCCCCGCCGGTATCGAGGATGACTCGCGAGTCCACCTGAGAAGACACGGCAAAAGCGATTCGGCTCGGCACGTTAACCTTGATCAGGCCCGTAATGACGTCGGCCGAGGGCCGTTGGGTGGCCAGCACCAGGTGAATCCCGGCCGCGCGAGCCTTCTGGGCGATTCGGCAGATGCTGGTCTCCACCGACTTGGAGGCCACCATCATCAGGTCGGCCAGCTCGTCGATCAGAACCACCACCCAGGGCAGCCGATCTTCGGCCTGTTCATTGTATTCATCCAGGTTGCGCACGCGCGCCGAGGCGAAAAGACCGTAACGGAACTCCATCAGCTCCACGATCTGGTTGAGGGCCAGGGCGGCTCGCTTGGGATCGCAGATGATGGCGCCTTCATTCTTGGTATCACCGGCCCCCTTGGCCAGCGAGATGAGATGCGGGATGCCTTCGTAAATCGAGAGCTCCACTTGCTTGGGATCGATCATCAGAAGCTGCAACTCACGCGGGGTGAACCGGTAGAGCAAGCTCATGATCAGGCCGTTGATACACACCGATTTACCCGAACCGGTGGTTCCCGCCACCAGCAAGTGGGGCATCTTTTGCAGCGGAGCAAAGGTGGGAGTACCGCTCAAATCTTTGCCCAAAGCGATGCTCATCCCGGTCGATTTGCGGAACTTGGGCGCGCCCAAGATATCTCGAAGAACAACCAGTTCGGTCTGCTCGTTAGGGATTTCAATGCCGATCGCGGACTTGCCCGGAATGGGCGCTTCGATGCGCACGGCCTTGGCGGCCAGGGCCAGGGCGATGTCGTTGGTGAGGGAGGTAAAGCGGCTGACTTTGACGCCCCGGGCCGGCTGCAGCTCATAACGAGTGACTGTGGGACCTTGCACGATGGCCAGCAGACTGGCCTGCACACCGAAGCTTGCCAGCGAATCCAGCAGGGCAACCGACTTGTCCTCCACCTGAGGCCGCTGATAACTCAGCGGCAGCTCGTCCAAGAGCGAAAGCGGCGGGAGGCGGTAGCTGATCTTCTCAGGCACCTTCTCCATGGTGGGAAAGAGGCGCATCTGGCCGTCGGCTTCGACATAGACCTCGCGCACGTTCTTGGCGGCGGCCGGGACTTCTTTCTCCTTTTCGGCCGAAACGAACTCCTGAATCTCTTCGGCGTCCGGTTTCTGCTCGGGAGGAGCCAGCATCAGCGGCTCTTCCTCGGAGGACTCGAAATCGACCTGATCATCCGGCTCATCCGGCTCATCCAGTTCAGGCTCTGCCTCCAGCACCGGTTCCAGGGAGGGCTCCGACTCCAGACTGGGTTCCTCCTCCAACCAGGGCTCAGACACCGGCAAAACCGGAGCCGGCGCGGCTACAGGCTCGGGAGCCGGCCGGACCTCTTCCACCGGCTCGACCACGCGGGCCGGCGGCTTCTCTTTTTTGAAGGTCACTCGCTCAGAATTGAAGGGCACCAGGGGAACAAGGCCGTCCTCGCTGGGGAGTTCACGAGCATACAGGGATTCATCCTCTGGAGCCGGGGTCGGTGCGGGTCGAAGCATGGCCGGCCGGGCGGGCGCCTCCAGCGAGAGGAACTGAGGCGCGCGCACCTCGGGAGCAGCAGGCAGTTCCTGGGATTCTGCATACTCGATGGAGTCTTCGGATTCGAGCAGTTGGGGCCGTTGGGGCAGGCGGAAGGCGGGCAGCTTGGGGAGCGGCAGGTGAACACTGTGGGCCCAGCGCACGAAGAGCTCCAGGCCGTGAACCAACCCCTGAGCGGTGCTCCGGGCCACCTTGCTGAAAGGCACCCGGCATACGGCCAGACTGCTGGCCACCAGACCCAGTGTGGCCCCCATCCAGGAACCCATCGGTCCGATGGCGGCCACCACCAGGCCATCAAAGGCAGAACCAAACCACCCGCCTTGCTGGCCCATTCTTTGGGAGAGCCAGACCAGGTCCAGCCACATCAAGGTGGGAGCCCAGCTGAGCTGGAGCGGACGCTTACTGCGCGGTAGCAGAAGGTGCAGACCGAGGCAGGTGGTGGCAGCCGGCAGGAGCAGGGCCGAGATACCAAAACCGTCGTAGAGGCCCTGGGCTAACCAGGCTCCGGCTCCCCCGGTCCAACTGGGCATGGTCAACGAGACCAGCGAAAACGGGCTGACAATTCCCACCAGGCCCAGTCCGGCCCAATGCCATGAGTCATCCCACCACGAAGGCGCCTCGGGGGGCGCCTCCTGGCTGTTCATCGGCTTTTTGCGGGCCTTCTTCTTCTTGGGAAGCTTGCGCTCGCGTTTATTGGGCTTTTGCGGCTCGAACTCGGCCGAGCCAAGGGCTGGACTCATCTGGCGAAATTACTTTCGATCAATGAAATTCCTTCAACCAAAGGAAAAGCCTTGAGCGGGGGACCCGGATGGCCCTTGCAGGATTGGGCAAGGACCCGACAGGATCGCGGCTGGCGGGATCAGGCAAGTTGGATTACTGTGTGGTCAGTTCTTGTAAGGAGATTTTTCCAATGAAAACTTTTGGCTATGCGGCCCAGGATGCAACTTCCGCCCTGGCGCCCTTTCACTTTGAGCGCAAGGACGCCGGGCCCCAGGATGTGGTGATCGACATTCTTTACTGCGGCATCTGTCATTCTGATATCCACCAGGCTCGAAACGAATGGGGCAATTCGAATTATCCCATGGTGCCTGGCCACGAGATCGTGGGCCGGATTTCGGCCGTCGGAAGCGAGGTCAGCAAATTCAAAATCGGCGACCTGGGCGGGGTTGGCTGCATGCTGGATAGTTGTCGCCAGTGTGAGAGCTGCCAGGCCGGCGAGGAGCAGTTCTGCGAAAAGGGAGCAGCCTTCACCTACAACGGCGTCTATGCCGATGGAAGCCCGACCTACGGCGGTTATTCCAAACAGATCGTAGTGCATCAGGACTTCGCCCTGAAGATTTCCGAGAAGCTGGATCTGGCCGCCACCGCACCTTTGCTGTGCGCCGGCATCACCACCTATTCGCCGCTTCGCCACTGGAAGGTGAGCAAGGGACAGAGAGTGGGCGTGATTGGCCTGGGCGGCCTGGGGCATATGGGCCTAAAATTCGCCCACGCCCTGGGTGCTCACGTCACCCAGTTCACCACGTCGCCCGACAAGGAAGCCGATGCGCGCCGTCTGGGCGCTCATGAGGTGGTCAACACTCGCCAGGAGGGCGCCCTGGAGGGTCTGGCCCCGTTCGACTTCATCCTGGATACGGTGGCCGCTCCTCACGACGTCAATCCTTTCTTGCGCCTTCTGCGTCGCGACGCCACCATGGTACTTGTGGGCGTGCCCGAGGTGCCCCTGTCGGTGGAATCCTTCGCGGTGGTGGCCGGGCGGCGCTCGCTATCGGGCTCTTTGATTGGAGGGATTCGAGAGACTCAGGAAATGTTGGATTTCTGCGCCGAACACTCGATTGTCTCGGACATCGAGCTGATCCCTATTCAGAAGGTCAACGAAGCCTATGAGCGGACCATTCGGAGTGACGTGAAGTACCGGTTTGTCATCGACATGAACACCCTCACCGA
This sequence comes from bacterium, assembly GCA_018266105.1. Lineage (GTDB taxonomy): Bacteria > Vulcanimicrobiota > Xenobia > Xenobiales > JADMJV01 > JADMJV01. Next base: position 19,440 of record JAFEBA010000105.1, on the reverse strand, counting down.
GAACGCTTAGGGGAGGGAGCTGGGGGCGCGGAAGCAGGCGGATGAGTCAACCGCCAGGCTGCCGCCCCCAGCCCCAGCAGCACCACCGCCAGGAGAGTGATCAGCAATTTATTGGAGTGGGGAACGGCTTCCGGCTCGGCTTCGAGCTCGGCCTGGACGGGTCGGGGCTTGGGAGCGGGAAGGGCGGTGCTCAACTGGGTTGGCAAGGGGTTCTCGAAGGGGTCGAGCAGGTGGCCGCGCTCCAGAGCTTCGGCCACCTGCTCCAGTTTAAAGCGCCGCAAGAGCTGAATCTCGGCCTGCAGGAGGTTGGCGTTCTTCCAGAGGGTGCGAGCTTTGTTGTAACTGAGGCGCGTGTTGGATTCGTCTCCCTGGGCATGGGCCAGCAGAGCCTGAAGATTCCCGAGCAGGGCTTCGCGGGCGGGGTCGGCCTGCAACTGCAAGGCCAGGTTATCCAGACGACGCTGGCATTCATAAAGATTCCCTCGCGAGTAATGCTTGAGGGCATCCTCCAGGCGCTCTGAAAAATTGAGCTTTTCAGGCGCCTGCCACTGACCCTGAGCCAGGCCGGTCTGCAGGTCGACAGCCGGGTCAAGCAGCGGAAACTGGTTCTGAGCCACTCGAGTCATGAACAGCACGGCCGCCGATTCCTGACCGCCACTGCGCAAAGCCTGAGCATAGAGCTGCAGGTCCTCACGCTGCTGGGGCATGCGCCAAAGTTCTTTGGCCTGTTCCGAGGCTTTCTCGGCCTGTGGATAGCTCCCAGCCACGAAAGCTCCGATCGATTCAGCATTGTAGACCAGGGCCAGGAGATGCGGTTCGGTCACTCGACGGTCCACCACCAGGTGGCGGGCCTGGTCAAACAGGTTTTGAGCCCGCGCAAAATTGGCCCGGGCGGCCAGTTTCAGGGCCTGGCCCAGCAACTCATCCCAACTGCCCTGGCTGGCTCCCTGACGTTGGGTGGAGACGCTCTTTCCACCCATGGGAGCGTACTCTACTTGTTTGGACCCGGTGCGCACGCCAGACTGGCTGCTGGAGGCCTGGGGACCGCTGGCCTGGCTCTGCCACGGATCTAAAAGCGGCGGTCGACCGGCCTGGTGCAGCAGTTTGAGCGCGCGTGCGCGTTCGGAGAATTGGTAGTGCTCCAGGATGTCGGCATACCAGTCCAGCGTAGCCGAAAGCCCGGGACTGCCCGGATGCAATCCGGCCACCTTCCAGCTCTGCTGAGCCAGCTCCCAATGTTGGCGAGCCTCTTCCCACTCCCCGGTGTCCTGACAAAGTAGAGCCAGCTGGTTCTGCAGAAAGGAGCGCCAGACCGCCATGTCGTCGCTCTGGCAGCTCTCCAAGACGCGATGGAAACTTCTTCCGGCCCGGTCTAAACGGCCGGCCGACCATTCCTCAAGGGCAGTGTGAAGCTGACTGGACCAGTTTGCGTCGGCCACAGCCGCTGTTTCTATCTGAGACCAGGCGCAGCCTGCTCAGCCCGGGGTGGTTTTACTCCGGAGGTGGGGTATCGATGCGCGCGATCACCTGATCCCAGCCGGTATCTCGAGCGAAGGCGGTTTCAGCGTAACTTCCACTTTCAGTGCGCCACTCGGGGTGGCGGTTGGGCGTGGCGCCGTCGCCGTAGCGGTTCTGGCGAGTTTCGGGAGCGTCGCGGAAGACCTCGATGTTCAGTCCGTGAGCGCCTGGATGAGTTTCCGCGTGCTGTTGAGAGATCACCAGTTGGCGCGCGCTTTCCTCGACTCGCCGAGCCTGCTGGCTCAGGGAAGGGTCGGCCTGGCTCAGGTTGCGCGCCAGGTCAACCACGTCTCGATAGTACCCGGAGTCAAAGCCCTGGGTCTGGTTCACCACCGCCAACAACTGGTCTTTACGAAGCTGGCTGGCGCTGACGGCCTGGCCGAGCTCTTTGACCGATTGGGAAAAAGCGGGCACCTGGGTGAGATCCATGGCTGAAAAGGTGGGGATGTCTTCGGGATGGGCCTTGGATTCTTCCACCAGCATCTGGGCCACCTGGCGGGCGTCCTTGCCTTCGATTTTAGGCAACATGGTGTCGTAGGGCAGACCGATGAATCCCATGACTTCTTCGGAGCCAACCATGTAGTTGGCCTCATTCTGCAACTGGTGGGCCACCTCGCTGCTGGCCATGTGGCAGCAATCGAAACTGACCAGGTCGAGCTTGCGGCCCGTGGCCTGACGGGCCTCGCCCAGGGCCTGCTGAATTTGAGGCAGACTCATCCAACTGCCCTGACTGTCATCGCGACAGGCGCCGCGCCAGGCATCACCGTGATCGGAGATGACCAGCCAGTAATTCTTGGCCGGGTATTTCTCGATTCCCCACTTGATGAAATCGGCCAGTTTCTTGGGGTCAGCCGTGTCCCCATCGCCAAAATCCTCCACCACCGGGGAGTTCAGTAAGGGCTGATCGTTCTTCTCCAGCACCAGGCGCTGCATGCTCTTGGGACCCTGAGGGTTGGGATTTGAGCCGTGATCGACCTGGGCCAGCACCTGGATGTTGGGCGACAAACCGCGCTCTGCCTTGTCCAGGTCGTTGATGCAGCACTCATAGAGATCATTATCGCAGGCCGACCACACCAGGACCGTCCAGTCCCTCTGGGGCTGAGCTTGAACAGGCAGACGGGGACCGATGGTATTCACCCCTACAGTTTAGGCGGCCTGAGGCTAGATTAGGTTAGCAATTTTGGAACGTTCCGCCATGGGCCAGGCAGCCGGGTCTGGGAGTCGAAGAGAAGCGGGTGGAGTTAGCCAGCGGTGCCTTTCAATTGCGAGTGGAGAATCCGGCCGGGCTGGAACCGCGGTTGCTTCAGGGCCTGGTGAACTGCTGGAAGCATAGCTACGAGCGGATGGCCGGGCGTTTCAATGCGGCTGCGCCTCGAAAGGTATGGCTGCGGGTGCTGGCGGGAATGGCCCACCCGGGGGAGACCTTGGGGGCCGAAATTCGCATCAGCGCGGATTGGATTCGCAAGCATCCTTACGATCTGGACGTCATGACCCATGAGCAGTTCCATGTTGTGCAAAACTATGGTCCGGGCGCGGAACCCGGCTGGGCGGTGGAGGGGCTGGCGGACTATGCGCGCTGGAAATACGGGCTCAGCAACCTGGAGTGGTCGCTGCCGGCCCTGCGGCCGGAACACCACTGGACCGATTCCTACCGAGTGACCGCCGCCTTCTTCGGCTGGTTGGAAGAGCGTCGACTGAAGGAGTTTCCCGAGCAGCTCGATCAAGCCCTAAGGCGGCGCGCCTACGATAGGACCTTTTGGAACCTGACCTTGGGGAGCTCGTTGGAGAAACTCTGGGGCGAATACCAGCGGGGCTGATTTTCAGAGCTGTTTGAGGGGGCCTCCTTAAGCTGGAACCAGATGTGCACAATTCATTCCCAACTGGCCGCGGCCACCCAGGTCAAAGCTCGCAAGCGCGGGCCCGAGAACGGTTCCGGACCCGTCGACAGAGTGGAGCTGGGTCGCTCTGAACCGCTGCAGGTGATGCCAAGGCCAGGCTTTGTCGTCCCTCAGAAGCCCGAATGGATTTCGCGCAGCGACAAAGTCACGCAGCAACTGCTGGACATCGGTTTTCGGCGCTTTCCTGAGGATGGCACTTCTCAGGGCTTGAGCCAGTACGACGAGCTGGTAGCGGTGCCAACCTACCAGAACGATCAGGCCTACTTCAAAGAGCTGCGAGACTTTAAAGCCTCTGTCCAGGAGTCGTTGACCAACGAACCGGACAGGCGGGTGGCTCAGGACCTGAAAATCCTGGCCGACTCGGCTCAGCAGGTGCTGGACGACCAGGACTTTTATGAGAAAAACTGTGTCCCTTTCAACAACCCCACCGGGGCCATCTACTCAGGATTAACCAGCCTCTTGGACGACCAGAACCCGCCTCAACGCTGGCAGTCGGCCGCAGCGCGCCTCAAGAAATATGCCGGGATAGAGCCGGGCTATCGGCCTATCGCCGAGGTGTTTCGCGAGCGCATGGAAATGCAAATGGCCAAACCAGGGATGATCTATCCCTCCCGGGTGGAGGTGCAGAATGCGCTGGATCGGGACGGCCAGCTGCTGGACGGAATCCAGAGCCTGCTCGAGAAGCACGATGTCAAAGACTGGCAGTCGGCCTTCGCCAGATTGAAGGAGCAGTTGACGGCCTACGATGCCTGGCTGCAGGAGACGGTCCTTCCCAAAACTCGCGACGACTTCCGCCTGCCAGCTGAGTCCTATTTGCGGTCGTTCCGCAGCATGGGGATCTCCGACATCAGTCCTGAGGAGCTGGCCTCCAAAGCTCACCAGGCCTTCGAGAGCATTCAGGCTCAGATGCAGTCAGTGGCCGAGCAGCTCCAGCCCGGCCGAGACTACCGTGAAGTTCTTAAATCGCTCAAGCAAGACCAAATTGCGCCCGAGCAGATCCTGCCCTTGTACAAGTCTCGTCTGAAGGAAATCGAGGGAATCATTCGCGAGCGCGATTTGGTAACGCTGCCGCCGGGCGAATGCGTGGTGCGTCAGGCCACTCCAGCCGAGGCGGCGGCCTTCCCCAGTCCTCAGATGATCGCGCCGCCGCTGGTCAACAACAACGGTGAACGCGGCCAGTTTGTGTTGCCACTCTTGAGCGCGGATGGGCAGAAATTCGACGATTTTACCTATAACGCCATTTCCTGGCCGGTCACCGCGCACGAAGCGCGCCCGGGTCACGAGCTGCAATTTGACGGCATGGTGGATAAAGGGGTGTCGCTGGCACGAGCCATCTACGCTGGCAATTCGGCCAATATCGAGGGTTGGGGACTGTATTCGGAATGGATGCTGCAGCCCTACATGCCGCCCGAAGGTCAGCTCTCGGCGCTGAATTCTCGGCAGCTGCGGGCAGCTCGGGCCTTCCTGGATCCCGAGCTTCACGCCGGCAAGATCACGATTGAGCAGGCTCGCGAGGTGCTGAGCCGGGACGTGGGCCTGTCCGAGAGCATGGTGAACTCCGAGATCGAGCGCTACACCTTCCGGGCACCCGCCCAAGCCTGCAGCTACTTCTACGGATTCGACCAGTTGATGAGTCTGCGCAAGGACGTTGAGGCCAGGCTGGGCGAGGAGTTCAAGGCCAAAGATTTCCATGATTTCGTGCTCGATCAGGGTTTGCTGCCCCCTCCCCTGCTGCGCCAGGCGGTCATGGAGAAATTCCCGGCTCCTCCGGCAGGCTAAGAGCGGGCAGTAGATCCGGCTGACTTCGAGTACATTGAGCACACGAAGAGCAATTCACCCGGTATGCTCTTTCGATGGATACCTGCTCTCTGGTGTTGCCTGCTCACGTGTGGCTGTGGCTCCTCCAACTCGACTGATTTGAGTTCCGGCCCGACCTTCAGCTTTTCTCCCAAGAGTGTGCTGCACGAGGGCGAACTGGCCAGCACCCCGGGTTTGCGCGCCGATTTAAGCCGCCAACGGTTGATCTCGTATTTGGAAACGACTCCTCCCAGCAACTTTGACACCGGAGGGGTGGGTCGCGACCTGTTACCCTTCTACTGCAGTCAACCCCTGCAGCTGCAAATCGCCACCAGCGCTCCGCACCTGGCCTCAGCCCGGATCCTGGATCGGAATGGCAAGGTCATGGCCAGCTGGCAAAATGGTCATCAGGAGATCAGCCTGCCGGTGGGAGACTATCAGTTGGAGCTCACCAGCAATCTGCAGGCGGACACCCATATCTTCTTCTATCCACCCAAGCCTGCGGCCATTCGTCCCTTAACACTCGAGCTTTCAACTCCTGGGGTCTACATCTCCCAGTTAACCGAGACGCCCCAGCCAACCGGAGTCGTCGGGCCTCAGACGCTTCTGGTTGGCGCCAGTCGCGATGGTTCCAGTCAGGCCGGACTCTGCTACAAAGAGTCTGATCTTCAGATCCAGGTTCCTATGGCGGGGGCCAACCTGAGCCAGTCGGTTCACCAATACTTTGCCAACGGCGGCACTCAGGTCATGGTGGCCAGCAGTTCCAGCAGCGCGGCGGCGGACCTCAGTACGGCCCTCAATCAACTTCCAGGTCCCCTCAGCTATCAACTGGTGCTGGTGGATTTCTATCAATTGCCTTTGGACCAGGCCGATCAACAGGCGGCCGCAGCTCTGGCCTGGGTCACCCAGAGAAATGGTCTACTCTTCCTGGACATCCCCGGCTCCGTGGCCAGCAGCGCGGAAGCGATCACCTGGCGCGAACAGCGCCCGCAGTTGGACTCCAGCCGATGCCTGCTGTATTGGCCCGGGCTGGATTTAGGCAACGGTCAGGCGGTCGGAGCCAGCGCCAGCGTGTTAGGTCTACTGGATCAACTACAATCAAAATCGGGACCTGGAGCTCCTGCCCTGGGACAGAAGCTGCAGGGTGCCCAAAGTCCCGAGGTGATTTACCCGCTCAAAGAGGTGGTCCAGCTGGGCTTCGCTCAGATCAATCCGGTCTATCCGGATCTGAGCGTGGTGGCGGGGGTCTTGTTGGCCCCTCAGCCGGGCATCCCGGATCTGAGTTCCCAACAGAAACTCCTGGCGATCACCCAGACCATCCAACTCACCATGCAAGATTATGTATTCTCACCCAACGCCCCCAATACTTGGCAAATACTGGTGCAGGCGGTCTCGGCCACCATGCTGGCGCTTTACCAGCAGGGGGTTCTGGCCGGGAGCACGCCGGACAGTAGCTTCCAGTTCGCCTGTGGCATCCCGACCACCATGACGACCCTCGACATCCTGAACGGCTATATGATCCTGAGCGGCTCCGTCTTGCTGGAGCCGCTCATTCCCCCGGTCGCGTTGAAGTTTACCCAGGTGATGCAAAGCCCGTAACGACTGGGAGACAGGACTTTAGAGAAGCTGGCTGATCTTCTCGCTCGAAACCCCCACCACTCCGGTGCCATCGGGATGGACGATGGAGCCGTAGAATTGACGGCGGTCCTTGTCTTGCTCTTCCAGGGCCGCGAAGTAGCGGGTTTCTCCGTTCTGGCGCAGGCCCTGATTGTAAAAATAGTCACCTCGCATGGAATAGCTATAGTCGCTGCCCGTGCGAGAGAACTCGGCATCCACCGGTCCGTCCTGGCGGTCGAGATGGACCTTGCCGGGCTCCGGATTGGTGTCCTGGGGTCCGTTGTCGGCGGCGATGAGGCGGTCGAGCTGCTCTTCGACCTGGCGGGCGACGGAGGGGCCACTTTTGGCTGGAATCAGGGAGGGCTCTCCAGGCACCTGTCCTTTCTTAAAGAACTGGGTTTGATTCTTTTGGGCCCAGGCGGGAACGTTCATTTTGTTTCTCCATCTTTCTCGGTTGATAGGAGCAACTTATGAGCCGGGTATCTCGCCAGAGTGAAGGCAGCGTCAAGAGCCGGGTCCTTTGAGCCTGAGCTTCTTAACAACTCACCGTAAGGATCGAGAGACGTGCCTCAGGCCACGCGATCGAATTCGACCACCAGGTCGTCGCCGGGCTGGCCGTCTTTGTTGCCGTCCAGCAGCTGCCCAAAGGGGTCTTTCAGGACCTGTCCCGAGGCCACAAATTTGTAGTGCCCTTTGGGCAAGCGGGCAAAGTCGAAGCGCAGCTGGTTGGTGCCCAGGCGGACTTCTTTGGGCGCCCCCTTGATCACGGCCTCGCCCTTCTCGTTGAAGACCTGGAAAGCGCTTGGATGACTGGCGCTGGCCGGGTCCAAGACTTTGTCAAAGCGCAGGTTAAGCTCCATGGTCTGCCCGTTGGGAAAGGTTTCGGTGGTTACACTCAAGGTTGGTGCCGGCAAGGTTTCGCTCAGAGCCCGGCCTGCATTGACGCGACCATAGCCCATTTCGTCTCCCTCAAGTCGATCGGAAGTTCCCGCAATTTGGGCCCAGCGTTGAGAAGCGTTCCAGTCCGGATGGGCACTCTGGATCAGCAGATCCACTCCCATCACCACGGGGCTGGCCATGCTGGTGCCGCTCAGTGCTCCCACCCGTCCGCCCGGCAAGGTCGAGCGTATATCCGCCCCGGGTGCGGAAATGTCGATGCCGACCCCGTAGTTGGAGAACTCGCTGCGCTGGTCGCGGGTGGCTTCGGCCGTATCGGTTGAGGCCACCAAAATCAGGTCGTCAAACTGAGAGCGCTTGGGATTGCGTCGACTATCGTTGCCGGCCGAGTTAAAGAGCAGGACATCCTGATTGGCCAGCTCGCGATAGGTCGAGGCAATCGCCTTGTCGCCCACAAACGCGTCGATATTGAAACTGGTGTTGATGCTCTTGACGCCGGCCTTGAGAGCGTAGAGATAAGACTCCACCAGCAAAGCCGAGCTGAAAGGACGCTTTCCGCCCGCGATGCGAAGGTCCATGGCTTTGGAGCCTGGAGCCACACCAGAGACACCGCTGCCTGGCTGAGCACAGACGATCCCGTGGACATGGGTATGGTGAGTGCCCTCGGGATCTCGGCTGTCTTTGTCATCGTCGGAGAAATCCCAGCCGTTCTTGTCGTCCACCTTGCCGTTGCCGTCATCGTCCAAACCGTTGCCGTCGATTTCACCCGGGTTCTGCCAGCTGGTGCCCTGCAGCAGGGGGTGAGCCAGGTCAGCTCCAGAATCGGTGATGGCGCCGGTGACGGCGGAACTGCCGCGGGTGATTTCCCAGGCCTTTGCGGCCTGGATGATGTCCAGGTGGAGGGGTTGATCGGAGCGGCCCGGGATAGCGCGGTCGAAGAGGTCGCCGCGATACTCATAGTTCGGCAAGAAGTCCGCGCGCGGTTGGTCCGCCTGAACCAATAAAAAGGTGGTGTCCTGGCTGTGGCCGAGGACCTTTTCCACCTGAACTTCTCGACTGAGGGCGCTCATTCGGCGGCGGTCTGCCGCCACGATATAGCTGCCCGGAATCGGCCGGCGCTGGATATCCATGCAGCTGAGTATCCAACAGGACCGGAGCAGAAGGTAGGGGTCTCTTGTAACAAGACGGCCAACCGGGCAGCAACCTGACGGCACCTCAGCCAGCTCAAGCAGAGCGCTGCTTTGCTAAGGGCTGAGGTTGAGGATTCGAGTCCCTCCGGAGTTATTACTTATCCGTCGCCACGGGATTCAAGAGTCTATTCTTCTGCTCCTGGCTGAGAGGCTCGATCTGCTCTCCGCTCTGGCGCCTTTTGTTGTATTCGTCCATGAATTCCTTACCGGTTCGTTTTTTGAAGAATGCACCGTTGAAGCAAGGCATATTGTCCAGCCTCTGATAGGTTCCGAGTATTCCATCAGGAGCCAGCTTGCCAGCGGAACTCACGTCCACCAGCTGGGTCAGCCCAAAGGTCGGCATAAATACGTCAACTCGCTCTTCGGCCTTGGCTCCGCCAGGTTTCTCCCCTTTGGAATCCAGGCCAGCCGGCTTCATTCCGGCGCTCTGCATTTTCTGGGTGATCTTCTGGCTTTCGGCGGTCAGCTGCACCGTATCCGCAGATCTTTTGCTCGGGTCGCCAGCCGACTGAGGGGAACCGGCCGCTTTGGCGGATTTGCCGACTTTTGAGGGTTCCTGCAGGGCATTGGGCCCGGGCTGCTTTTGACCTTCCTTGAAGATCAGCTGCCCGGTGTAGCCTTGGGGGGCCATGATTTCGCCGGGGCGGACCTCGGGCGCCCACTCAACCTCCATCTTCTTTCCTTCAGCCTTGGAGTCTTGGGCTGAGCCCGCCTCTTCGGCTTTGCGCTCCAGAAAGTTCTGGGTCACCGCGCTCAGCAAAGCGTCCAGGTTTGCGCCAGCCTGGGTTTGTAGGGCGTTGCCCACTTCGTCCATCAGTTCATCGGAGATCTTGGTCTGTTCTTGTTGGATTTCGGGCCGCTGGGCAACGGTCTGCTGCAATGCCTGAGTGGCCCGAGTGCGCAGCTCGGGCTGGATACGAGCGTTCTTGAGTTCGGTCGAGATAGCCAAGGGGGAATGGCTCCTTCCTTTGTTATCACGATGGTAGACCACCCAACTGAGCTCGTTTTGGAAGGACCCGGGAGGCTTGTGAACACCTGGTTAACATTTAACTTCCCCCCCTCTGGCTCACCGGTCTGCTCTCCGACTCCACCGGCTCGATGATGATGAAACTGCTGACCGAACGGCCCGGCCTCTGCACGTAGCATTGGTAGATGCCCGGCTCCTCGAAGTGCCAGTCCGAGCTTTGGCCCGCAGCCAGCTCCAGCTCGCCCTGGCCGCGGGGCTGCAGTATTCTGACCGCCTGCGGGCCGGGGTTGATCAGTTGCACCTTGCCGGGCCCGGGCAAGCGAACCCAGGTTGGGATCAGGCGATTGCCAGCCACCTGCAGGGTGTGGGGTGCCACGGAAGAGGAGCGGTCGTCGGGGATTCCAGAAAAGATGAAGGCCAGCAGCAGGCTGGCCATCCCAAGCTTGAGACTTGCGGCCATTGCCGACAGGCGAGCATCCATCTCTTTCCACTTGAACACCATGAAGCCCAGCGGATAGCCGTAGAAGAGGTGGGCAAAATAGGCCAGGGCGATGGCCTGAAGGTTGCCCTGCATGTGAAAGATGCGGGCAAAGGGGGTCGACAGAATGATCGACTCCAGGGCCAGACCCCAAAGCAGGCCCCAACCCCAGTGGCGACGGCCAAACCAAAGGGCATACATCAAACCGAAGGTGATGCCGTTGGAGAAATGGTAGCTCCAGCCGACCGCCTCAGTCCAACCACTCGAGCGTTCCGCGTCCAGCAACCAGACTCCATAAGCCTGGATGGGAGCGAAGACGCGCATACCCCAGAGATGGAAAGGGATACGCACAAGGTCGTAACCCAGCGTACCCGCCAGGCCCCCCCAGAAGCCCAGGCGGATGGCCCGGGCCAAATCGGCCTCGCGCCGGCCAGCCCAGCCATAGACCAGCGGAAAGACAGGCAGGCAAGCCAGGAAGATGAGCCCGCCTGTGCGCATATTGCTCAAGCCCCACACCTTCAGGAGGAGCGCCCCGCCCGAAGGGATGCAGGCCAAAAAGACCAGGCAGCGCAAGAACAGGCTCACTGCTTCTCTCCACACTGCGCACAGAATTTGGCGCCTTTCTCTAACTGATGGCCGCAGTTTGAACAACGCTCATTGGGCAAGCGGTTTCCGCACTCGCCGCAGAATTTGGCATGAGGTGCGAGTGCATGGCCACACTGGGGACAGGCGTGCCCGAGGATGCCCTCCGAGGATCGCCCAAAAACCATCGTTCGGACACGGGCTTCCAGCTCGTGCCCACTCAGCGCTTTCATTGCCACTCTCCCATCCTCGAGAGACTCGAAGCTCCATAAAGCCAGGCCCTGGATCAAGCGAATCGCCTGGCACGGCTCTCCCAAGACCGTCTCCAGGCTCAAAGAGAGGTCCCACCAGGCCAGCGAGAGGGGAAATCCGACAAATGCCTCGGTGAACCGAAAAAGGGGCTCCTGATGGGTCAGATCAACTTCGAGATAGCCCTCGTTGGCAAACAGATAGAGCAAAGACTCCAGATCATCCGAAGACACCTCCGGCGGTGGAGCAAACCCCAAACCCGCAAGCCCACTGTAAAGACTGGAAGGGTCCGAGCCGGCCAGAGCCGTGGCCACACAGGCGGAAATTTCGGGGAGGCCAAAGAGGATGGGCTCGCTCTCTGACCAGTCTGGATCGAGCTCAGGGTAGCGGTGGCGAAACAAGTCTACCAGAGCCAGCAAGACGCTGAGCCCGCCGGGATGAAGCGGAGGAAACTCGAGGAATCCAATCTCGGGGGAGGCAAAGCGGCGAAAAGCGCCCACCAGCCAGTCCATAAGCACAGGCTCGGAATAAGGAAAGCGAAGCCTTCCGTGACCCCCTCCTTCGGGCGCCGCCAGCACAGCCAGACCTTGCTGGTCGCAGGCGACACAGAAAGGCCAGGGGGCCATGCGGCGGGCTCCGCGCCGTCCGCAAAGAATTTTTGCGGGGCGGGCCAGAGCTGCCAGAGCCATCTCAAGGCCTTCGAACACGGTGGGTTGGCCAGCCTGAGAAGTCAGGGTGGCCAGCTCAAAGAGCCAGAGTGGCGAACCCTGAGGTAACTCCAGCCCGCGTTTTTCCAGTAACGAGCCGAGATGGCCCGGCTCCAGGATCATCTCTTGAACCATGCACAAACCTTCACTTTCTGGCCATGCCGAGCGCCTGGAACTGACCCGCCACCTTGTTGGCGAACTCCGGGAAGCCGCCTTTGAACCCGGCCTTCTGCAGGGCCGAGTTGACGGCGTGGTAGTCGCCCGTGGCGGTCACATTGGCGCCCTGCACGATCTGGGCGCCCTTCTCCATTTGCGGGGTCAGAGCACCCACTTTGAACCCCTGCTTCTGATAGCCGCTGCGCACTGCTTTCAGAGCTCCGAGAGCCTTCTGGGCTTGAGCCACGTTCTCAAGAGGGGGCACCGTGTGCCCCGGCTCGACACCGCTCATCTTCTGCTGCCACATGTTGCCGAACTGGCCTGGATCCTTGAGGGTGGCCTGACCCCGAATGACCTTGGTCACATTCGAGATCTGGCCATTTTGAGTGGCGTAATCGGGGCTGGCCTCGATGTCGAAGCGGTCCGTCGCGCGCCAATTGAGCTGCTGTGGGGTGCGCCCCCCGGAGAGCTGGCCCAGGATGGATGCCGACTGGTCCTTCCATAGCCTGACGGGCACCTCTCGCCAGGTGCCGTCAGGATTCTGCACGGTCACCCGGAAGTCACGGTCGGCCCCTACTCCGCCGCCACTTTTGCCGGGCGTGCTGAAAGTCTCCACTCGCACAACACGCCCCTCATAGCCGGGCAGGCTGCGCACGTGGCTGATGAGCTGGGCATCGTGGGGAGCCACCAGGGTGGTGTTGTAGGTGCGTAAGAAACCTTGCTGGATATTCCCCGGAGCCGTTTTGAGAGAGCGCAGTAGCTGAGGATCACTCTGAATGGTCAGCATATCGGCTTCGGTCATCCGAGGCGGGTTGCCGGTCATTCGTCCGGCCGCGTCCTTGATGGCCTGAGGCATCTGGAAATTCCATTTCATACGACCCATCAGGAACTGAACCACGATGCGATCACGAACCGTGCGCATGGTCTGCTTGATGGCATCACACATACTCATACCCCGAGCCATATTGGAAGCAAAGGTGTAACCCACGTAGATCGCCCAACCCGCCGCCTTCTGCTTGGGCGAGTTGCCGAGGATCTTTTCCAGCACGGCCGGATCCGTGACCATCCCCCCGGCCACCAGCGCGCCTTGTTGCATCACCGTGGCCCAGTCCAAAGTCTGTTCAAGCTCGGTCACGGATTCCCAGAACCAGTCGTCGACCTGATCAAAACCCCTCTCGGAGCCGACCACCAGGATGTTCTCGATGAGGGACTTGAGAATCGGGGCTCCGATGACGCCCACCGGGCCAAAGGCGGCCCCGGCGGCGGCCGTGAAGACCAGGTCCGAGCCCCACTTTACGTTCTCAGCCAGGAACAAGCAGCGGTCGGCCCACCTGGCCTCGTCTTCGTAGCCTTCGGCCCCTTCGGCCAGAATCAAGTCCTGAGCCACCCGCCAGATCTTTTTGCGGAAAACCTTGAGCCCCTCATGGCCCAGGGTTTGGGCCCAGCGATCGATGGCCGCGCTCAACTTGGACCTGGCCGGCTCCGGAACGAATCGGATGGCCAGCTTGCAGCCTTCCTTTTCGCGACGCCAATCCTCGCTGCCGATGTCGGGCGCGATGGACTTCAAACCCAGGTCGAACTGGCAACTGAACTCGGGCCTATCCTCGTAGCCCATCACCCTGGCCACCATTGGCACTCGGAAGGTCTCTCCTTCCTCGCCGGGGATGTAAGCCTGGCTACGAATGGTCCAGGTGTAACCCTTGAGGTCGCCGTCCGCGGCCATGGCTTTGTCTGGCTTGATTTCGGGTTTTGCCACCGATAGCAGGTTACGCATGCGCTGCTCCTGGCAGTTGTCCTCGAACCAGAGATTGCTCGCCAGCGAAGGGTTGGTCACCAGCTGACCCTTCTCGTCTTTAACGTAGACGACGACGTCGAACTCCTTTCTGGTGGTGGTGTCACACAGCACCACATGCTGACCCTCGGCGTCACGACCACGAGCGAGCACAGTGATGCCTTCGCGGGCCAGACGCACCGGAAGAATCCGCTCGAGGGGCTCCATGCCGGCCTGTTCCGCGAAGATGTGCAGCTTGGTACTGTCCTGAGCTCCACTGCTTCCCTCGGTGCAGGCGCTCGGCGCCACCACGGTCAGGTCGATAACGCCGGGAGTCTCCGACTCCTGATACTCTACCGAGCAAAATTCAGGCTTATCCAGCGCCAGGCGCCAGTCCCATTTCTCACTTCCGGGGTTGGTCAGAATGGCGTGGAACTTGATGGGCCTGCAATCTCCCTGGATGAGGGTCACCACGTCCGGCCGCAGATCCACATCCAGCTCGGCCGAGGGCAGCAGCTGGAGCTGGGCGCTCCCGTTCAGTTCGGCATCGCCGAGCTGCGCCGTCAATCGCAGGCTGACGGAACTTGGCGGCTGATGGCGAGCCTCTGGGCCGGCCGGGTCGCTGGCCATCACCGTAATCGCCTTCCAGGCGCCATCCATCAGCGACTCACTGGTGTCCAGCCAATCGTTGCCTTTCGCGAACTGCAGGCTGGCGGTGGCCTCCTGGTTGGGCGTCCCCCCCTGGGCCACCCGAGCACGCAAGACCGTGGAGTCCTTGCCATCGGGCTTGATGGCGTTTTTGCCGTTGACAAACTCGTGCTCGATCACAGCCGAGGCCAGCTGCAGATGCACGGACGCGTTGTGGTTGCTGCCTCCAGCGCTGGCGAAAACCGCCAGGCTGGCCGAAGCTGGCGCCGGCGTCTCCCCACTCCAGACAATGGTGCAGGCCATCTCACCAGTTCCAGTGGTGGGCTGAACCTGCAGACCGGGCACGCCCCCAGGAGCGGTCAGGTGGATGGAGGCGCCAGTGGCGAGCGAAACCGCTCCACTGGCCGCCACCTGCCAGACGGTAACGGTCAAAGCCACGCCTTCCTTGGGCTGCAAGCTGAACTGGTTAGCGCTGAGCTGCAAAATGTGCCCAATGATTCGATTTGGGTCGAGCCCGCCTTTGTCAGTCAGGGACGGCGCTAAGGCCGCGGCGGCGGCCGCCGCCATGGCCGGACCCAAACCTTGAGCAATGCTCTTACCCGAGCCGGTGGCGTTCCACCAGGTCTTGAGGTTGTTCAGGGTCAGACCTGGCTCGCCGGTCGATTGCGTGGCCTCGACCCAGCCCCCGTCGTCGGCCCAGCAATGACCTGCGAACAAATACTGCAGCAGCCAACCCAGACCGAGTAGCAAGCAAAGATTGACGGCCGGGCCGCTCTTGCCGCCGCTGTAGAGCTTATACAGCGTGTAGAGGACGAAGGCCAGGGCCAACCAGCCCAGCTTCCCCGAGAACCCGCCAGAGAACAGCCAGGAGGCCAGGAATCCCACCGGCAGGCTGGCCAGCAGGCCGCGCACCATCAAACCAACCTCGAGACTGCGCAGCCAAGGGTAGCGAACTTTCAAAGCGCTGAGAAGCTCGCCCACCACAATGCCCAGCAACATGCCCGGGTAGCCCATGAGCAAAAAGAGCGAGCAGCCCCCGATCACCATTCTGGCCTGGCTGCTGAGTTCCAGAAAATTGCTTCCTAAGAGCGCCAGGGCAAGTCCGACGGCCACCCCGAGCCGGGTCTGCGAATCCTTGCTGAAAAGGGCCTGCAGGCAGCGACCCGGTGCGCCGATCAAGCTCGCCAGAGTGGCCGTGGGGCCAGAGCGCACTAACGAACTCAGCACCGACCAGCCCAGGCCTGAAGTCAGTCCGAAAGCCAGTAGAGAGGTCAGCACGCCATTGCGGGGGATGTTGATGTAGGGTGAAGTCCAGTGGTCGCTGCCGTTAAATCCTTCGTTACTCACCACCAGCCAGTAGGTGTGAAGTAACCAGCTGAAAAGAAAGGTGAGGAGCACGGCCGGCAGACGCCAGAGGAGCTGCTTGATGATCCGGCCCGGAATCGCCTTCAAAAGTTGAGTAAGGCCGGGCTGCTTTGCCACCTGGGCGGGGGGGAGTTCTCCCACGACGGCCTGCCAGGTCTCCCCTGGTGCAGGACGACTCTGAACCGGGCTCTCGTCTTTCAGGGGGGAGCCGCAGTGCTTGCAAAACTTCCCTTGCCGCGGGGTCGAGCGGGCGCATTTCGGACAGTCCACATTCTGGCTCTGCGGCGGCGTGTCGGTGAAATGATGCCCGCAGTGACCACAGAACTTTCCGGCGGCCTCGGTCTGCCGCTGGCAGGCCGGACAAAGCTTGCTGACGCTCAAGTCCTACCCCCCGTTTCAACCCACGGACGCAGAGCGACTCCACATACCGAAGAGAATCCCATGGCATCAAATTAACAATCGAGAACTTCTTCAGATATGACGCAAGTCATAACTCCCGTGGCAAACGGAGGCTTACTCTTGAAGCGTGAGCTATTTCTGCGTCAAGTGCGGCCAGTCGCTCGCATCGGATAGTAAGTTCTGTCCGGAGTGCGGCCAGGCCGTAACAGCCGGCCAGCCCAGGCCCGAGTCCACATCCGAGGGCCCTCTCTACTGGACGGCCGAGTTTCCGCTGGTGACCAGCCGCTTCTTTCTGCGTGACGTGAGCAAAGTGTTGTTCTTCACCTACCTGGTCATGGCAGTGCTGATGGTGCTGATGACGGCGGCCTCGGGAGACAGTCCTGCCCAAGCGCTGCCACTGCTTGCCTACCTTGCGCTTCCGGTCATCGGGCTGGGCCTGATGATGCTGCTCATCGCGCTGGTGGTACTGGGCAATCGCGCCGGCGCCATCTACTGCATGGACGAGAACGGTCTGGCCATGGTCAGTCGATCCAAAGCGCAGCCCCTCAATGAATTGTCCCAGTGGCTCGGGATTCTCTCCGGCGATGGCCGGTTGTGGGCCAGCGGCGTGCTGGCTGAAGCTCAAGAGAAAACCTACATCAAGTGGAAGAGCGTTCATGCGCTGCGCGAATACTCTTCGAATCACATCATCGAACTCAGCGACTCATTTCATATGGCGATGCGAGTTTACTGCCCCCCGGAGATCTACCCCGAAGCGGTTCGGCGGGCTCGGAGCCAGCTGGCCCGGCAGACAGTCGGGAGGCAAGCGAGAAGCCGTGTGCCGGTTATCCTGGGCTGGCTGGCCCTGACCATCCTCTCGGTCCTGCTCGGGGTCTGCTGGGAGCCCAAAGTCAACGACGTCGGCTTTATGGTGGTCCTAACCGGAATGTTTGTGTTCCTGTGTGGACTGCTGCCGGGAAGGTTACGCAAGGGAATCGGCCTGTTCGGTCTGCTCTGCGGGCTCTGCGCCCTGGGGCACCGTCTCTACCACCTCTTGGACCCTCAGGTTCTCAGGCGGGAAGACGATTTCTGGCCAGCCCTCCTGGCTAGCCTGGGCTGCCTCGCGCTGGTGGGCATGGCCGGCTATCAAATGTTCCGTGACGATGTTACGGGTCAAGAGACGGTGCTGTTTGATGAAGACCTGGACGGGGTCGCGCAGCCTGCTTACTCTCGGTCTTCCCAAATAATGAAGCCCTCCAGCAGGTGACGCCAGTAGCGAATTTCCCATATTTCGCGCAGTTCTTGGTCGACGATGACGTTGTAGGCTGCGCGGTCCTTCTCCAGAGGGTCGTCGCCCGGGCTGGACATCAGTAAAAGGGCTTGAAGCTGTGCCAGCTCGGAGGCCAGGACGGGCGGGACTCCGCCCGGCACGGTCAGGGCCAAGGTTGGTGAAAATGGGTCCAGCGGCCAGGTTTGATGGAGCGAATCCATCCGGGCGGAGAGCTGAGCTCGCTCGCTTTGTGAGAGTTCACGGCTGAAGCTGCCCAGATTACCCAGGGCCAGGTTGGACTGAGCCAGGATCTGGGCGCGCTGTTCGGGCGTGAGCAGATCCTGTTGCTGCTGCGGGGCCGTGACCGTGGGAGCGGGGGTGACAGTGGGGACGGGCGGGGGAGACGGCGGCGGATCTGGCGGAAGCACAGGCGGCAATCCGCCGTAGACCAGCACGCCGTTCACGTAAATGTCTCCGGTCTGGTGGTCAATGTGGCCCGGATTGAGAGTCGCTGAATTGAAGGTCTGAAAGGACGCGGAGGAATTGAAGCCCGAATCGTTGCCAGCCGTGACCAGAGCCGCCAGTGCCCCGGGGGTGGAAACATTTGGAATCGAAAATTTACCATTGCCTGAACCCGTGTTAAAGACTCGGCCGGCCGAGATATTCAAGCCCGCCAGAGTGGGAGGATTGGTGGCGGCAGTCACTTCGGTCAGGTTGCCCGGCGTGTTGATGGTGTAATTTCCCCCGCTGATATTCTGCATGGAATCAATGGTGATGTTGGCTCCGCTGAGGGTGACATTGGCGCCGGGAGAGCTCGACAACGGGCCCACGCTCAGGTTACCGGCCGAAGTGAGCCGTAGGGGGGCATTGCTATTGGCGGTCAAACTGACACCACTGAGGGCGACGTTGCCGCCGCTGATGGTGAGCTGGTCGGCATTGGCTGTAATGGATTTCGATCCGCTGGCGCTGATCTGGACGTTGCCGCCCGCGCTCACGTTGACGCCGTTCACGCTGGTGCGTACGTCAAAATTGCCGCCCGTGGTGCTGGCCACAAAATCCTGGCTGGCGTTGACCGTGAAGTTGCCTGCTCTGAGAGCGAAACCGTTGGCGCCAGGCGTGGTGATGCTGACATTGCTGGCATTCAGCGTCAGATTTCCCGCGCCCAAACTCGGTCCCACATCGATGGCGGATTCGTTCAAATTGCGGCCGGCCGTCCAGGTGGTCTGGGGCCCGTTGTAGCTGGTGGTGGTGCTGGACAGATTGAGATCGCGGGTGGCGTTGAGGTTGGTGCCGGTGGCCGACTGCAGCACGAGCGTCCCGCCGGCCTGCAGCAGCAGGTCCTGAGCGGCATTGATCAGCACCGCACCGTTGTTACTGGTCAAACTGACCCGATTGCTGCTGCTGCGCAGCAGGGCGTCCCCACTGGTCGCTCTCAGGTTGATATCGCCGGGGGCGCTGACGAAGACCTCGGTGCCCCGCAAACTCAGGGAGGGCGAGGTCAAGGAAACTCCGCCCCCGTTGTCGGCCTGGAAATTGGTATAGCCGCTGCTTGGGTTGATGGCGAGGCTCTGACCGGCGGTGATATTGAGGCCGTTGACACTGGTGCGCACATCGAAATTGCCGGC
>JAFEBA010000105.1:0-269 GCA_018266105.1 bacterium | reverse complement strand
TCAGCGTCAGATTTCCCGCGCCCAAACTCGGTCCCACATCGATGGCGGATTCGTTCAAATTGCGGCCGGCCGTCCAGGTGGTCTGGGGACCGTTGTAGCTGGTGGTGGTGCTGGACAGATTGAGATCGCGGGTGGCGTTGAGGTTGGTGCCGGTGGCCGACTGCAGCACGAGCGTCCCGGCGGCCTGCAGCAGCAGGTCCTGAGCGGCATTGATCAGCACCGCACCGTTGTTACTGGTCAAACTCACCCGATTGCTGCTGCTGCGCAGC
>JAFEBA010000104.1:7171-86041 GCA_018266105.1 bacterium | reverse complement strand
CCCGGACACCAGCGGACCTCCTGGTCGCTGGAGTAATCCTTGCGATTCTGAGGTGGAACAACGGGAAGTAAAAGGTCCAAAGACACTTAACGGGCTCCTTTCAGGACGTCGACGATACGCGAGTGAACTTCGGCAATCTTGAACGGCTTGCCCTCGACCTTGTTGAGTTCCTCGATGTTGGTCAGGCCGAACTTGCCGCGCAGCAGGAAGGCCAGTTGGCCGCCATTGAGTTCGGCCACCAGCACTTTCTTGTAGCGCTTCAAGAGCGACTCCAGGTTCTTGGGGAAAGGACTCAAGTAGCGAATGTGGGCATGAGCCACACTGCTGCCTTCTCGCTGGGCTTGCTGCACAGCCGCGCGCAGAGCGCCGAAAGTGCCGCCCCAACCGACCACCAGCAAGTCACCACTGTCATTTCCAAAGACTTCCTGGTCCGGAATGACCTCCTGGAGCTTCTGCACCTTGGCAGCTCGCTCGCGCACCATCTGCTGGTGATGGGCGGGGGCGTAGGAAACGTTTCCGGTTTTGGGAGCCTTGGACAGACCACCGATGCGGTGCTCCATTCCGCGAGTGCCGGGCAGAACCCAGGGGCGTCCGCCGGCTTCGTCTCGCAGGTAAGGCAGGAAGTTCTCCGGGTTGGTGGGATGGTCGTATTCGATGGGTGCGATCAGATCCGGATCGGGGATGCGCCAGGGCTCTGAACTGTTGGCGATATAACCGTCGGTCAGCAGCACCACCGGACACATCGCCCTCACGGCCAGGCGGAATGCTTCGATCGCCATCGTGAAGCAGTCTCCCGGTGTGGAAGCGGCAATGATGGGCAGCGGGCTCTCGCCATTGCGTCCAAAGAAGGACATCAACAGGTCGGACTGCTCGGTCTTGGTGGGCAGGCCGGTGGAGGGACCGCCGCGCTGCACGTTCACCATAACCATCGGAAGCTCAAGCACCAGGGCCAGATTCAGCGCTTCCGACTTGAGAGCCACACCGGGCCCGGACGAGGCCGTAACGGCGAAGGCTCCGCCGAAGGCGGCGCCCACCACCGAGCCCATGGCAGCGATTTCATCTTCGGCCTGGAAGGTGCGCACGTCAAAGTGCCTCAACGCAGCCAGCGAGTGCAGGATGTCAGAGGCCGGCGTGATGGGATAGGTGCCGTAGAAAAGCGGCTTTCCGCTGCGGCTGGCGGCCGCCACCAGTCCGAGCGCGGTGGCTTCGTTCCCGGTGATTTTGCGGTAGACGCCGGGCGGTAACTGTGCAGGTGCAATTCGGTAGCGATGCTGGAAGGCCTCGGTGGTTTCGCCGTAGTTGTAGCCGGCCTTGAAAGCCCGGATATTGGACTCCTGAATTTCCGGCTTCTTAAACTTGGCCTTGATCCACTCTTCCTGACTGGTGACCGGGCGGTCAAAGATCCAGAAGGCCAATCCCAGGGCAAAGAAGTTGCGGGTCCGGTCGACGTCCTTTTTGTTCAGGCCGGCAATGCCCTCCACCGCTTCGCGGTTGAGCGTGGTCATTGGCAACTTGTGCACGCGGTATTTGTTCAGACTCTCATCTTCCAGCGGATTGCTGGTGAAGTGAGCCTTCTTCAGGTTACCGTCGGTGAAGGCATCGGTGTTGATAATCAAGACACCGCCCGCTTTGAGGTCGCTGAGGTTGGCGGCCAGCGCGGCCGGATTCATGGCGACCAGCACGTCGGGAGCGTCACCCGGAGTGAAAATATCGCTGTTAGCCAGGTTGACCTGAAAGCCCGAGACGCCGGCCAGGGTGCCGGCTGGGGCACGGATCTCGGCGGGAAAGTCTGGGAAGGTGCTGATGTCATTGCCGACCAGGGCCGAAGCGTTGGTGAACAGGGTTCCGGTCAACTGCATGCCGTCTCCGGAGTCGCCGGAGAAGCGGATAATGACGGATTCGATTTCTTCGATTACGGGTGCGCTACTCATGAAACTCCTAAACGTTGGCCAAGGTGGCTTTCTGATTGCTGCCCCACTCGGGCGAGAACAGGTAGGGTTTGGCCACGCGGCGGCGGGCGGTGAAGCGGGCCCAGCTGGTCCAATGCAAGAGGCTTTTGACTTCGGTTCCGTCGACGGCGCCGACCCAGGTATTCTTTTCCAGCGCGCCAGACAGCTTCGAGAGGGGCTCGTTGCAGGCCAGAGTCGCCAGGGGCTGAGCCAGGGCCGAAACGGGTTGCTGCAGAGCATCCGGACCCTTCAGGAGCAATTCGGGCAGGAGCTCGGCGGAGACCACCTTCCACTGTCCATTGTCGCTGTAGATTGCGGCCGCACACTGATGGTCGCGCAGTTTATCCACCACCTGCGCCAGGCTTTCATCAGCCTGTACGCGCAAAAAGTGTTCGCCAGCGATCTGTCCCAAGGTCAACTTGGCAAGGTCCAAATTTTGCTCCATTACACCTCCTAATTTTGCCCAGGGAGTTTGCCCCCCGAGGGGTTGTTACAAACCTGAGAGATTATAGGTTGAATCGTTTCTTGAGAACCTGTTGCAAGTCATATCGTTCAGAAAAGTCGGGGATCATCTGCCACAGCCTTTCGATCGAAGCCGTATCATCGGCAGATTCCAGCTTTTGCAATGCGGCCAGGGCCACCGCGGCCACCGCCCGACGCGCTTTGGTGGCGCCCTTGATGGCCACCAGATTGGGCCACTTGAAGCGCTCTCGATCTTGAAAATGCTCCAAGAGGGCGCGGAACTCCTCGGGCGTAAAGCGACTTCGTCCCCCGATGTATTCGCCCCATCCCTTGGCCCAGAGTTCGGCCGGCAGCTCCTGGTTCTCCCCGACCTCTTTGGCGAATGAAGCGGCCACCGAGAAGCGCTTGCCATTGATGTCCAGGGCCGTGGTCAGTTCGATCTCCTCATCCGACACCTGGGTCAACATCGGACGGTTGCGCGTAAGGAAAAGGGCGTAGGTCTCGGTGGTCTGCTCGTCCATGCGCCTGGCCAGCGCGGCCGTTTCCTGGCCGACCCCGCGGAGCTGCAAGAGCAAACCATCCAGGGCGAACTGGTCGTTCTGTTCCATCTCCTTTTTCCAACGCGTGCGCAGGGCTTCGTAGTCGGCCAGCTTCAGGCCTAACTGTTCGGCTGCTTTGCTGGCCTCAGGATGAAAGAGCAGCCGCTGACAGCGCAGAAACAGGCGCTCTCCCTGGCGCCATAAGGCCTCGCCCGTCAGACCCTTGCTACGCTCCAAAAACTCCAGGTTGGTCAGCTTCATGGAGCGCGCTTCCTCGGCGAAAGCGCGAGGCAAAAGAGGAGTGTAGAGCCAGCCCTGCGAGTAGGCTCCGGCTCGCAGCCAGCATTCATCGCTCGGTTGCAGGCCGATCTCGGCCAGAAACCCCGGTCGCTCCAGGCTGATCACGTCAAAGGTGTCGCTCAGAAAAGGCTTGAGCCGCTGGAGCGTGGCCGGGTCTTCTAAATCCTCAAGGCGTTCGGGCAGAAAACTGCGCATTTGCCGGGCACCTTTGCGGGAGTTTCTCACAGTCCTCCGGGCCTCTCCAGATTAGAATCTGCCCATGAAGAACAAATTCATGGTAGTCAAGACCCTCTTCGGGGCAACCAGTCTGCCGCTGGTGGTGGACGACTGCGTCTTTCAGGCCGATCGAGTCATGATTTTGCAGGGCGAGTCACGACGGGTGGAGTGGCTGGAGTGCTCGCGGGGTGAGTGCCTTTACGAATCTCAGCACTCAACCTGGGTGCAGCGCCTCGGGGTGGGCCTGGAGGGTGGCTGCCAGCTCTGCCTGGAGCTGGAGCGCATCATCGCCTGGTCCGGCCAGGGCGGGCGACCCAGCCAACCCTGGCGCAAGCTGCTGGACATCGCTGAACTGCTGGGCCGCGAATACGCTCTACCAGTCCGCCGGCTGCCGGACTGGGGCGAGTGCCGCCCGGGCGCTCCCGCTGGAGCCTGATGAGAAAGCTCGGAAGGGCTCACTCCCGAAGAGCCGGAACAGCATCCATTCCATGCGAGCAGAGCACCAAGATCTCTTCAGCCTGCCGGTCCCCGAGGGCTGGCAATTCTACCCGGATGACCACGGAGGTAGCCTGATCACGCCCTGCCGGACCGGCGTCCTGCACCTTCACGCCGAAAAAGTAGCGGACGTATCGGAGCTGCCGAACTTAACCCGGATGTTAGCGGGCTTCCTGACCTTGCATCATAAGCCGGTCGCCACCGATGAACTGCTACCCATCAAACTACCGGGCGCACTTTGCTTCGCCTATCAGTACAGCGACGGAGAAAGGGCCGTGCGCGTCTGGATCGTCGGCAACGAAAAGGCCTGGACTTTCCTCAATTTTCAGGTGCCTCTGGCCAGCCACGCCGCCTACACGGCCGTGGTGGACAGCCTGATCAAGGACTTTCAGCTCCTGAACTAAGAATCACCCGGAGTGAACCCCTGGCCCGCCATCCAGCTCTCCCTGCTGGTCGCTTTCATCAGCTCCAGCCTGCTGTTGCCACTGGCCGCCTGGCTGGGCTACTTGCTGCAACGTGGCGTTCTCAGGACCTTGACGCGCTGGTGTTTGTCCCTACCGTTGAGTTTGCCGCCGCTGGCGTCAGGGGTGCTGCTGCTCTGGCTTTTCTCGCCCCTCTGGCCACCGGGAGCCTGGCTCAGCCAACACGGATTCAATCCGATCCTGACCTGGTATGGAGCGGTGCTGGCCTCCTGCCTGGTGGCCCTGCCGCTGGCGGTGGAGGCGGGCGAGGCAGCCTGGCAGCGTTTTCCCAAGGAAATGATGTGGGAGGCCCGCAGTCTGGGAGCGACCCCTGGCCGGGTCTGGCGCGAAGTCGGGCTGCCCCAGGTCGCTCCCGGTCTGGCCAGAGCCTGGATCCTGACCTTCCAACGCTCACTGGGCGAGTTTGGGGCCACGCTGCTGGTGGCCGGAAACATTCCCGGACGAACCCAGACCCTGCCGCTGGCCCTCTACACCGCCAGTGAAAGCGGTAACCACAGCGAGGCCGCCGGCCTGCTGGGATGGAGCCTGGTGCTGGCGCTGGCCGCCGCCAGCCTGGCCCAGTGGGCCAGATCGAGGGCTTCGTGAACATCACCATCCAGGCCGAAGACCCGAAGAGCCCCGAGGCTATCGCTCTGCTCTACGAACTGGAGAGGTCACTGGAGGAGCTCTATCCAGCCGAAAGCCGTCACGATCTTGAACTGGAGAAACTGGAGCTTCAGGTGTTGCGCTACGATGGCCATCCGGCCGGTTGTGGCGGGCTGGTGCTGGCTCGCGAGTATGCTGAACTGAAACGAATCTTCGTGCGACCGGGCTACCGTGGACGGGGACTGGGGGAGAAACTGGTCTTGCGACTGGAACAACGCGCTCGGGAGCTTGGCTTCACCCGACTCCGGCTGGAGACAGGCCAGCACCAAGGTCAGGCGATCCGGCTCTATCAGAAGCTGGGATTTGAGCCCATTCCCGCTTTTGGCCCCTATCTTACGGACCCACTCAGCCTTTGTTACGAAAAGGGGATCGGCTGAAGAACCCAAAACCTGGGCTCATGCTAATCGAAGTCGCCGGATTCCAACTCCACTGCCGCTGGGAAGAGCAGGCCGCTCCCGAAACCTGCCGCGCTTTCCGCAAACTGCTGCCCTACACCCAGAAGCTGATTCAGGCTCGCTGGTCGGGTGAAGCCGCCTGGGTTCCACTGGGCGACTTCAAGCTGAATGTGCCTTTCGAGAACCACACCAGCCACCCCGCCCCGGGCCAGATTCTCTTCTACCCAGGGGGCTACAGCGAAACCGAGATTCTGCTTCCCTATGGCGCCTGCATGTTTGCCAGCAAGATGGGTCAGCTGGCCGGAAATCACTTCCTGACCGTCACTCAGGGTTTGAAAGAACTGCCCGAAATCGGCAGACGCGTGCTCTGGGAGGGGGCCCAGGAGATCCGATTCGTAGAACAAATCCACGGCTCATGTTAAGAACCGCTTTGATTTTGGCCCTGGCCTTCACGCTGGCGGCCGGCGCCCAAGAACAAAGCCTTGAGGACCTCAACAAAGCCGCCCGGCAGTCGGTCCAGAACAAGAACCTGGACCAGGCCCTGGAACAGTATCGGGCCATGGCCGCCAAAGATCCCAAGGCGGTGGAGCCCATCTTTCAGATGGGCTGGATCTACAACGAGCAGAAGAAGTTTGACACGGCCGTGCGCTGGCTGAAGCAGGCTTCCGAGCTGGACCCCAAAGACATCCGCGTGCAGAGCGAACTCGGCTTTGCCTACAGCAAGCTCAACAATCCCGATGGCGCCATCGAAGCCTTCACCAAAGCCACCCAGATCAAGCCAGACAGTCCCAACGCCTGGCTGGGTCTGGCCGACGCCAATTACGAACTGAAGCGTGACTCCAAAGCTGCCGCAGCCGCCTACCAGAAGGCTCTGGAGCTGGGCAACAGCGCCTCCTCAACTTACTATCGTCTGGGCTGGTGCCTGAACGACCTGAACCAGCACGCTGAAGCGGCCGCTCAACTGAAAAAGGCCGCCGCCCAGGAACCCAAATCCGCTTCCATCTGGTTGGAATGGGGCTACAGTTTGCTGCGCGCCAAGAAATACGACGAGGCCGTTGAGGCCCTGACCCGAGCCAATGTGCTGGACGCCAAACAACCTCTAGGCCACCTCTACCTGGGGCGCGTCTACCTGGTGATGAAGAAAAAGGCCGAGGTGGTGCGCCAGATTCAGGAACTGAAGGGGCTGGACGCCAAAGCCGCCGATACTCTCAACGAAGAACTGCGCCAGGCCGACCTGAAGTAAGTTCTTTGACGCGAGTGCGCACGAGGCCCGCGGCCGCCTCGTCGGTCTCCAGGGAGAGGTACTTTTCGTAAGCCTGCACCGCCTGCTTGGGCTGGGCACGCTTTTCATAGAGCCGAGCCAGCAGGTACCACGCACTGGCCTGCTGCGGCGCCAGTTCCACCGCCTTGCGCTGGTGCAGCAAGGCTTCATCCAGTCGACTCAAGCGAGTCAAGACCAGGGCCAGGTTGTTTTCCAAGGATGGGCCGGTGGCTCCAAGCTTAACCGCCTGCTGCAGATAGTCCAGAGACTCCTGATTGCGCCCCAGGCCGAGCAAGGTCCAACCCGTCAGTTCGTCCAGATAGACCCGAGACCCCACGAAGGCATCGGGCTCCAGCACGGGCCGCAAAACCCCCAGGGCTTCCTCGTAGCGTCCGGCCCGATTGAGCAGGCGGGCATAGAGCAGGCGACCGGCCTGGCTGGTGGGCTGCAAGTCCAGAGCTTGAGCGGCCAGTCGTAATGCCTGAGAGTCTTCGCCGCGCTCGGCCAGGGTGGTGGCCAGATTCAGGTTGGCCTCCACCAACCGGGCCGAAGGCAGCAAGGCCTTCCAGACCTTCTCAGCCTCCTGAGGACGATTGAGCTGGTATAAAGCCACGCCGCGCAAAAGGTCGGCCCGTCCCTGGCTGCCCGCAGCCGGCAAAAGCTCCAGGCTCTCTTGGGCCTTGTTTTGAAGCAGCAGCGCGGTGACCAGGTTCAGGCGAATATCCTCACGCTCGCCGGCCAGAGCCAGGGCCGCTCGCAGAGGGCCCTCGGCCCGGGCTGGCTGCTGCCGATCCAACCAGCTCAGGCCCTTATAGAGCAAGAAGTCGGGATCTTGAGCCAGGCCGGAATCCAGAGAAGCCAGCTCGGCATCGACTTCCTCCCAGCGCTTCAAACCCATCAAAGGCAGCAACCGGGCCCGCCTGACCTTAAGGTCCTGCGGTTCCTGGGCCAGATACAGGTCGTACTGCTCCAGCGAGTCCTGATATAGGGAAAGGCTTTCCAGGGCCTGCCCCAGGTAGGGCCGGTATTCCAGCCGACCCGAATCGGCCGCCAGCGCTTTGCGGTAGAGATCGACGGCTCGACTCACCTGGCCCTGGCGATGCAGGCGCTGTGCTTCGGCGAACAAGAACTTGGCCTCGCGCATGTCCGAAGTCTCGGGCACGCGATTGGGTACACCGGGCAGGTTGTAGCCGGGGATGATGGGCTGAGCCCAACTCATCCCCGACAGTGCCAGCAGAACCAGCCAGCGCTTCACGAAGCCGTAAAGAGCTTGAGGCGCTCCTCGGCGCCGCGGGCCCGTTCCTGGTAATCGGCCAGCCGCTCGCGCTCCTTGGCCACCACTTCCGGCTTGGCTTTCTCCACAAAAGCTTGATTGGCCAGCTTGCGCTCGGTGCCTTCGGCCAGCTTGCGAGCCTCGGCCAGTTCGGCCTCCAGCCGTTTGACTTCACGCGAGAGGTCAAAATCGGGGGGGAAGGGCAAGAAGACCTCCAGCTCGCCCACCCCTTGGGAAAGCGCTTTGCCTGGTCGATCCTGGCCGATGTTGAGCGGCTCCGCCATGGACAGAGCCTCCAGCATAGGTCGGTTCTGCTCCAGCAGAGCCCGGCTGGCGGCCGGAGCCACCAGGCAAAGCTCGGCCTTCTGCTTGGGCAACAGTCCCAGTTCGGCGCGCAGGTTGCGAGCGGCCCGAACCACGGCCTGCAACGTCTCCATCTCGGCTACGGCCTGAGCATCTTCCCAACCGGGCTCGGGCATGGCCGCGTGAATCAGCGGTCCGCGTTCCCCGGGCAAGAAATGCCAGAGTTCCTCGGTGATCATGGGCATGATGGGATGACTCAAGCGCAGGTAGTGGTCGAGGGCGTAAAGCAGGCACTGTGCCACCCGTTTCTGCTCCTCGGCGTCCTGGCGATGATAGAAGACGGGCTTGATCAGCTCCAGGTACCAGTCACACAGCTCGGTCCAGAAGAATTCATAGAGAGCACCGGCGGCCTGGTCGAAGTTGTAGCCTTCGATGGCCCCGCGCACCTTGCGCGCCAACTGGGAAACCCGGGTCAACAGCCAGCGGTCGGCCAGCGAAGTGGGCTCCGGCCTTGAGCTGAACTCCACGTCTTTGGCCAAAGACAGCGAGAGGCGCACGGCGTTCCAGATCTTGTTGCAGAAGTTGCGCCCCTGCTCGTAGCGCTCTTCGGTATGACGCACGTCCTGGGACTGGGTGGCCTGACTCATCAGACCGAAGCGAGTGCCGTCGGCGCCATATTTTTCGATCAGGTCCAGAGGGTCAATGCCTGTCCCCTTGGACTTGGACATGCGCTGTCCGTCGCGGGTCATGATGGTGGCGTGAATGTGCACGTCCGAGTAGGGCTTTTGCCCCAGGAACTCATAGCCGAGCATAATCATCCGGGCCACCCACAGGTTGATGATGTCACGGCCGGTCACCAGAGTGCTGGTCGGATAGAAGTATTTCAGGTCAGGCGTCTGGTCGGGCCAGCCGAAGACCGAGAAAGGCCACAGACCCGAGGAGAACCAGGTATCCAGGACATCCGGATCCTGCTCATAGCGCGCATCGCCGCACTTGGGGCAAGGGCCGGAAGGATCTTGAGTATAGCCCTGACGATGATTGCAGTTCTCACAGGTCCAGACGGGAATGCGATGTCCCCACCAGATCTGACGGGAGATACACCAGTCGCGGATGTTCTCCATCCAGGCCAGGTAGGTCTTGGAATAGCGCTCGGGCACGAAGCGAATGTCACCGTTTTTGACGGCCGCGATGGCCGGCTCGGCCAGACGCTTCATATTCATGAACCACTGGTCGGACAGGTAAGGCTCAATCACCGTGTGACAGCGGTAACAGTGGCCGACCTTGTTGAGGTGCTCTTCCTTCTTGACCAGCAATCCCTCGGCTTCCAGCTTCTCGGTCACGGCCACGCGCGCTTTGAAACGGTCCATCCCGTTGAACTCGCCGGTCAACTCGTTGAGTTTGCCGGTCTCGCTCAGGCATACCAGCTGCTCCAGGTTGTGGCGCTGCCCGATCTCAAAGTCGGTGGGATCGTGAGCCGGAGTGATCTTGAGCGCGCCCGTGCCGAAATCGGTGAGCACGGCCTCATCGCCGATGATGGGGATCTCGCGGTTGGCCAGCGGAATTTTGCACTTCTGGCCGATCAGGTGCTTGAAGCGCTCATCGGTCGGATTCACGGCCACGGCCACGTCGGCAAAGATCGTTTCCGGACGGGTGGTGGCGATGGTCACGCCGTTTCCATAATTTAAGTAGTAGAGCGAGCCCTGGGCCTCTTCATGCTCGACCTCCAGATCTGAAAGGGCGGTCAGGCAGTGAGGGCACCAGTTGATCAGGCGCTTTCCACGATAGATATCGCCCTTTTCAAAGAGGCGCACAAAGACCTCGCGCACCGCTTTCGAGCGGGCCGCATCCATGGTGAAGGCTTCGCGTTCCCAATCGCAGGAGACGCCCAGGCGCTTGAGCTGCTCCACGATGGTGCTGCCATATTGCTCTTTCCACTTCCAGACCAATTTGAGAAACTCGGGGCGACCCACATCGTGACGGGTCTTGCCCTCTTTCTTGAGCTGTTTTTCCACAACCGTCTGGGTGGCGATGCCGGCGTGATCGGTACCGGGTACCCAGCAGGCGACCTTGCCCAGCATGCGGTTGTAACGGATCAGAACGTCCTGAATGGTGTTATCCAGGGCGTGGCCCATATGCAGCGAGCCGGTGATGTTGGGAGGCGGGATCACAATCGTGAACGGCTCTTTATTCGGGTCGGGGGTGGCTCGGAAGTGGTGGTTGTCCATCCAGTATTGATAGGTCCGGGACTCCACCGCTTTTGCGTCGTAGGTTTTGTCGAGTTCACTCATGATGGTTTGCCCTTCCAGTCCTCCACCGCCAAGTCCTGGACAAAAGAGGAAACGCGGTTTTTTCGCGCACTAGCTGCTTTTATGGACATTGATCCAGAAGCCAAGCACCTGAACCTGGGGGGCGGAATCCGTACCGCTTACCAATTGCTGCCGGCCAAGTCCCGCAAACTGGCGGCTCTGCTGGTGGTTGCCATGGTCATTAACGCCGTGGTGGAGCTGGCCGGGGTGGGCGGAATCATGCCCTTCGTCAGCCTGGCTTCGGATCCACAGGCCATCGACAAGACGGCCTGGATGGCCTACCTCTACCGTCACTGGAATTTTCACGATCACAATCAGTTCCTGGTCTTTCTAGGAGCGGCTTTCATCATGCTGTTCGCCCTGGTCAACCTGGTTCGCGGCATCACCATGTGGCTGAGCCTGAAATTTGCTTATCACGTGAGCCATCGCCTCAGCATCCAGTTGCTGGAATCCTACCTCAGCCGAAGTTATCTATGGCTGCGTGGCCGCAACAGCAGCGAACTGGGCAAGGACGTGCTGCACGAAACCGAGCAGTTGACCCGCAACGTCTATCTGCCCCTGGCCGAAATCGCCACCAACGGCCTGGCCTCACTGGTCATCGGCGGCGGATTGCTGATCATGGACCCCTGGGTGGCCATCGGCACGGGTTGCGCCCTGATGGCCCTTTTTTCACTCATTTATCGGGTCAACCGGGGTCAACTGGCCAAGAACGGCATTGAGCGCGACCACTTCAACAGCGTGCGCTTTCGGGCCGTCAACGAGGGACTCTACGCCCTCAAAGAAGCCCGGCTGCTGGCCCGTCGCGAGCAATTTCTGGAGCGCTACACCCGCATCTCGCGCAGATACAATCAGTCGCTGGCCAGCGGCGAAATGATCTATGAACTCCCCCACTACCTGACCGAGGCCGTGGCGGTAGCCGGCCTGATCGGTTCGCTGGTTTATTTTGCCCTGCGCTATCCCGGCCAGGCCATGGCCTGGCTGATGCTCTACGTCATGGCCACCTGGCGCATGCTGCCGTCCTTGCAGAATATGTATCGAAATCTGGCCCGGGTGCGCTTCTTCCTACCCAGCCTTGAGCGCCTGTCGGGCGAACTGAAGGAGCCCCTCAGCTACGTCTCCGTGGATGAGACTCTGGCCATCAGTCACAGCCTGGAGTTGGAGAACGTCCACTTCAGCTATCCATCCGTGAGCGAACCCGTGCTGCGGGGACTGAATCTCAAAATCGCCAAGGGAAGTCGGGTGGCCCTGGTGGGAAGCACTGGTTCCGGCAAAACCACGGTGGCCGATCTGGTAGCCGGCCTGCTGATTCCCGATCAGGGCCTGGTCAAGGTGGACGGCCAACAGCTGGACGACAAGAAAAGAGCCGCATGGCGGCGCAACATCGGCTACGTGCCTCAGGAAATCTTCCTCAGTGACGACACTGTGGCCGCCAATATCGGGCTGGGACTCAACCCCAAACACCTTGAAGACAGCCGCCTGGAGCAAGCGGCCCGGGCTGCCCAAATCCATGACTTCATTCAGGAACTGCCCCAAGGCTACAAGTCGCCACTGGGGGAACGAGGCTCGGCGCTTTCGGGAGGTCAACGCCAGCGCATCGGCATCGCCCGGGCCCTTTATCATTCTCCCCAATTGCTTATCTTCGACGAAGCCACCAGCGCCCTGGACGAGGCGACCCAGCGCAAGGTCCTGGAGAGCTTGCAACAGGTGAGCCGTGATTTAACCGTGCTGGTCATCGCTCATCGTCTGGAAGCCGTCAAAAGCTGCGACGTGATTTGTCTGATCGAGAACGGCAAGGTCGTGGCTCAGGGCACTTTCGAGGAACTCCTGGCTCATTCGAGCCAGTTCCAAGAGTTGGTTCAGGCTACACCGGAGGGCTGAGGGGCACTCGTTAACAATCCAGCAAAATTATTTACAATCTGGCAAAGAACGAATACAATCGCCCGGCTAAGAGATTTAACCTAAGGGGAGGTCAGCGTGGCCATTAACAACATTGGCATCAACACCCAGTCCTTCGGTGTGCAGCGCCAGAGCAGCGCTCAGAACACCGGAGCCCAGAACGAAGTCCAGCACAGCGTGAACGACGGCTTTCAGGCCAGCGGCCTCACCGCCAATCCGGAAGCAAACCCGGCCGCAGCTGGTGGACCGGCCGAGGTCACTCTGACCGTTACCCCCTCGCAGCTGGCCAGCCAGGCCTTTCAATCCACCCTGGCCAGCCTTTCGGCCTCCGGGATTCCGGTCAGTGTGGTGATGGTTGCGGAGGGCTCTCAGCAAGCCACTCCTGCTCCTAGCCAGCCCACGCAGGCACCCATTCAGCAGAATACCAGCGGCTTTAATGTGGCCGGCAACCCGGCCCCGGCACCCCAGCCCGCCTACACGCCTCCGCCCCGCCACCAGACTCCCCGCTACGGCGGCGACTAGTGGACCTGATTCGGGACGCGGACCGCGCCTATCTGCAAAGCCTGCAGGAGCACGCAGACGCCCCCCAGTTTAACTGGACCTGGACGGACCAGCTCACGGCCGATGGCCTGGAGCTGGTCCGTTTATATGAGGAACGGTTGGCCAGCCACCCGCCGATCTGGTCCTGGGGCCAACATCCAGAGTGGGTAGACGACTTTAGGACCGCCTGTCGAGAATTGGTACCGTTTTTCCGGGACCGACCGCCGGGTGCCACCATGAGTCGATTGGACGTAAGAGACGATCCAGACCGACTGATCCCCCTCGGATCAGATCTGACGGACATGTCCTACCACGAAACCTCGGGCACCACCGGCAATAAGGTGCGCATCTACAGTCACCCGGCAGCGGGCGAATGCTACCTGCCCCTTTTGCGAAAGGCGCTCCGGCGTTCGGGAGTGGATTTCAGCCCAGGCCCTGAGCGGGTTTGCCTGATGCTGGTCTTTCATCACACCACCACTCTGACCTATCCCCAGGTTTGCCCGGTCTTGGGAGGGGCCGCCTTCCTGCGTCTCAATCTCCACCCCGGCCACTGGAAAGACCCGGAATCCCGTTTGCGCTATCTGGACTTTTGCTCGCCTCAGGTTTACACAGGGACCCCACTTTCACTCATGGAACTGGCCAAATTCCCCATCAAACACAAACCGCGCGCGCTGGTGACCACCTCTATGGCCATGTTGCCGGCTACGCGCAAGGAGCTGGAAGAACATTTTCAGTGCCCGCTGATCGACCTGTACTCCATGGCCGAATGTCGTTGCATCGCGGCCCGATCGGATAACGGCTGGTTTGAGCTGCTGGCTCACGATCT
The DNA here is from genome assembly GCA_018266105.1 of bacterium. Lineage (GTDB taxonomy): Bacteria > Vulcanimicrobiota > Xenobia > Xenobiales > JADMJV01 > JADMJV01. Next base: position 72,153 of record JAFEBA010000104.1, on the reverse strand, counting down.
TTTCGTGGAAATTCTGGACCCGCTGGGCAACCTGTGTGCGCCGGGCGAGCAAGGCGAAATCACCCTCACTGGTGGACGCAACCCCTTCCTCCCCCTGCTCCGCTATCGAACAGGTGATTTTGCGGCCATGGAGTGGGATCAAGAGGGTCGCCCCTGGCTGAAGGACATCGAAGGCCGGGCCCCGGTTGCCTTCGTCATGCCCGACGGCACCAGGCGAAACAACATGGAGGTAACGCGTACCCTCTCAGACCTTCCTTTGACCCAGTTTTCCCTCCATCAGAACGCCGACGGCAGCCTGGACTTTCGCTTCCGCGGCAGCCAGGAACTGATCGAACCAGTCACCCAGCGTCTGACGCGACTGCTCGGCCAACCGCTGCAAGTGGAGTGCCTGCAGGGCAGCCTGGGGCCGAAATGGATCGCCTACACTACAGCCATGGATTGATCAACGGAACGGGTCGATTGCGATAGGCCATGCGCTCCTTCCGATTGATCAGCTGGTGATGTCCCAGAATACTGAGGTGATGGTTGCGCCGCCAGGGCAGATCGGAAAAGACCACCCCTTTCTCCTCAAATTCGCTGGTGGAGAGCTTGATCAACTGGCGAAAGCCCAGACCCTGGCCGTAGTAATCGGGGCTGTACTGAGCCGGACGAATCCAATCTGAGCCTCGCCGAATGAAGGTTCCGCCCGGCCTTCCCGTCTGGTTTTGTAAGTCTGAGTAGAGTCGCTGCTGATTGATGGGATGAGGCTCCCACTCCCCCTGCAGCAGATCCGGTGTGGAGTAGATCTCCAGGTGTCGCTGACCCACTCCAGGCGGACGCACGGCCAGGAACATCCACCAACGCTCGTTCTCATAAAGCAAGGTCGCGTCGCAAGCGTCGATTCCCTGGAGCAATGGGCGGACCAGTTGCCACTGGTGGGGAAACTTCTCGCACACGTAGAGATCAACGCTCCCTTTGGCGCAAGACTCGGGCATCAAATAGAGGCGGTCCTGATAAATCAGGGGAAATGGATAGGACTGATGATAGGGTCGGTCCATCAAGACCTGACCGTCACTCCCGTCCAGACGGCAAAGCCCCAGACGTCCCTTGTTCTTCAGATATTCAAACTCTTCATAAAAAATCCAGGTCTCGCCCCGCCACTCCAGCAAAAAAGGGTCAGCTCGATAGGTCCAAAAGGGCTGCGGAAGTCGCTTCCATTCACCCCCGTCCATCCGGTGGTAGAGTGCGAAACAGTCTTTCGGAAGGCGATGCAGACCTTCCACAGTATTCCAAAGCTTCATGGCGCCCGCTTCCTCGCGCCACGGCAGGACCCTGGTAGGACCGCAAGAAGCGCCGGGGCATGTCGCGAAAAGCCTGGATTGCAGGCCGTTCCCACCTTGCTTTGCGACCCCGGACAACACCCGGGGAGCGCAGACGGGGAATTCGGTGAGGGGCTCCGAGCCCAAGTCGCCGGAAGGTGATTTGGCCCGAAGGCTACTCGCAATTGCGTTTTTAGGCTGGATTCTGCGACTACTTCCGTGCCTATGGTACGACCTCGACTACGACGAGGGAGTCTACTACTCCAGCGCCGCCCTCTGGCTCCGGGGCGTCTGGCCCTATCGCGACACGGTGCTTGTCCACCCCCCGGGACTGCTTTATGTGTTGCTGCCGGTTGCCTGGCTCCCGCCCGATTGGGGCTGGCCGCTGGCTCGCCTGTTGATGACCCTGGTCGGCGCCGCCAATGTTTACCTCATGGGCAGGCTGGCCGCCCGCGCTTTCGGGCCCAGAGCCGGTTACCTGGCCGCCCTTTGCTATTGCATCTATCCCGAGGCCGCCACCAGCGAACGACGCATCCTGCTGGAACCCTTGCTGAATACGACCGTTTTGCTGATGCTTCTGTCTCAACGCTGGAAGGCGGCCTGGTGGGGAGGCTGCGCTCTTTGCGTGAAACTCTGGGGGGCCCTATGGCTTTTTACCAGCCTGCCGCGCCTGCGCGGCTGGGCGATCTTGGGGGGCCTCATCGGGGTTCTACTCTGGCTCCCCGGCCTGGCTGCAGATCCTCACCAGTTCTATATCGACGTGTTCTGGTTTCAAAGCCACCGCCCCCCCCACGGGCTGGACAGCGCGGGGCAGCGTCTGTGGGACATCTTCGATCCACGACACCTGGCCATTACCCTGCTGGGACTGGCCGGGCTGCGTTCACAGACCAGGCTCCCGTCAGCTGAGGCAATCGGGCAGCGCTCGCTGGCGGTCCAGATGATTTCGAGCTGGGTGCTGCTGGTCTGCTCCTTTTACCTGGCTCCCGGTCACTTCTTTCATTATCGCACCCAACTGGCCATTCCCGAGTGCTTTTGGGCTGGAGCAGCCGTGGAGCTGGTCTGGACAAGGCGTCGATTCCTGATCGTCTGGCTTTCAGTTCCCTTTGCCTTCGTGCTGGCGCTGTGCATGCGCTTCGATCTGGACAATATTCAGAGAGCCAGGACTATCAGATACTACATTCCGGCTGACCAGAGCGTCTTCGCTTTTGATCCCACCGTTCTGCTCAGGGCCGGTCGCCTCCCCGACTGGCGCGGCCCAGCCCCCGTCATTTGTGATAGCTACGGCACGATGTTGATCGACGCTGGAGCGGGACGTGCCAGCGTGATCGCCGCCATGGCCAGCCCCGAATCGCGCAAGCGGGTCAATCAACGCCTGGCCTTGAGCCGCTGGCTGGTGGTGGACGATCGGGCGGGTGAGCAGGTCTCGATGGATTGGTGTCACTTTCATTACCGCCCGAAGTTTGGGGACCTGTGGGTCGCCCGTTAGAGGAAAAGCGCCATCGGGCCGGCTTGCTCGGCTGCATGCTGCTTTACTGGATCGTCTTCAGCCTCTGGTCCTGGGCCCTGCACCGCAATCAGGATACCGGAATCTTCGACCTCGGCATCCACTGCCAGGCGATGTGGCTCTTTTCACAGGGCCTACCTGATTTTTTGTCCACCCGGGGAATGGCCTCGTTGGCCGACCATTTTACCCCCATTCTGTTTCTGCTCTGCCCGCTAGCCTCACCCTGGCTGATCCTGAGTTTTCAGTCTGCCGCGCTGGCCTCGGCTGCCTGGCCGATCTACCGTCTCGGCCAGCCGGAAGTGGGCTCTCGGGCAGCCTTCTGGTTGGCTCTGGCATACCTGCTCCAGCCCGGGCTTTGGTCTGCCAACCTGTTCGACTTCCATGCCTCCAGCCTGGCCCTGTGCACGCTAAGCTGGGCGCTGTGGGGCCTGCACGGAAGGAAGCCGTGGATCTACTGGCCCTCCCTACTGCTGACGCTGGGTCAGGGCGAGGCCCTGGGGGTCACCGTCACTCTCTTGAGCGTGGAAGCCTGGCGCGGCGCTCAGCGCCGAACTGCTCTGGCGACAGCCGTTCTGGGCCTGAGCGGAATGGGGCTGGCAGCCACAGTCATGCGGTCGGCCAATGCCGGTCAGGCCTCCCAGTACCAGTCACTCTTCCTTCAACCGAACCTGGACCCCGTTAGCTGGCTGGCCTACCTGATCTTGCTACTGCTTCCGGTCTTCTTTCTGCCCCTGGCGGGCCTGCCCCGAATGCTTCCCGCCCTTCCGGTCATCCTGGCCAACTGTCTGAGTTGGCGCGACGGCCAGCGCGCCCTGGACCATCACTATCTGGCCAGTATCCTCCCCTTTCTGATGTGGGCTAGCCTGGCCGGCCTGCGTGGGCGGAAGCCGCCCAAAGCCGCTCTGGGACTGCTGCTGCTGGTGAACCTGCTTATGCACCGCTGGCTCTTGTTGACGGCCTTGCGCCCGCACCCGCCCATCCCGATCATCCCAACCGAAGCCAGCGTCAGCGCCGACAACGGGCCGGGCGCTCAGCTGTGTTTACGCCGCAACCTGTTTCTCTTCCCCAATCCCTTCCAGCCCATGTGCTGGGGCAACCGTCCCGAAGCCATGGTGGAGACCGTAGGTAAGGCAGGCCAACCTCCTCTGCCGGGCGCCCTGGAGCGTCGACTGCTGGAATGCCCGATCGACTACATCGTGCTCAGCCTGGACCCGGATAGTTGGCCCTTGCGCCCCGCCGACAAAGCCTACTGGGTCCGTGAACTACGCAGATCGCAACTCTACCAGGAAGGCCCTGACAAAGTGTTCCGGCGTCGCCAACCCGGGCCCTTGAGAATGCCCTCCAGCGAACCCCTGCCACGGCTTTCCCAAGACGGAAGCAGACTGGTCTATGCCGACGCCTCAGGGGTGATCCTGCAGCAGCGTGGCCAACCAGCCCTGCGACTTGGCCCGGGACACTCGCCCGAGCTCGACCCATCGGGCCAGAGAGTTCTCTTTATCAGCGAAGACCCCAACCTGGTGCCGGGTGACCGCAACTGCTCGGCTGACGCATTTCTCTGGCAGGCCGGCCAGCTCAAACGCCTGGGGCCGGATGGCCCACCGGGTCAAGTTTCCGCCTACTGGGCCGGATTTTCCAACGACGGTCAGCCGCTGGTCCTGGGTTACGGGCCCGAGCGCCGGCCTTCGGGCAGCCAGGGCCTTTGGCTCGGGCCGGTGCGTGCCGGGTGGGGCACACAGGTAAACGAAGATGGGAGCTTGGTGGGGAGGTCACTCACCGGGGGCCAGGTGGCCGGGCACAGCCCTCAGACGGGCGGTTCTCACCTCATCCACTGCCGGCTGGAAGGTCGATTTTACCAGCTCTACGATCATCAGAAAGCTCTCAGTCAGGATGCTGCCGACCATCTGGAGCCCTCGCTGAGCCAGGACGGCAACTGGCTGGCCTACAACCACGGGGGACTGATTGAAGTACGGAACCTGGCCGATGGACGGATCTGGAAGATAGGAACCGGCTGCAACCCCTGCCTGAGCGGGGACGGCCACTGGTTGGCCTACTTTAACGGCCGTCAAGTGGTCTGGCGCAAACTGCGAGAGGAGCAGCCTGGCCTCATCGATGCTAAGATCCGGCCTTAAGCAACGCCTGCCAGGCCAGGCCAACATTGGCAAATCGCCGGGTCGGGTCGTGATGAACCATCTGCTGTAGGGGTGCGGCCAACTTCTCGGCGTCATACAATTCGGGCGTGTGACCATTAAAGCGAGACTGCATCAACTGGGTGAGGTCTTGAGAGCTGGAACCGGTCAGCAGCTGGTAAACCATGACGCCCAGCGAATACTGGTCGGAGGCGGCGCTCAGACCGTCGTGGAAAATTTCTGGCGCAATATAGAAGACCTGCACTCCGCCCAGGGCTTTACCGCGCTCCAAAAACAGCCGCCAGGGCAGATAAGTGGAAAATTCCTCCACGACCGGCCCGCGGGCAGTGACATGAACGCGCCCCAGGTTGAGTCCGCCGTCGTGCAGCCCCTGGCCGTGAAACTGATAGATGGACTCAAACAAAGGTCTCAGGTTGGTGACCAGATCCACTGGATCATAGCCCCCGGGTCGCAACCAGTTGGCCAGGGTTTGTTCTCGGGTGTGCCAATCTCGCAAGACCCAAAAGTGGTTTTCACGACGCTCTCCATGGCGCAGACTTTGGCGTTCCTTGGCCCGCGCCAGCGCGGCCGAAGATTCCGGAGTCACCGGAATGATCTCCAACAACCGCGGTTCGCTTCCAACTTTGGGAGAGAGTGCGCGATACCGTTCAACGTCGCCTCGCGATTCCAGCAATTCGGCGATGCGATGCCCGGCCACCATCAGGCCGATGCGCGGATCCACAGGGGAAGGCTCAACCGCTTCATTGGGACGCCCCCAGAGTCCCTGAAAGCAAGCAAAGGCTTCGGCAGAATTGCGCCGGGCTTCCGGATCGAGCAGCAGAATGGTGGCCAGCCGCAACTGTTCCGCACTCACCTTGCCCTCACGCAGGCGCCTGACGATATGGCCCACCTGCTCGCGGCTGACCAGATCTTTGCCCCCCGGCTCGGGCAGCGGTGAAGCACTGAGCAGGTGGCGAGACAAAGCTCGGTAGCCATCCCTCAGTTGAGCGACCTGGCCGGGCTGACTGATTTGGTGAAACCTTAGTTCATAATCCTGGAGGCGACGCCAGATCTGATAAGCATTCTCCGGGTTGATGTGGCCCGGCCGCAACCCCACAAAGAACTGGTCAAAGAAATTCTGCCGTTCCTGCTCCAGCTCGGGCAAACGGGCTTCAACCAGCATGCGGCTTGGCATAGACACCCAGCGCCGGAGCCGGTCGCCCCAGCTCGCACTGGCAGGAGCCCGTTCCAGCACGCGCTTGATGACCCGCAGCAACTCGCCAATGCCAAATCCCTGATCGCCCTTGAGCAAGTAATCGTCGGCCTGGGCCTGCATCGCCCGGACCGGTACGTCCTCGCTGGCGTAGCCGGTAATAATGATGGTCCGAATGGTGCGGCGAACGGCTTTGATGGCCACCAGCGCGCCCACACCGTCGGTGCTCCCGGCCATGCGCACATCCGTGATGAAGAGTTGGTAACGTCGGGCTTTGGCGGCGGCGATCGCGTCCTCAGGACGCCGGCAGGCGGTCACCTCAAAGTCGGCGTCCTCCAAAGTCATGGCCAGCACCTCGCGCAGGTTGTCATCGTCCTCCAGCAGGAGGATGGACGTTTGCGCTGGCGTCACAGCCTATTGCGTTACTCCCAGAGATTTGTCCACGTCAAATCGGTAGATGGCTTCAAGATCACCGCGTCCGCTGACATTAACTTCCAGATCCTTGAGCAGGCCGGTTTTGAGGTCGTAGACCCATCCATGTACGAAAGGACGACCGTGCTCGCGCCAGGCTTTCTGCACCGTAAAGGTCTTGCAGACATTGTAGACCTGCTCGATCACATTGAGCTCCACCAAACGAGCCGTTCGCAACTCTTTGTCAGCGATGGCTTCCAATTCGTCCGCGTGGAGTCGGTAGACGTCCTTGATGTTGCGCAGCCAGTTGTCGATCAGACCCAGTTCGCTGGCTTCCATGGCGGCCGCCACCCCACCGCAACGGTAGTGACCGCAAACCACGATGTGCTGGACATTCAAATGATTGACGGCGTAATCGATGGCGCTGAGCACGTTAAAGTCGGTGTGCACGACCATGTTTGCGATGTTGCGGTGAACGAACAGGCTGCCGGGGTCGGTGTCCGTGATGACGTCGCTGGAGACGCGACTGTCCGAGCAGCCGATCCAGAGAGTATGAGGCGTCTGCTGCTTTTCCAGCCGACGAAAGAACTCAGGGTCTTCCTTGCCGATACGCTCCACAAATCGTTGATTCCCGGCCAGCATTCGAGCGACCGAAAGATCGTGCATATCCTTGAGGTTGAGCGTGGGATTCTTCTCTGCCATACCCGTTTGCCCATTCGCCGTCAGGGGGGGCTCCCGCCTCCCCCTTGAAAAGCCGGGAGGTGACAAGGGCAAAGTTTATCCTTTTGGCCATCGGGGCTGGCGTACTGGGCCTGCGCTTCTTCTACGCCCACCCCGCTCAAGCGCGAGCATGGTTCAAGGATCTGCGCCGCCCGTTGATCATGGCTCATCAGGGCGGCGAAAAACAGTGGCCCAGCAATACCATGCTGGCCTTTCGTCAGGCCAGGGCCTTGGGTGCGGACGTGCTCGATATGGACGTCCACCTGAGCAAAGATGGGCAACTGGTTTTGATGCACGACGTCACGGTTGATCGCACCACCGACGGGCACGGCGCCATTCGAGACAAGACCTGGTCCGAACTTTCACGTCTGGACGCTGGCTATGGCTTCAGTCTGGATGGGAAAACCTATCCCTATCGAGGACGGGGCCTTCGCATCCCGCGCCTGGAGGAAGTGCTGCAAGAGTTTCCCGACATCCGCCTCGGTATTGAAATCAAACAGGCTCCCCTGGCGACCGCCAACCACCTGGCAGTACTCATCCGTCGCTACGGAGCCCAGGACCGAGTTCTATTGGCCGGCTTTGATGCGACCATGATCAAGGAGCAACGACGCCTGATGCCAGAACTTGCCAGTACCGCCACTCCAGCCGAAGTCCGCCTGTTCTGGATGGCCAGCGCTCTGCATCTGGAGAGCTTTACCGCAGCCGACTACGCCGTGCTACAAATTCCCCTGGAACACGAGGGACGCCGCCTGGTGACTCCCCGCCTGGTTGAAGCAGCCCACAATCGGGGCATCGCAGTTCTACCCTGGACGCTGGACAGCGACCAGGAGGTCGAGCAGGCAAAGGCGGCTGGTTGCGACGGCTTCAATACCAATCTGCCCGGACCCATGAGCAAGTTTCGTCAGAGCTGGCCTCGATAGTCCTTGAGCTGCTCGGCAAGAAATCGACTGGCGTGAAACATTCGCGACTTGACGGTGCCCACTGGAATATCCAGAATCGCTGAGATTTCCGGATACTGCAGCTGCTGATAATAGGCCAGTAGAAACACTTCGCGCTGTTTATCGGGTAATTTTTCAATGGCCTGCTTGATGCTTTCGGCCATAGCCGACTGACCGGTCAGGGTCTCTGGTCCGGGTTGAGCGTCGGGCACCACCAGCGCGGCCTTGTCCAGTTCAGCCTCGGGACGTCGATTGCGGGACCTCAGAGCATCCCGACAGGTGTTCAGACAGATGGTGTAGAGCCAGGGGCGAAAGGGAGCTCCCGCACGGTAGTGCTCGCGCTTACGAAAAACCCGCAGAAAAGTCTCCTGAAAGGCGTCTTCGGCTGCGCTGCGTTGCTGTACGATGCGAAAGGCATAGGCAAACAAAGGCTTCTCATAGCGTTTGATAAGCAGCTCCAGCAGATGGGTTTCCCCCTTCTGAACGCGCTCCATGAGTGATTCATCGGATAGATCGCTCATCCCGTCGCGATGTTCTCGAGGCCTCGTCACTTTTCTTTTTGAACCTCAGTCCGCTGGGCGGCGTAGTCAAAAAAGAATCAACCCGAGAAAAGCGAAGAACACGCGAAATGACTTGCGAGGAATACCAGGAGCAGCTGCCCGAGCGCGCGCTGGGCCATCTGGAAGAAGCCGCTGACGAACGTCTGGCGCGGCACCTTTCCGACTGCCCTGAATGCCGAGCGCAATGGGAAATGCTGCAGTTGGGCCTGGCCGATCTCAACCAGTGGCAGGTCGAGGACCCCCCCAAGCAGCTAAGCGACCGAACCATGGCCGCCATCCGCGCCGAAGCCGCCTCTCAATCCGGTTTTTGGGCCCGCATAGATCGCGCCCTGGGCCGCTTTGCCGCCCACCGGCCCACCCCCCTGACCGGGCTGGTGACCGTGGTGGTCACGGTAGTGCTGCTGGGGCAGGTGCTCTCCCCCAATCTGTGGCGAGGTCGCTCGAGCAGCGACGGGACCGCCTGCAAGCGCAACTTAAAGGTGGTCGACCAGGCTCTGGAGGCCTACCGAAGGGAGCACAGCGGCCTTTATCCCGACCGTCTCAGCCAGCTGAAACCCGACTATCTACGCCAACTCCCCGACTGCCCGGACAGCGGAAACGACTCCTATAGTTCGGGCTACCGCGTCAGTCCAGATCACCAATCCTACACCTTACAGTGCGGCACTACGAAGTAAACCAGGGCTTCTGGCGCATGCCGCCCCCCTGGGTGTGGCTGATCTTCAGTCTGTCCATGCTTGTGCTGGGTGCATCCATGCTCACCCTGCGCGAGGGTCGTCGGTTTCTGTCACGCCCTCTGACGGCTTCGGAAGCCCGGGTGGTGGCCTCGGCACTGGCCCTCTGGAGTAAACAGGAGGGACGTCCTCAGCAACTGCTGAGCGACATGTTGACCGACCAGCGCATCCGTGCCATGGACAGAATGACCTTCGCTCGCTGTGAGGAACGGGCAGCCTTTGGGTACACCGACGAGCGCGGCCGCATCCTGCTCAATCCCAATCTTTGCTTCACATGTCAGCAGCTGCTGGCACCACGGCTAAACCTCGGCGTGTCCGACACCGATCTGGTGGCCACCCTGGCCACACTCCAACACGAAGTCCGTCACCTGGTCAGCGGCGCCTCGGAAGAAGCCGCTTACGAAGAAGAGTGGCGCGGTATTTCTCGGACGCGCCGCTGGTGCGCCCGCAACCAGATGCCAGCCTTGAGCCTGGAGCTGTTGGAGTGGGAACGCCATCTACCGGCACGCGTGCGCCTGCACGTGGGCTCGGCTGCGGCCGAACCTATGCAACGCCGCATCAGCTCCATCGAGTAAGGGGAGCTGTTGATAACAGCTCTTAACCGCCGGCCATCCCGGCCCAGGCTGAAGACAGGTCGGGTAAGGAGCCCAGCATACTGGCCGCCATGGCCTGAGCGTCAGCGGGTGAAGAACTGGAGCTGGCGCTGGAGCTTGAGCTTGAGCTAGGAGTGGAGAACGGGTCACCGGTTCCGGCGGCCGAGTTGAGGCTGTTGTCGGTGGAATAATCGATCATCGTGCTGGGCATCGAAACTCCAGAAATGGCCACGCGAACCTCCAAGTTGCTGATTGGGTATTCTGACCTGTTCAGACTACCTGACGGCGCGAAAGAGCTGGAGAAATGGCATAACCCTTGGTTTTCAAATTGCAAATTCTTGGAGCCCGTAAATGCAGCGGCCCGGGGGGTTGTTTTAGAAATGCACAACCTCTATACTCGTTGCAGTTTTTCGAAAGTGAGGCCCGCCCTGATGACTGTCATTTCAATCACCACCCCATGCGCGCGGGTCAAGGGCTCCATCCAATAGCCTGCTGACTCCGCGCGGTCGTCGCCGTTTCGACCGTCTGACAAAGGAGTCAATCTTGAAGTTTTTCACACGTCGTCAAATGCGTTCCATTCACAAAGGCCAGCTGGCCCGTCAGGAACGCGCTCTGCGCTTGCGCAGTCAAGAAAACAGTCCCACCGCTCGCCAGCCCGTGGTCCAGCTGCTCAGCGGCAATCTGGATCGATTGGTGATCGTCGCCTCGTTGGCCCATCCCGCTCTGCGTCCCGGTCTGGTGGACCGTCTGCTGGTGCTGGCCGAATCCGAACATCTGGAAGCCCTGGTGGTTCTCACCAAACTCGACCTGGTCGAGTCAGCCGGGCTGGCCGAACACTACCAGAAGCTTTACCGCTCGCTGGGTTATAGCTGCCTGCTGACCTCCACTCAAACTGGCACGGGGATAGGGGAGCTCCGTCAGCGGCTGGCTGGAGGGAGGTCGGCTCTGTGTGGTCACTCCGGAGTGGGCAAGAGCAGCCTGCTGGGAGCGCTGCAGCCAGAGCTTGTCCCTCTCACGGGCGAAGTGAGCCTGGCCACCGACAAGGGCCAGCACACCACCACCTCGGTTCGATTGGTGCGCCTCGAAAGCGGAGCCGAGCTTTTTGACCTGCCCGGGCTCAAGCTGGCTCCGCTCAACCTGGCGGCGGAGGAACTCAAGGTCTGCTTTCCGGAATTTGCCGCCTGCCATTGCCGATATCGCGATTGCCTTCACCGCGACGAGCCCGGCTGTGGTGTCAAGGAAGCCCTGGAGCGTGGACAGATCTGCGTGGAACGGTATGAATCCTATCTGCGCATTCTGAGCAGTCTAAAGTAGAACCCGGCAGCCGCGCTGGCGCAGGGCCTCCAGTTCAGGGCCCGGCCTCAAGTCGTGATTCCAACGCAGGTCCAGCTTCTCCAGTCTGGGCAGGCGACCCAAGCCTTCGGGCAGTTGAGTCAACTGGTTGGCGCGCAGGTCCAGCCATTCCAGATTGCTCAGCTGCTCGAGGGCGGCTGGCAATTCCTGGAGCTGATTAAATCGAAAATTGGCTCGCCGCAAATGAGCCAGCTGACTCAATGCCGGCGGCAGAACGCGGAGCTGATTGTGTTCCAAATTCAGCTCCCGCAGAGCCGTCATTCCACCCAACGAATTGGGAATCACTTGAAGCTGGTTGTTCTGGGCGTGGAGTTCGACCAGTTGATGAAGCAAGCCAATCGACTCGGGCAATCGGGTCAACCGGTTGTGATAGATTCGTAACTCCTGCAACCCCTCCATGCGGCCCAAATCGTGGGGCAGTGCCGTCAGTCGATTATGGGTGCAATTGAAGTAGGCCAGACGGCTGAGATGAGTCAGGTTTCCCGGCAGCGATTCCAACCCATTATCGCTGATGTACAGGTATCGATCCAGTTCTGGCAAGTCCCCCAGACACTGGGGCAAGTGGCGGATCTGGTTGTGGCCAAGATCCAGAGTGTGCAGCCGCACCAGCCGACCCAAAGACTCCGGAATCTCCGTCAACAGATTCTCGGCCAGATTGAGAACCTTCAGGTCGGTGAAAGTCCAGACCTCGGGGTCGATGCTGGTCAGACCTTTGCGATAAAAATCAAGGGCGTCTGGCAAAGTCGGCCACCGCACGGTAATAGATGCGCAAGGCCGGCTCAAACTGATCCACGGGCATCCTTTCTGCGTCGGAGTGCATGGAAGCCACGATGGCCGCGTCCACCACGGCTGTGCCCAGACCATAGGCTTTCACGCCTTTCTGCCGCAGCCCGTTGGAATCCGTCCCGAAAGGCACCAGGTAGGGCGTCACCACGGCCTGAGCGTGCTCTTGATGAACAGCCTTTTCAATGCATTCAAAGAGCGGCGTTCGATAGTCGCTGACCGGGGTTGGATCGGTACTGTGGGTGACTTCAAAGGTCAGGCCGGGAATGTCAGCCAGCAGTTTCTGGGCGCGCTTGAGAAAGGCGGGCAGATCAGTCTCGGGCATCAGCCGGAAATCCAGGGTGGCTTCGGCCTTGGAGGGAATGACGTTGACCTTGGGTGGGTCGCCCACCCCCGAGCGCAGAGAAGTAATCGACAGGGTGTCGCGCTGGATGGCCCGGGTGAATTTGTTGTCGGCCAGGGCTCCAGCGCGCTTGTGGAAGTCATCCAACAGGCGACTTTTAACCCCCCCGTCCTTTCTCATCATCCCGTCCAGACGGTTGAGACCCTCGCGCAGCCGGTCATTGGCGTTGTCGGCGACCGGCTGTGAGGCGTGACCGCTGGTGCCGGTGGCGATCAGCCGGGCCCAGACAATCTTCTTCTCAGCTACAGACACGCCAAAAATGAGGGAACCTTTGGCCGAGAGGAGATCCCTGGTGCCAAAGCCGCCTTCATCCAGGGCGTATTCGCATTCGATCTCGGGCCAGTGGTGAGCAATCATCCATTGAGCACCCTGGTCCCCGCCGCTTTCCTCATCGGCGCTGCACAGCAACAAAATGTCATGCTCAGGAACCAGGCCTTCCTTTTTTAAGGCAATTAAGGTCAAGACCTGAAAGATGCCGGTGGTTTTCATGTCGATGGCGCCGCGACCGTAGAGCATTCCGTCTTTGATCTGAGCAGCAAAGGGATCCATCGGCCAGCGGCTGGCATCGGCCGGGACCACGTCCATATGGTTGAGCATCAAAAGCCGCTTGCCGGGCTGCTTGCCGGGTAAACGAGCCAGCACATTGAGATGACCCGGAGAGGACTCGAAGGTTTTGACCTGGATGCCCTCGGACTCCAGCAGCTTCTGCAGGAAAGCTGCGGTCGCCCGGGTATCGGCGGGCGGATTGACCGAGTTGATCCGAATATAATCCTGTGAAAGTGCCAGAGCTCGTTGCCCCAGGCTCTTAAAGTCGGGCTCGGCCGCGGCCGACACCCCCAGAGAAATAAAAAAAGCGGCCAACCATGCTTTCGACATGGCCGCCGCTTCGGTTATAGAACCGAGTTGTCCTCGGAATGGGCTTTGAGTTCGGCCACTTCGTAAACGGCCGTATGGGTCATCTGATCGTGCAGTGCCTGGCGAGAAGCGCCCAGAGCCAGAAAACAACCTCCGAAGACCAGCGCCTGCAACAAAGGGGCCACGAAAGCGGCCGGCGCCAGACCCACAAAGGTCAAGAGCGCAATCAAAATCGCGTTATGCTTGATCAGCCAGCGCATGAAAACCTGACCGATGGCAGGATGACTGCCGTCTTCATTCATCACTCGCAGGCCCATCGCCAGTTTGCCCGGGGTCCAACCAAAAAACGCTTCCATCAAGTTATAGGGCAGACTGAGAAAGGTCGCCATGAGCGCCGTCACCAGCAAAAAGATGCCGATGCCCATAAGGCCGGAAGCCAAAAGTGCGGTGCCGGGGTCGGTTGAGGTGGCATCCATATGGAAGAAGCGGTGAGCGACCACGGACGACAGGCTGCCAGCCATCAATCCAAAGACGACCGAAATCGCTCCCAATAAAAACACGTCGATCACCAGCGCCACCAGGCGCGGTCCAAATCCAGCGCGTTGTTTCATTCGCAACCACCTTTCCGTCGTACGATGCCGACGGGGATGATTATAGAGTTTTCAGTGAAACGCGCCACTGTAGAAAGTGTTTATTTTTCTCCCGATTGCAGAACGCGGCCCCACAGCTCGGGCCAGCCCTGCACCGTCTCAAAGGCACTCCAGGCCAATCGGCAGGCGAGCTGACCCCGATCCTGATCATAAATCAGCAGGTTAAAGCCAAACTCTCGAGCCAAAGGAGCAGGCAGTTGCGTCCTCGGGATATCCAACCTGAGGCGGTAGCCGCCCGGGTGGCTCTGCACCTGGAGCCAGCCCTTCCAGGGACCGGGCCTGGCGTCCGCATCGCGCGCGGCCATCGGCTGGCCGGCCTGATTACACACGATCACCCCGAGCTTGAAGGTGGTGGTGTTGTCTTCACTCTGGCCGCTCGGGTCGACGGTGATTTCGATCGAGTCCGTGCGCCAGTGAGCTCGATTGTCCGCAGCCGGCAAATCGGCCAGCAGCTGATCGTCACGAACCTCGACCTCAACCTGGAGAGCGGTCGGGTTCAAGCGCAACCGAAACCGGCCGGAAGCGTCCTCAGGGCCCCCATTTTGGCCCTCCCAGACTCCCGAGACCGTCTGCCACGGGCTCCAGACGTGATTCAGGCGCAGCTCCGGCACCACCTGAAGAGTGGCTGGCATTCCCTTCACCACCAGCGAATGAGAGCCCGGGGCGGTGGGGGCCGTGAGGACAGCCTGACCTGAAGGCAGCAAAGGCCAGCTCAACCTCTGTCCCGGCCGGCAAACGCGAGTGGCCGGCGCCAGCGCGTCCAGATTCAGGCCCAAGTGACGACTCCAGCTCAAAAAACGATGAAGAGCCGGAGTTCGCTGCAACTCCAGGGCTGGCGACGGGCGCGCCGGCGAGGTGGGCTGAGGCGCCTGATCCAGTCCGTCCAGCAGGCCCTTTCCCGGAACGCGACTGGCGGCCAGCACAAAGGACTCGCCGGGCGAAGCCTGGATCGATGCGGGAGGCCACTGACTTCGATAGAGACTGAGGGCCTGGCGCTCGGGCTCGGCAAACGGGCCAGCCGGCACCGTCAAATCAGGTTTCAGGCCATCGGCTCCGTATTCCAGGGTGTAGTAAAGTTTGCGCGGTTGCCAGGGCGGCAGACCCTCACTTGCTCGAACCCCGCTCTGGAAAAAGGCTTCGCTGGTCAACTGGGCGATCAGCTGATGGTCTCCATGGCCTCGGGGGGCCGGGCTCATTGTGATGAGTACATCGGGACGATAGAAGCGCACCAGCCGAGTCAGGCGGGAAAGGGTTTCCGCTCTCCCCCAGTTGCGTTCACTGACGCGCAGGCTGGTGGTGAAGCCGGAATCGGTGCGCTCCAGATAATGGACCGTGGGAATAGCCAGCATCCCCAGCGCGGCTCGCTCTTCGGCTTCCCGCACCAGGCCCAATGCCGCGCCTTGCTCGGGGCCGATCAAATTCCCGCCCAGTTCGCCACGCGTGGCGGTCACCACCCCGATCTGCCGACCCTGGGCAGCGTAGCGAGCCAGGGTGGCAGTGCAGGTGGAGTCGTCGTCCGGGTGGGCACCCACGAACATAATGTCCAGCTTGCGCACGGGCTCAGCCCAGAGCACGGAGCTCAACAACAGGGCGGCCAGCAGCGGTCTGAACATGGCTGATGGTTGCGGCGTCAGCAATGCACTTCCTGCGGGGGCCGTCAGGAGGAACTCCGCTCTCAGCAGAGCACTATGGGCAGCCTGTGAGTGAAAGCCTGGCCTGGTTGGCCACTACCGCGGAAGGCGAAGCCCTGGGCAGAGCCGCCGCGCAATCAGTGCAAGTCGTGCACGAGTCACGTCCCTGGTGGGCCTTTCCGGCCGAACCCATGCACTGGTTCTATTCTGTCCTGGGCATCGCCCCCCATGCGTTTTACTCGGCTGCTCTATTCCTGTTTTTGGCGCTGCTGGGAGGCCTGTGGGCCGGGCGCAAGGGAGGAATGCGGGCCGGGCTGGCCTGGACAATCACGCTGTCCATGACGCTGGTCGGCGGGATTCAGGCTCACGCCTGGCTTTACACCAGGATCCCGTATGGAATCCGCTTTCAGCTCCCCGATCGACCTCAGTTCAGACTGGCCAATCTGCATTGTCACACCCAGGCTTCAGGGGGGGTGCTGATGCCTGCTGATGCTTTGCGCTGGCATCTGTCCAAGGGCTTCAGCGTGGTTGGAGTGACCGACTCCAACAAAACCTACCCTGGTTTGCGGGCCTTATCTGAATCCGATGAGCAGGATATCCCGGTGGTCGTGGTTCCCGGTGAAGAGTATCGGGGCACCACCCATCTGCTCATGTTCGGCCTGAAAGACCCGATTCGTGCCGACCAGGTAGAAATTTCCAAGGCCATGGAGCAAGCCCGCCAGCAAGGAGCGGTCGTGATTGCGGCCCACACCTGGACCGGCAAGCAAAGCCCTCAACAACTGGTGGAATGGGGTGCGGCCGGATTCGAAGCCTGCAACGGGCCCACCACCGTGGACGAAGCCACCCTCAAGCTGGCCCAGGAGCGCCATCTGGCCCTGCTGGGTAGCCTTGACTTTCGTCAAGGCAATGCTCCCAAAACGGCAACCGTGCTGCCGCTGGAGGCCGACACCCCAGAAAAAGTGCTGGATGCCCTCAGAAACGGCCATTGCGCTACCCTCTACAGTCCGGAGTGGCGCGAAGACACAAAATTCAGCTACTGGGTGCGCTTTCAGCACAATTGCCCGGACCTGCTGAGACGAGGAGGAATCTGGATGATTCCCGGCCTTCTGAGCTGGTATGCTCTGGCCCGACTGGCTCGCCGACACGCCCCTTGTCAGCCTCGCAAAGGCCTTGAGATCATCCTGATGCTGGCCTTGATCGGTGGTGCGCTGGGCATCTGGGCGGTCTGGTGGAAATACAAGGTTGGCTGGTTCCCCTCTATCGAACTGGCCTTAAGCCTGTGGGTAATCGCCTGCCCCTTATGCTGGTATCTTTCCGGCTGCGAATGGCTACGAGGCCGGGAACGCCGCCAGCAGCCGGTCTAAGTCGCCTGAGCTAAGATCGCCCATCACGGCGATGCGGAACATCTCGTGACTGAATCCACCCTGGCCGGCATAAATCACAAAGCCGGCCGCCTTCAGGCGGTCGTGTAACTGCTCATAGCTGACCCCCGCCGGCAAGCGATAGGAGCCCAGAATGCAAGACTGTCCCTCGCTCAAAAAGCTTACAATCCCTCGCTGCTTCAGGCCGGCCTCGAGCTGACGGGTTCGCTCTGCGTAAAGCGCGCAACGGGCCTTCCAACCACCGCTCTCGGCCAGTTCAGCCAGCGCTTCATCCAGGCCATAGCAGGCCTGCACGGCCTGGGTAAATGGCGAGCCGTCTTGCTCTTGGAGAGAATAGTAGTTCTGGAGATCCAGATACAGACTGGGGCTGTGGCCCGGTTGTTGGAGAGCCTCGCGCCGGGCCACCACAAAACTGACTCCCGGCACCCCGTGCAGGCATTTGTTGGCGGTGGCCGCGCAGGCCAGCAGATTCCAACCCTCAAAATCGATCTCCGCTCCGCCAAAGCTGGAAACAGCGTCCAGCAGCAGGGGCCGGTTGGCCTGGCGACAGAGCGCGCCCAGTCGATGCAAGTCGTTGAGACGACCGGTGGTGGTTTCGTGGTGAACGGCCAGCACACAGGAACAGGATTGAATGGCCCTCTCGACGCCTTCAAGGTCCATCCCCTCGGTCCAGCCGGAAGAGACCAATCGATGGGGCTTACCGTGACGCTTAAGCATGGCTGCCATGCGCTCGCCATAGACTCCGTTGGCGACCACCAGAGCCGGATCAGCTTCCCGCGCCACCAAAGAACCGACCATGGCCTCCACGGCAGCCGTGCCCGAACCGGTCAGTAGAACCGCAGAATACTCCTGCGAGCAGTCATACACATTGATCAGGCCCTGACGGATTCGGCGCTGCATCTGGAAAAACTCCGGCTCGCGATGGCACAGGTCGGGCTTCTGCAGAGAGTCGCGCACTCGTTGGGTCAGGGATACGGGTCCCGGATTTAAAAGCTTGAGCATGGGCCATGCCTACTCGATCCATCTCGCGCTCCCTCTCGGAAAAGGCTCCGGGGGAGTTTTGAGGACCAACGGGAAGTTGCCGAGATGAAAAAGATTCTAGTCTGGCTCTGGCTGTGCGCACTACCCGCGGTCGCCCAACAGCATGTGGAACATCTGGTTGACCTGATGGCGCGGCGCCTGGCTCTGGCGCCCACGGTGGCCGAAGTCAAGTGGAACAATCACCTGCCCATCGAAGACCCGGCCCGCGAGGAGCAGTTATTGCAACGCGTTCCCGAAAATGAAAGGGCCTTTTTACAGGCCCAGTTTGAAGCCAGCAAGCAGATCCAGCAACAATGCCGGGAGAACTGGGTGCGCCAGCACAGCGGCATGTTTGCCTCGGCCCCCACTCTGGCCGAGATACGCGCTCAACTGGATCAGTTGACGGCCGATATGCTGACAGCGCTGGAGGCGGCCCGAGCCGAGCTGGCTCAGCCCGGTCTGCTGGAAGGAGCGCTCAAAAGGTATCCGGAGACCGACGCCTGGAACAAAGCACTCGAGCCACTCCGCTAGTGAACTCGCTCTGGCTGAGTTTCTCAGGTTGAGGCTCAGGTGGATATCTGGTGGCAAGGCATGGAGGCTTCAAAAAACCTAACGCAGCAGAGCTTCAGTGAGCGTGGTGCGCTCGTCGATGGTCAGGCGCACCTCGTGGAGATTGTGTTGAAACCCTTTCCAACCGCGCTCGGAATACAGGTTGAGAGCGCGGCGCACCGCTTCCACCGACTTGAATCCCAGAAAATGGGTGCTGCGCCCGCTCAAGAAAAAATCTAAACCCCGGATTCGTTCAACCAGAACCGGATCAAAACGGTAGATGTAGCGCTCAAACTGGTCGCCATCATCGTGGTCATCAAACTCGGCTCCGCCATTGTCAAACCAGGCCAGGCTGGCCCGCCCGTTCCAATACTGGACGGCCACGTTGGAGCCGGTCCAGCGGTCAAATTCGCCCTGCAAACGGTCTGCCACCAGAGCGGTGGAAAACTGTTGAGCCAGCATCAGTTCGCTGTTGCCCCCCTCCTTGGTGAGCTGGAACACGGCGTTGGTCGGCCGGCGACCGTCGATATCAAGAAAGCGCGTCAACAGGTAATCCGGGTCCAGGTGATTTCCAATCATCGGGTCGGTAAATTCGGCGAAGTGATCATTATCGAACCACTTGAAGAGAAAGCGCGTGGGAGTCTCCCCCTGCAAATGCTCCAGCTGTAAGCTGCGGTGGATGGCGCGTTGCGAGAAGGCCGGCAAGTCGGCTGTCTTTTCAATGTACTGCTGCTGTCCCCAGCGACCCACCCAGATATAACCGGCGGGTTGGCCAACCTCGGGATGCTCGAACAGCCTGAGCAGTGACCACATGTTGGCTTCCGCCTCGATATTTCCGGTTTCATTCCCCTCGGGACAGATCAGTCCGAGTTTTTTGCCGTCGAGAAAAAGGTAACAGTAACACGATTCACCCCCTCCCTCCAGGTGTTCACCCAGCCGGATACGCTGGGAGACGTCCTGGCCGTTTTCCAGCAAGTCATTGACGGTCTTGGAAAGTCGCTGGAAGGCTTCATGGCGAGGACTGGTCGGGAAACCGTCAGTCCCCTCCTGCCCCCAGGCTTGCAAGCTTAAGCAAAGAAGAATCGTAAGCCAGCGCTTCATCCGCCAAAATTCCCGATTGGAAGCGTCGGATCCTTGAAATACTAGAGCCACTCCGCGAGTTTGCGCATGGGACTCTCGGGTTGCCAATCGCTCATCCGACGAGGATCTTTGATCATGGTACCCAGGTTGTCGACCAGTTCGAAGCCACCTACCGGGGCGGCGTAGTCCAGCCAGTGCTCGGGCGGACGGCGGTGTTTACCGTGTCCTCCGCGCATCCACAGGCAAAGCAGACTGGCGTAGTGTTCAAGGCTGATCTTCTCCACCAGCCTGTCGCTGGCGGAGGCGCGCAAGCGTTTCAACCAGTCTTCCAAGCCTTCCAAGATCGCCGCTTTCAGCTCCTCCAGCAACTGCTTTTGAGCCACGTCCAGAGCCCCATCAAACTCGCCATCCAGGAAAATGTGAAAGCAGGTCGGGGTTCTAAAAAGCGGCTCCCCCTCCAATCCGAACGGGACCCCCTTGCGTCGCATAACCACCCGATTGGTGAGAAGACTATAGTCCCGAGGCAGCTCAACGAGCGCTTCCCAATTTGGCCCCCGGATGGCAAACTGTTCGACAATCGGCCGGACCGGTTGGGGCAACTCCGGCAGTTTGAGCCAGGGCGTAACATCCAGAGTGGGAACACGGAAGATTCGGCTTAGCTTTTTCAGGTTGCTTTCCGGATGGAGCACTGGACGGTCGTGAATCTCACGGACGGGACCATAGTGCAGAGCGGGAAAGCGCTCCAGGCTCTGACGCATTTCGCCCAAACTGGCGTAGCTGCCATCCCCGAGGGTGAGCAGCGGCATCCGGTCCAGCGCTTCCAGCAGGGCCTTTTGGTTCTGGGAGAGGTTGATGCGATTGAGAAGCTCCAACAAGAAGGCGTGAAGTTCGGGCTGCAATCCCTCGGGATTGAGCTGCCGAACCCAGGCGGCCGTCCCTTCCAGCACCCACTGACGAACGGTTTCCACTCGTTGGCGCAACCGCTTGTTCTCCACGATGTGCTGGCGCGAAGCATCCAGGTCCAGGCTATCCGTGTTGATGACCCCGTGAAAGCGCACCACGTTGCCTACCAGATGCTGGCGGGCCAGGGTCAGACCGCGATAAACGAGCAGCAACTGGCTGCTGCGAGGGTCACCCGGCAGGATTGCGCAGCGCAGAGTCGTGCGAGCACGAGTGACGCGGTGATGGCAGTAGAGTTGCTGTGAGTTGGCATAGTCGGGCAGGTCCAGGCCACTGATTGGACATTGAATATGCATGGTGGCCAGCGCCTCATCGGGCAACAAAGGCGGGTCCAACTCGAAACTGCTACGCCACTGGCCCTTTTCCTCGAACAAGACCGGAGCTGGCGACCAGCGCGTGCGCGCCTGCAAGATTTGCAAATCGCTGATGCGCGCCCAACGCCGAGTCAGCCAACGCCACCACTGGCGCAGCGAGGGGTGGTGAGTCAGTTGCAGCACCCAGCCCGGCTCAGGCACCGGGATCGGCTGAACTTTCCATTCGCCTTTCTCAAACCAACCACGCCGCGCTCCGCTGACCAACTCCAGCGAGGCGCAGAACTTGGGATAAAGGCTGTTCAAAGCCAGCGCCAACTCTTTCCAGACGGGAGCCTGGTCGTGGCGGAACATATCCTGCATCAGATTGGCCAACTCGCCCGGTTCCGGTGGCCTGGCATCCGAGCTGATGGTCCAGCCCCTGGCAAAACAGGCCACCTTGACCTGGCGGGCGCCCCCCAATAAACTGGCGGCGATTACGGCCAGCAGAGCTTCCGAGGAGAGAGAAAAGCGGCTGGCAGCCAGTTTCTCTCGGGCTTTGGAGGCATCCAGAGTAATGCGCCCCTGCGAATCCAGGTCGCCCTCATCCACCAGTTGCTGCAGATAATCATCCAGCATGCTCTGGGTCTTTCTGAAAGCACAGGAAAGCTCCCCGCTCGCTTGAACAACGTCCCCTCATGCGGGCACCTCACTGGCTTATTTTTTTCACAGCCGGACTGCTCATCGGCTGCAGCCAGAACGCCCCTGAGAACCACCAAGAAGTCATTCGTATCGTATCTTCCTTGCCTCTTACGGGCAGCTCCCGGACCCAGTCCGAGACCATGTCCAAGGGTATGCAGATGGCCCTGGAAGAGGCCCACTATCAGGTCGGCCCATACAAGATTGACTACCTGAGCTGGGATGACGCCACCGCTCAGGCCGGCACCTGGGAAGCCGGAAAAGAAAAGGAAAACGCTCAGCGCGCGGCCGCCGACCCCGATGTCATGGCCTACCTCGGGACCTACAATAGCGGGGCTTCTAAAATCTCCATCCCGATTCTCAATCAGGTCGGGCTGGTGCAGGTCTGTCCGGCCGCAACCTACCCAGGCCTGACCAAGCCCGGCTTCGGAGAATCGGACGAGCCCGACATTTACTATCAACACGGACCCCGAAATTTTTGTCGGGTGGTTCCAGCCGATGATTTGCAAGGGCAGGCTGGGGCCTGGTGGGCTCAGTCATTGGGAGTCAAGAAAGTCTACATCCTGGACGACAAGGAGTTGTATGGCAAAGGCCTGGCACGGGTCTTTGAAAAGAGCTGCCGGGAGCGGGGCCTGACCGTGGCCGGGCACGAGGGCATTGACTCCAAGGCTCCCGACTACCGGGCCGTGGTCAACAAAATTCGCGAATCGGGAGCCGATCTGGTCTATTTCGGCGGCATTACCCAAAATGGATCAGGCAAGCTGGTCAAGGACCTCCGCGACGGTGGCAGCGGAGCCTACTTCATGGCCCCGGACGCGAACAAAGAACAGGCCTTTCTGGACGCGGCCGGTCCGGCCGCAGATGGGACTCTGCTCACATTCGGTGGCCTTCCACCTGAGCAGATGAGTGCCGAGGCTCAGGCCTGGTTCGCTCGTTATCGTCAGCGTTTCGGCATCGAGCCGGAGGCCTACGCTATTTACTCCTACGAAGCCATGAAGGTTACCTTACTCGGAATCGCCAGGGCCGGGGTCAAAGACCGGGCCAAGATCAGGGAAGCCATCATGGCGACCCGGGATTACCACGGGCTGATCGGGGACTACAGCTTCGACAAAAACGGCGACACCACCATCACCTCCATTTCAGGCTATGAAGTGGTGGGCGGCAAATTTGAATTCTCGGCCGCGCTGGCTCCCACCAGTCCACCAGCTCACCTGACCCTCAAAGGCAAGAAAGGCGAGCAGGCCGCCACCACCGCCAGCGGACTGGATCTCTTTATCGAGCAACTGCTCAGCGGTCTGGCCAATGGCAGCCTGATCGCGGTGGTGGCGCTGGGCTACACCCTGGTTTATGGTCTGGTGGAATTGATCAACTTCGCCCATGGTGACGTGTTTATGATGGGCGCCATGGCCGCTCTGACCGGTGTGGGCATGGCTGGCGGTGGCGTAGGTCTGATTTTCGTGCTGCTGGTGGCCATGGGCTTTTCGGCGCTGCTCAACCGCATGATCGACCAGCTAGCCTACCGTCGACTCCGCGGCAAGCCACGACTGGTTCCGCTAATTACAGCCATCGGCGTATCCTTTGTATTGATGAACTTGGGAGGCTACTGGAAAGGCTGGGCGCCCGTCTTTTTCCCCGATTTGCTGGGCCAGAACGACATCAACCTGCTGGGAGCCAATATTCACTTCAAGCTGAGCCAGCTGATCGTCATGCTGGTGGCCGTCCCCCTGATGGCCGGCCTGCACTTTTTCATCCACTATACCCGGCTGGGCAAAGCCATGCGGGCCACGGCCCAAAACCCACAGGCGGCCCGTCTCATGGGAATCGACGTCAACTCCACCATTGCCGCCGCCTTCTGGCTGGGTGGGGCGCTGGCCGGGGCAGCCGGCTGCCTCTACGGATTCTACAATCATCAGGTGCGCTTCGACCTGGGCTTCCGTCAGGGATTGAACGCCTTTACAGCGGCCGTGCTGGGGGGCATCGGGAACGTGCGTGGAGCCATGCTGGGCGGACTGGTCATCGGTGTGGTGGAAGCACTGACCGCTTACTACTGGTCTCAAGCGGTGGCTCCGGCCGTAGTTTTCGGCGTACTCATCCTGATCATTCTGGTTCGCCCCTCGGGTTTGTTGGGCTCCAACCTGCCGGAGAAGGTATGAAAGGCCTGCTGCTCTTCGGGCTTTCGTTGCCGCTGCTCAACGCGGCCGTGCACGGCAGTATCTTGCCGGCCTGCTGCCAGGTGCTGATCTATCTGATGCTGGCCCAGGGTCTCAACCTGGTGGTCGGATACGCGGGACTTTTGCACCTGGGATACGCCGCTTTTTTTGCCGTGGGAGCCTTCTCCATGGCCTACCTGACCAGCCCGCAGAGCCCGTTCAATCTGCAATGGTCGTTTTTTCTGGCTTTACCTTTGAGCGTGCTGGTGACCCTCTTCATTGGCGCCCTGCTGGCCTGGCCCACCCTCAAACTCAGAGGCGACTATCTGGCCATTGTGACCATGGGCTTTGGCCTCATGCTGGATCCGCTCATGCGCAATTACGACGACGCCACCAAGGCCATTACCGGCATGGCCGCCATCGCCGTGCCGCTGACTTCCATCAATACCACCGTCTGGTATTACCTGCTCCTGGGTGCACTGTTGCTGTGCATTGGACTGGCCTACCGCGTTCGTCACTCCAGTCTGGGGCGCGCGCTGCGAGCCATTCGTGAAGACGCAGTAGCGGCGGAAGCCTGCGGTATCTCGCTGGCCAGAACCAAACTCCAGGTGCTGACTCTGGGCGCGGCCGTGGCCGGGTTTGCGGGCGCACTCTATGCATCCTACATCGGCACGCTGAACCTGGCTTTTCCATTCGACTTCAACGGTTCCATCATGGTGCTGGCCATGGTGATCCTGGGCGGCGTAGGAAGCATCCGGGGTGCGGTGGTCGGCGGTCTGGCCCTGGGTGTGCTCAACCTGATCTGCATTCCCAAGCTGATCGACCTGGTCCAGGCTCATGTGCAGCCGGCGTTGGCTCAAGCCCTTTCAGGCAGCCCCGCCCTCTGGGCTCAGATCGAACCGTGGCTGGACCTGTCCAAGGCTCAGTTCCTGATGTTTGGCCTGACCCTGGTGGTCATGATGCTGCTCCGACCCGAGGGCATGATCCCGGAGAAACCTGTGAGTTACGCCGAATGAGTCTGCTGGAAGCGCGTCAGGTTACGCGACGATTTGGAGGGCTGACGGCCGTCAGCTCCGTCGACTTTTCTCTGGAAGCCGGCGTGGTGGCCTCCGTGATTGGCCCCAACGGGGCGGGCAAGACCACCTTCTTCAACCTGTTGGCGGGAGTCTATCAACCCTCGGAAGGCACCCTGACTTTTGACGGCCAGCCCCTGACGGGCCTGATGACTCACCAGATCGTACGTCGGGGACTGGCCAGAACGTTTCAAAATATCCGACTTTTTGGCCCCATGAGCGTGATTGAGAATTTGCTGATCGGCATGCACAATCGGTTTAAGGGCAACTGGCTTCACTTTGCCCAGGCCCGCGCAGAAGAAAAGGCGGCCCGTCAAAAAGCCCTTGAAACTCTCGAATTTGTCGGGCTTTCCGAGGACGCCCACAAAGCCGCCAACAGTTTGCCGTACGGCCACCAGCGCCTGGTGGAGATTGCCCGAGCCCTGGCCAGCGATCCCAAATTGCTGCTGCTGGACGAACCTGCGGCCGGAATGAATCCAAACGAAACTCAGGAGCTGACCCATCTCATTGGACGAATTCGCGACCGCGGAATCACCGTTCTGCTGATCGAACATGATATCAAACTGGTGATGGAAATTTCCCAGCAGGTGATGGTTCTGGACCACGGCCACAAGATCAGCGAAGGCACCCCCGAGCAAGTCAGTCGCGATCCGAAGGTCATCGAAGCTTACCTGGGAGCCCCTGAAGAGTGAGTGTTCCTCTACTTGAACTCACCAAAGTCAGCGCCGCTTATGGAGCCGTCAAGGCCCTCCACGAAGTCAGTCTGCGGGTCGATCCAGGCCAGGTGGTCACTCTCATCGGCGCCAATGGAGCCGGCAAAAGCACCTGTCTCAAAGTCATCACCGGGCTACTGCCCGAAACCAGCGGCCAGGTGCTATGGAACGGGCGCGACCTGAAGGGAATGCCGGCCCACAAGCGGGTGGCTGAAGGCCTGGCCATGTCGCCGGAAGGACGTCAGGTTTTCCCGCGGATGACGGTGCGCGAAAACCTCGAGATGGGTGCCTATCTGCGTCAGGACGATCTGACCCAGGATTATGCCAGGGTTTTTCAGCTTTTTCCAGTCTTGGAGAAGCGCCAGGGGCAGGCGGCCGGAACCCTTTCCGGAGGCGAGCAACAGATGCTGGCCATCGGCCGGGCTCTGATGAGCAAGCCGCGCCTGCTGATTTTGGACGAACCCAGCCTGGGTCTGGCCCCCCTGATCGTGAAGCAAATTTTCAGCATTATCCGTGAGATCCGCTCGCTGGGTCTGGCCGTCCTGCTGGTGGAACAAAACGCTCGCCAGGCTCTGCAGGTCGCCGATTTCGGCTATGTATTCGAAGTGGGGCACGCTGTGCTCAGCGGCCCGGCAGCCGAACTTTCATCCAACGCTGAAGTCCAGAAAGCCTACCTGGGACTGTGACCCTCGAACCATATTACACGGACGCTCCCCTACCTCAGCCGGAGCGGATGCCGGTGCACGTGGTACTGGACAATGTGCGTAGCGCCTTCAATGTCGGCTCGATCTTCCGCACCGCCGACGCGGCCGGAATCGGCTGCATTCATCTTTGCGGCATCACTTGCTGGCCACCTCATCCCAAACTGGAAAAGACCTCGCTTGGGGCCCATCAGTATGTGCAATGGAAGCGCCATGAAACGACCCGCGAGGCGCTGATCTGGCTGCGCTCTCAAAAGATTCCGATCGTGGTCTTGGAGACCCGCCCGGAAGCCAGGGTGATGGGCCAGTTTCGCTGGCCCCAGCCTGTGGCGGTGGTCTTCGGCCACGAAGTGGTGGGCGTCTCGGATGAAGTCCTGGAGATGGCCGACATCCTGCTCAAGATCCCCATGTTCGGAGTGAAAAACTCCCTGAATGTGGCCAGCGCTTTCGGAGTGGTGGCCTACGACCTGGTCAGCCAGTTTTCAAGGATTGAACAGCCGACGACGCCTTTCTTGTACTGAAAGGATCGGATCAAAAGGAGGCTCGGGTCTGGAATGCGGGAGCAACCCGGGTTGGTCCTGAAAGAAAGGCCGCCGCTCCAACAACCGGTCCGAGTTGTGTTCGGGACTGTAGGTCGGATAGCTCGGACGCCCGAGGCTGGGATGAATTTCAACCGGCGGTCTGGGACGGCTTTGCGGCACCACCGCCGCAACCGGAGCTGGGGCGGGCGAGGGTATGGCTTCCTGCACTTCCGGCCGAGGTGCAGGTGCAGGCACGTAAGCCGTAGGGGGTGGGGCCTGGGCGATTGGAGGCGGACCGGTCTGAGGCTGAGCGACAGCCTCCTCCGCAATCGGCCTGGCAGGCACACTTGAGGGTTCGGGTGAGGGCGGGACTTCCGAACGTCCAAGCCAGGTTCCCAACCCCAGGGCCAACACGATCGCGGCGGCGGTAGCATAACCTCGCCAGGGGGAGCTCTGAGCGTGGACATAAACCACTTCGGGTGGGGCCGTCTCAGGCTCAGCCACCCGGCCGGCTGCGGCCCCGAGGCCGCGCTGCCAGAGGCGCAAATCGGTCGCCATTTCCCTGGCGCTGGTATAGCGCTCCTGAGCTTTCAAGCGGGTGGCCCGCTGAATCACCTGCCGCAACCCGGCCGGAAGAGACTGCAATTGCTGCTTGGGATTGATCATATCGGGATCCTGGCCGGTCAGAAGCCCGATCATGGTGGCGCCCACAGAGTAAAGATCGGAGCGGGGCTCGGCCCGACCCACCGACTGCTCGGGCGCGCAGTAGCCCAGGGTGCCCACCGCGGTCTGGGTGGCTCCGCAAGCGCTGCGGGCCAGACCGAAATCCACCAGTTTGATCTGTCGGCTGCGACGATCGCGCAAGATATTGGAAGGCTTGATGTCGCGATGAATGATGGGCGGGTTATGGCTGTGCAGGTAATCGAGCACATCCAGCAGTTCCAACATGTCCTTGGCTACCTGCTCGGGTGCCAGCGGACCTCCCTGGCACTCAACCTCGTCAAACAAGCTCTGCCCCCGCACCAGGTCCATCACCAGGTAGTGCTTGCCCTTCAGGCGGAAGAAGTCTCGAACTCGAGGGATGGCGGGATGGTCCAGTTCGGCCAGCACCTTCATCTCTTGCTCAAAGCGAGTCTGAAAATACAAAACGTTTTGCTTATCTTCCAGGATCTCTTTGACCGCGCAGGGCGAGTCCGCCAACTTGGTATCCTTCGCCTCGTAAACCGACCCCATGCCCCCGCTCTTGATGATTTCAACGATCTCATAGCGTCCATGAAGTAGCTGCATTTTTGGTTCAACCCCGGACTTTCAGAAAAGTTGCTCCCAATAAGTCTAGCGGAAAAAATCTTGATCGAGCGGGCGAATCATGGAACGTGAACTAGGACATTCGTCTGGTTTCCAGGCAAATCCGCGCACCAGGGCGGCCGGTACGCCGGCGGTCTTGCCCATCACCAGTTCGGCCGCCGAGCAAAGGGCGTCGGCAGAACCCATAATGCTGGCCTCCAACGGGTAACCATGAGGGTCGTCCTGGCCACGGTAATCGGTGAAGGGGTCCATGGCGGCCACCCCGATGGCCACGTTAACAATGCCAATGCGCCAGGCGCGGCCAAACGAATCAGAAATGAGGACCGGCAAAGTGAAGCCGAGACCCTGCGAGAGCCTCTGACTCAGCCCCCGAGCCGAGGCGTCAGGATCCTCGGGGAGGCAACAAACGGTCTCACCCGGACTGTTAGAACGATCGACACCGGCATTGGCACAGACCAGACCGTGGCGAGTTCGAGAAATGATGATGCCGTGCTCCATACGCAAGATACCGGCCGACTCGCGCAGCACCACTTCGATTTGCCTCGGGTCTTTCTTCCAGCGCTCGGCCCACTGGCGAGCCCACTCCGAGGGTTTAATGCTGTTGAGGTCGATGACTCGGCCTTCGGCCTTGCTCACGATCTTGTGAGTGACCACCAGCACGTCCCCGGATTCCGCCTGACCTTGCAAGCAAGCCAGAAGCTTTTCCGCCAGAGCATCCCCGGGTCGAATCTCAGCCAGCCCTGTTACGGGCAACAAGCTTACCGATGCTGGCATGCCAGGCAGTTCCAATCTTCCAAAGTATCCACATCATTGGCCAGGCCAGGACGCTTGACCACGGAGAAGTCCAGTCCTTGCGACTGAAAGCGCCTCAAGCTGTCCATCCCGAAAACTAGCTCTGGCTGGCACTCACGCACCGCCAGAGCATTGCAACCCTTCTGATGGCGGTCGGGAGCCAGGGCCAGCCCGGGCCCTGGGCAATTTTCCAACAACGCCTCCAAATCTTCCACTGCCAATCCCGGCAGGTCCGGCAGGATTACCAGCCAGCGCGCGGGTCGGTGCAGTGAGTACCATTCCCGCAACCCCTCGTTCAATCCCAATCCTGCCTGACGCATCCAGCCCACCCCCTCCGGCAGCTGGAGTTGATCGCCCAGGCTCACAACCCAGGTGGATTCAATCGAGGGAGCGCGCAAGCATTCTTGCAGCGCTCGCGTCAGCCATTGCTGGGCCAGAACTCTGGCCTCCGGCAAGGAAAGCCTGGTTTTACTCAGTCCGTTGCCCTTAAAAGGCAGCACCGCCGTCCAGCGCTCAGACATCAAGGGCCAACCGGGCCAGTCGTTCTCGACCGGCCACGTCCTGCATCAGCGTGGGCGTACAGACGACCTTTAAACCCAGAGCCTCGATGGCCGGCTGCAAGGCCCGGTCCCCCTCATCAATGACCAGAGTGTCGACCCAGTCCCGCAAGCAATGGGCGATGCCCAGGCTATTGACGGGATGGCCCAGGCTGGCCAGCAAGGAAGCCAGAGGACCTTTCACGGCCGCCTCTCCAATCATCGGCGAAATAGCCAGCTTGCGAACCCGGCACTCTTGCCACAGTTGAGCAAACCCTTGAAGCGAAAAGATGGGCTGCAAACTTAGGAAGGGATTCGAGGGCGCCAGCAAAATGCGCTCGGCCTGCCGCAGGGCTTGAACCACTCCGGCGGCGGGGGGAGTCTGAGCGGCTCCCTGATAGCGGCACTCCAGTACGGCGTCGGCGTGCTGGCGGCGCACAAAATAGTCCTGGAAATCCACCCAACCGGATGCCAGCCTCAGCTTGGTGGGCACGGGTGAGTCACACATGGGCAGCAGAGCCAGACTGAGGCCGGCGGATTGAGCCAGTTCAGCTGTAACCTGAGTCAAACTGGCTCCCTGGGAGAGGCGCTGGGTGCGAAAGAGGTGAGTCGCCAGATCCAGATCTCCCAGACGGAACCAGGTCTCCCCTCCCAGGCGGGCCAGTTGGGTCGAGCACACGCTGGTGTCCCCGCGCAGTCCCCATCCCTGCACCGGATCAGCCCAGTCAGCCAGGGTATACAGCACCGTATCCAGATCTGGGCAAATGGAAAGGCCGTGCAGTTGAAAATCATCACCGGTGTTAACAACCACGCTCAAATCTTGGGGCCAGAGGCGGTAGAGCCCGTGGGTAAACCTGGCTCCGCCTACTCCCCCGGCCAGAACGGTTAGCTTCACCTGGTTACTGCACTCCCCCGAAGGTACCGGTCGGATTTTCCACAACCAGAGAAGCCCCCTGGGTCGAGTCTCCCACCACCTGGATGCTCAGGGTGTTTCCCGTTCCGTTTCGATAAAGCACCGGACTGAACGCCCAGGGGGTCAGGTTAATGTTCTGTGTTCCGCTTGGAGGCGCGACGGTCTGAGCCGGCTGAAGCGTGGGTAGAGTCTGGGCGCCAACGAACCCGCGAATTTGGGGATAGGTCCGCCCGGGCTGAAAAGGCCCGGTGAATCTCAAATTGCCCGGCACGCTGCCACCCAGCGGGGAGGCCACCAGGGCATTTGTCCAATCGGTGAAGAGGCTGGACAGGCTTCCGAAACTGGCGTTCAGTTGGGCCAGGCCGGTGCCGCTGGACTTGGCGTAAGAGGAGAAAGCCGGTAAGCCAAATCGGTCGACCAGGTAGCGCATGAAAACATAATCACGTCCGTAGGAGTCCAGGTTGCTGTTGAAGGAGAACAGACCCTGGGCTCCGGGAGCGTTCAAAAAAGCACGACAGGCCTGATAAGTAAAGCCATTGCCACCACCGGCCGCGTCCAATCCGTAGCCGGCCAGATCTTCGGCCAGAACCGACTTGCCCTCATCGATGGCCGCGTTCTCTTGCTGTCCGTCGAAGGCCCCCTGATGGATCCGTTTGGTGTTGAGGGCGATGAGGTGCTGAAATTCGTGAGCCATGGTGCTGAACATGTCGAAACCGTCCGCGCCAAACTTGTCGTTGTTCAAATATAGAATCTCACCCTGGTTGCTGTTGCCACCCACTTCTTCATCACCGGGTCGAGTAAATCCGAAGAAACCGGAGCCTCCGATTCCGCTGCTGTTGAGAATCACCAGGTTGACTTTGCTATCGCCATCGCGACCACCAGCATTGTCCCACTCGCTACCGAAAATGGACCGGTCCAGGTTATAGATGCCCTGACCGGTGCCGTTATCGACGTCCCAGGCGTTTTGAATGGCCAGGGCCCGGGTCTCATCGATAATCGGATTGCCGCCCACCACCTGCGCGAAAACAGTGCAATGCTGAGTCTGATTCTCGGCCAGCATCTTGCGACAGGTCACCGTCTGACTGGTGGTCACGATAAAAAAGTTCTGGTCAGCTCCCTTGGCAATCTGCTGAAACTTGACCGAGATTCTGCCAACTGAAGGAGCGGAGCGGATCTGCTCCAGGTCGCGCGCGATCAGGTCGGGGGGCAAATCGCGCCCAGGCTCTTGTGCGTTGGGGTCAAGCTTGTTGACCGTATTGGAATTGATGGAAGCGTTTCCGAAGCTCTCAGACCCGGGCATGTTGCGGCGCATCAGCGTGGCTTGCTTGGTTGCATTGAAGTTGGGGACCGAGAAATTGAAGGTGGTCTGGGTGATGCCGCCACCGCCGTTGTTATTGTTATTGTTGTTGCCGTTGTTGGAACCGCCGCCGGCCGACGAAGTCGTACTCCCCCCACCACTGCAGCCTACCGTGGCCAGCACAGCCGCCAATCCAACCCAACCCAAAAACCGCATTCCTTCAGCTCCCTCGTTGTTTGTGTAAGGCCTTCCACCAATTCTTTCAGAACCTTTTCATGGCCGAGTGGCATCCTGGCTCAAAATGTCACAGGGCATTCAGCCCATGGTGCTCGGAAAGGGTCAGGTCATGTTTGCCATCAACTACGGCGGTGGGTACGGCTACGGCGCACCTTTAAACGTTTGGGGAAGCTATCAGGCCCCGCAGTCGTTCAATTACAACCCATTTTCGTCCTGGACCAACAACTTCACCGACAGCCCCAGCACACCCTACGGCTACGGTTCTTATCAGTATAACCTGGACCGATTTGACAGTGGAGGGGTAGGCAACGCCCAGACCAGCAATCAAATCAATCAGCAGTCCGACTACGTCAGGCGGCTCAAAGTGCTGCAGGCCCTGGGTCCGGGGGCAGAAGCCAGGATCCCCAACTGGCGCACCATGCCTTTCAACGATTTTCTGCTGGCTGCGGCTCGCCTCAAGGGAGTGCAGCCCGGCAACCAGACCAATACCAACCCCAAAGGCAACCTGGAGTATCTACCCCTCAATGTAACCGCAAGAGCCTACTACGACGAGAATCAGCAACTTCAGCAGGTCCAGTCGGTGGACGTTTGGGAAGTCAATACTGGCGTCGATGAGAAAACTTACAATAATTATGGCAGCAGGGAGGTTTATGCTCGCTTCGGTAACGCTGTCAAAGGCAGAACTTACCGTATCGAGGTCACATGGGCCGACGGAAGGCGCTACCAAATTGAAGGCATCAACGCCACCGGTAACGTAGTGGTGGACCGTCCGAACCGGTACTAGAGCTGGGGGCAATCTCTGGTCAGTCCCGCGACACGAGTGGAGAGGCTGGGCCGCGACCGAGTGCCAGGACGGGTAATTTTTTGGTTAGCAAGGAGGGGCATTGATCACCAATCCCCCCGAAGTTCACGAGAGCGGCGAAGAGTATCACTATCGCTCGCCGCTCTGGATGGTCACCCAGGAGCCTGTTCTCAGCCGCTGGGTGGCCGATTTACAGCATATCTGCCAGGAACAACTGGAGTTCCCCGAGCGCAATCACGAGCTGCGTATCTCACGGACCCAGGCCGACCAGATGCGGGAGACCTTCGCCGCTCTGATCCGGCGGGGTGAATCCAAGCTTCACCGCCTGTGCGCCGTGCTCTGCCACAACTACCTGAAAAGCTGGGAGATTCACAGCGTGGTGATCGGCCAGGTACCGGACCTGGACGAGCGCTTCACGCTGGTGCAAAGCCTGCAGGCTGACGAAGTTTTCCAGATGACCGACCTCGACCTGGGCAACCGTCAGCTGCGCAAATTACGCTTCGGAGATGACCAGCGCGGCTGGCACCAACCGCTGCTGGTTGCCAACTTCCTGGACTACGAACCGCTCGAGCTGGACCAGCGGGCCATTCACCGCATCACCAGCCGAATCAAAGCGGAAGAAGAGATCTGGAACAAAGTGGTGGATGAGCTTTTCGAGCTGGACAAACTGGTCAAGCGTGACAAGCACCTGCGCCACCTTTCTCGCTACGTAAAAGACGTCTTCGGCCTGAAAGTGGTGGTCGGCGAAGCTGAACGCGTGCGCCAGTTCCACGAGGAGTTGCGCGGCGTTCGGGTGGACGCCTCATTACGAGAGCAGTTGCAAATTCCGGTGGAGAAAAACACCGAAGCCTTCCAATTCATAGAAACCAAAGATTATCTTCAAGGCAGCGACAACAAGCGCAGCGGCTGGAAGGCCATGAAGTCGGTGGTGCGCTGGTGGGATGAGACTTTCGAGGTCCAGGTCCAGCCGCTGCGCAATTATCTCAAAGAGCGCGAACGACTGAGCCGCCAGAGCCACGCCAGCTTCAAGAACCGACGCGAGGAGCTGCGCACCGAAGTGGCCCGCAAAATTCCACTCTATGGATTCTACCGAGATCTGTTGCGCTGGGTCTTCCTCAATCAAGATGGCCAGCCCCCGCAGTATCCCCACCTCAAGCTAGAAGTGGTGCCCTGACGGCGCTCAACAGCTCCAGATCAACGCTCCAGGTCTACGCGACGACGGGCTTCTTGATAGAGGTCGACCAGTTTGCGCGTATAGCTCTCGATTGAGTATTTCTCCGCCGTCCGCCCGGCGGCCTCGGCCATGCGACGACGCTCGACGTCATCGCGACAAAGGTAGTTGCAGGCACCCGCAAAATCGGCCAGACGCTCCGGTGTGAGCAATCCATCCTGACCATGAGTCAGGGTATCGGCGGTACCACATGCGGCCACCGCCACCACTGGCAGGTGCGAGGCCAAAGCCTCCAGCACGACCAGGGGTTTCACTTCGGTGGTCGAGGCGATGCAGAAGAGGTCGGCCGCCCCGTAAAAATCCGGCATAGCTGGATAGCTGGCCCCCCCGGCGAAGAACACCCGACCGCCCAGTCCAAGCCCCTCAGCCTGAGCACGTAACAAAGGTAACTCCGGTCCGTCTCCCACGACCGCCAGGCAGGCTTCGGGAACGTGGGCGAATGCCTCTAAGAGAAACGAGATGTTCTTCTCCCGGCCCAGCCGGCCCGCATAGAGAGCGATGGGACGATCCAGCGGCCAGCCTAACTGGCGTCGGATGCTGATCCGCTCTCGAGGAGCCTGAAAACGCTCCAGATCGATGGCATTGGGCAAGGTTTCAGTCCAGGTGGTGATGCCGTATTCATTCATGACCTCGCGGATGGTCGGACTGGGAGCGATCATCAAATCGCATCGGCGAGCAAAGTTCTGCACCGACCAGCGCGTCAGGGCACGCAGTGGGGCCTGGGGAAGCTTGAGGTAATGGCAATACTGCTCGTACTGGGTGTGAAAAGTGTAGACCAGCGGGATCCTGCGGAGCCTGGACCACATCCAGGCCACCTCGCCCAGCCAGAAAGGGTGGTGGGTATGCACAACCTGCAAGCGGCTCTGGGCGATGGCCCGATGAGTCGGCGGCCAGACCGGCAAGGCCAGAGGGTAATTGACCTGACGAAAGTGTATGGACGGGAAGCGCCAGACGCCAGAATGGGTATCGCGATAACCAGGCACACGAGGGGCGAATACAAAAGGGCAGTGACCCTGATTCAACAGCTCCTTGCGCAGCAGATCAATCGAGTTGACCACACCGCTGATGATCGGGCGGTAAATGTTGGAAAAGAGTCCGACCCTCAGGGAGTCAGGGGAGCTGCCCAGCACGACGGGCTTCCTCGATCATCTCACACCAGATATGGCCGACTGAAATGTGAATCTCCTGAATGCGGCAGGTACGCGCGCTTGGCACCACCAGGGTATGAGTGCAAAGCTGTGCCAGTTGACCACCCTGGCCTCCGGCCAGACCCACGGTGTTCATCCCTAACTCGCGGGCGGCTTCCACGGCCCGCACGATGTTGGGGGAGTTTCCGGAGGTGCTGATGGCCACCAGACAGTCCCCTTTGCGTCCCAGCGCTCGCAATTGCCGCACATAAATCTGGTCATAACCAAAGTCGTTGCCGACCGAGGTCAGAATAGAACTGTCGGTGGTCAAAGCCAGAGCCGGAAGCTGATTTTCCATCTCAAAGCGACCCACAAGCTCGGCCGCGATGTGCTGACAGTCGGCGGCGCTGCCGCCGTTGCCGCAAAAAAACAAACGCCCGCCCGCCGCCAGGGCTTCAACCAGCAATCGACCGCCGGTTTCAATCCCTTCGACCAGCTCCAGCATCCGCTGGCGTAACTCGATGCCCTCCTGCAGGGACTGGCGAATCAAGTTCTGATACAAAGATTCCCTCACAAACAACAAAACCACCCTGCGGTGGTCTTGAGCGGCTGAACCCTGGTAGGAAACCTACCAGCTGCCTTTTTTCATCCCCGGAATCAAGCCCTGGTGAGCCATTTCTCGGAGCACGATACGCGAAAGCATGAACTTGCGGTAAACAGCCTTAGGGCGGCCCGAGATCTGGCAGCGGTTGACCACGCGGGTCAGCGAACCGTTGCGGGGCATCGCCTGAAGCTTGATCCGTGCCTGCTCCTGGTCTTCGGGAGAGACGTTGGGGTCAATCGCTTTCTTGCGAAGCTCATCGCGCTTGGCCTTGTGGCGCAGCGCCATTTCCCTACGGCGGTTATTGTTTACGACTTTGCTGACTTTCGCCATCTGAAATGGTTCCTCGTTGCTGCCTCCCGCATGGGCGGGGGGTCGGTAGTATTTGCGGAGTATAGGCAAAAGCCACAGCACTGTCAACCATGGGATTGCTTTAATAAATAATCGACGTATCCAGCCATGGCGACCGAGGCCGCCGATTGGGCCTGAAGAAAGGCGGACAACTGCTCGGCAAAAAAATGATCGGGACCGCTCCAACGGTTTTCCTGGGCTCGACATTGATGATAGTTGGAAAGCACAGCCAGCGAACTCAGGCTTGCGGGCGACCCATCTCCCAGAGCCAGATCATAGGCCCCGGCAAAGGCTTCGTAGACCTGCCCGACGGGGGCGCCACTGAGGATGGTGACGCGCAGATCATGGCGCGCAAATTCAGCCCCGAGCTGCAAAGTGAGCCCAAAGTCGATACAGCGTTCCACCATGCCCTTGCCGAAGCGGGCCAGCAACCAGGCCAGGCGAAGCCGACCCGGCCGCTCGGGAGGGTCGGCCAACAAAGGTTCCAGCCAGTCGGGAATTCCCCAATCGGCCTCAAGTTCCAGGTCGGGCCAGGGCTCGGGTTCGGGCGCGGGGGCGCTCCAGCGTCCGTAGCCGGGCAGGTCCTCTTCTTTCATCGGCTTCTCGGCCGGCTTTTGCTGAGGAGCGTTCTTTAAAATGAAGCCGCCAGCCGGCTGCTTCGGAACCGGCGCGGGCGGCATCGGATAAGTGGGACGGCGATAGGTTTTCTGATTCTTCTCGCGCTCTTCGCGTTCCTTATCCTTTTTGGAGAAGCTCACCGAGTCTTGGGGAGCGGCTTTGGCTTCAGCATCCACGCCAAGCTGATTGCGCTTGAGCAGCGAGGCGGAATCAGCCACCCAGGGGGGCTGTCGAGGCCCGAGTGGCTGAAACGGCTGCATCATTGCTTAGATGGTTCCGGCCTGCCAGTTGGGTCCGGCAACCAGCACGAAAGAACTGAGTTGCGTCAGCAGATTGACGTCGTCGCCAAGAGCCTGACAACAGTGGTTATAGAAAAACGGCCCGCCCATTTCCAGGCGCTGTAACACAGCCGTTCCCCGGCGGGCCTTTTCAGGGTCACCAACCGGGCGCGCCACAACCTCCTTGAGGTCCTCCACCAGGCCGGCCACGGTGGGCGGCTGGAGGGACTCGTTGGGTTGGCTGGAGACCGCGTTGAAAACCCACTGACGCCGGACTCTTTCGCAGGGAGGGCACTGATAAAAACTGGCGTCCAGCTGACCCTCCGGACTGGTGCAATCCATCATGACTTTGAGGATGCGCTGTAAGTGCTTATCGCCATCCACCACCTCCCCCTTGGCGTCGCGAAAGCCCAAGGGAGAATTACCATTCTTTACATCCTGGGCCACCTTCTGCAGCTCCGGACGCAACCCGGGCAACTGCCAGCCGTAGCAATTGCGAGCGATGAAGGCCAGCTTCTCACCATACTTTCCGCGAGCCAGAATCCCCAATTCAGGGAATTGCTTGTATTGCTGCCAGTTCAGCATCAGGTCGGCATGAGTTTCGGCAAAGTCCTCGCTGGCATTGCGGCTGGCGTAATCACTGCGAAAATCGTTGCGATGATCGCCTTTGCCAAAGGGACTATCGGGATGGTCGCTGAGTCTTCCACAACGGAATTTTTGACCGCACTCCTCATCGATCAGATGACCGATTTCGTGACCCAGGTGGTCCTTGGCTCGCTCAGGATTGAGCAGGGCATCGCGGGCCAGCGCCACCTGGCCTCCACCGCCCAAACCACCCATGGTGTCCTTGGGGTTGGAATTCTGCATCTCCCCCAACATCGTCTGAAGATGAATATTTTTGAGAACCCGGGCCATCCGCTCCACACCCACCTGATTGAGCAGGGGCTGCAGAGCGGCTTGCAGCTTACCTTGCTCTTCAGGATGCAGCACACCGGTCAGGGGAAAGCCCAGCACCTGGCCGCGGGCTCCCACCGCCTGGCTGGCAACAATCTGATTGGGAAGGCTTTCCCCGGCGATAATCCAGGCATTGGATCCGTTTTGATTGGTGGATCCGAAAATTTTCTTGGGGTCCAGGTCCCCCAACACCTGCAACATGGTGGGAGCCAGAGCCGGGTGACAGGCAAGCTGAGCGCTGGCAATTGAGGCCATATAAGCGGCGTTGCCGAGCATGCCCAGGCGCGGTTGCTCTGGACTGAGAGCGGGAGCAGTCAGGCCTTCAGCTTTGGGCTCAAGAAACTTGTGCTCAGCCATTTGCAGGGCCGTGAATTCAACCAGGTTGGGACTTGGATTGGGCAGGCTGGCTTCCAACCGCTGGCGGGCCAGAGTTCGAAAAGGATCGGCTGCCCCTTGGTAGGGAGAAAGGGTTTCTTGAGGTGCGGCGGGCTCGGAGGCGCGATTTCGCTTGAGTCCGGGGCGCCCGGAATCGATCCAGCTCCTTTGCGATCCGATCTTGTCCATCAAACCAGTTCTTCGCCGCGCATGAGCATGTCACTTTCTTGTAACATGCATGAACCCCACAGTGCCTAGACTGGGTTTATGAAAGTTTCATCGCAATTGCCGGTTGTCGCGCCGAGAAAAGCCCCCAAACTGGTGGCGATCGGCGACAGCCTGACGGCCGGCATGCAAGATTGCAATCTGGTCGGAAGCCGCCAGGAGCATTCCTACCCCAATCTGATCGCCAAACAAGGCGGCTTTGTCTTCAAGCAGCCGTTACTCAAGGAAAACGGCATCCCGCCCAAGCTCTTCATGAGCCCTGATGCCTCGCTCATGAAGGCAGCCTGGCGCTACACCCTGGTCGGCCTGGCACACACCGCTCCCATGGCCGCCACCGCCCTGGGGATCAATCCGCCCGAATGGCTCTATACCGGCATCTATCACGCCGGTGGGATGGGCCAGCGCGTCGAGAAAGGCGAGGTGCAAAACTTCGCCATCCCGGGCCTGGAGGCGCGCCATTTGAACAACATCCACAGCGTCAAAGATTTTGGCCACGAAGTCGTCATGGGCATTGAGAACAAGGGAGCCATGCTGGCAGAAATCCCCTTCATTCGCCAGATCACGCAAGGAGGTCGCTCCGCCTGTCACGGCGTGTCTCAGGTGGACGCGGCTGTGGCTCAAAAACCCGACATGGTCATGCTCTGGGCCGGCAACAACGACGCCCTGGCGGGGGCGCTCTCAGGCGAGGTCAACGATCTCTCGCTGACGCCGATGGAAGACCGCCCCTGGAAGATGGAAAAGAAGAAATGGCCCTGGAGTAAGCCCAGCGAGGTGGAGACCCCCGAAGTGATTCCTGGCTTCCGCTCCACTATGAACGAGGCGGTCGGACGCCTGCTCAAGGAAACCGACGCGGAAATCATGCTGATGAACATCCCGGATGTGACCGTAATCCCACACCTCTTCCGACTGGGTGAGAAGGTCGGCCCGCTGCCTTTTCGCATGGTGTTGCCGGGCGGCGCGGATGTGACCGAAAAGATTGCCAACTGGAAACTGCCCACCAAGATCAATGGCAAAGGCAAGGGAGGCCGGCTCTATTTTCCTGAGGGAACCCGGGTCGGGCTGGCTCAGATCCTCAAAAAGTTGACTCACTACTATAAGGTCAAGACCGAGAAGGACCTGGATGCGGCTCTGATGGCCATGACGCGCAGCGGCGGAGTCTTCACCGAGAAGGAAGCTGTTGACCCCGAGGAAGCCGCTACCATCCAGAAGCGGGTGAGCGAATACAACGCCCTGCTGAAAGAATTTGACGAGAAAAATCCACGCGTCCACCTGGTGGATGTGAATGGCTGCCTGAATCGGGCCGCCCGGCAGGGAATCCCCCTGCGCGGGGAAGGCGAAGCCGTGACGGTGACCAACACTTTTACAGGCTCCCAGGACCGGCGCGGCTACCAAGGTATGTTCAGCTTCGACGGCATTCACCCCAGCGATGTCGGTTACGCCGTGATCGCCAACGAAATCATCGACAAGGCCCGCGTCGATCTGAAAGACGACCCCCGCTTCACCACTCTGGTAAACAGTCAGCCAGTGGATGAAAAGGCCGCCCTGAACGGCGACCCTCATCGCTCCCCCGGCCATATGCTGCTCAACGGGTTTGTCTCGGAGCAACTCAACGCATCTTCGTGAGCCCCTTCGAAGCCGCCGAACGACTCAGAGCCGGAGGCCTGGTAGCCATCCCCACGGAGACGGTCTACGGTCTGGCCGCGGATGCCACCCAAGAAGCGGCGGTGCGCTCGGTCTTCGCCCTGAAGGGCCGGCCAGCCGATCACCCTTTGATTGTGCATCTCGGCTCGGCCGAGTGGGCCGTCCACTGGGGCCTGTTACCGGCCCAGTTCCATCAGTTGGCCACGCGATTCTGGCCCGGCCCCTTAACCATGGTGGTGCCTCGCCTGGCTCGAGTCAGCCGCCTGATCACGGGCGGACAGGATAGCGTGGCGCTGCGCGTGCCGCGCCACCCGCTGACTCTGGAGACCCTGCGCTGCCTGGGCCAGCCGGTGGTGGCGCCCTCGGCCAACCGTTTTGGCCACACCAGCCCCACCCGAGCCGATCACGTGCTGGCGGAGTTCCCGGAACTGCCGGTGCTGGACGGCGGGCCCTGCCCGGTGGGACTGGAATCCACCATTGTCGATCTGACCGGTCCCGAACCGCGCCTCTTACGACCCGGACAAATCTCACGGGAGGATCTGGAGGAAGTACTCGGGCCTCTGGCCGGCTCCCTGGCCGGCGCTCCACGAGTGCCCGGAGCCTTGGATCGACACTATGCCCCACGCACCCTGACGCAGTGGTTCGAGGGTAAGATTCCAGTTGGCCGCTGGGGCTGGCTGGGTTTTGCTGGGCGCGGCGCCAGCGCCGAAGTGCTGATGCCGCCCTCAGCCTCAGAATACGGCGCCCGCCTCTACGCCGCCCTGCGAGAACTGGACCAGGCGGGAGTTGAACTGATCCTGGTGGAGCGACCACCAGAGGGTCCCGAGTGGGAGGCGGTCCAGGACCGCCTCCACCGGGCCGTGTCCCACTGATTCGACCGAAACCGGCCTTTACGCCCCAGGCCTGGAACCTTAAAATCAAAGGATGCGATTTCTCTTCAGTACTCTGATCTCCAGCATCGCCCTCAGCCTCGCCGTCCAGGCCGACCCGGCTCCCGCCATGACCTTCATGGATTGCCTGCTCTGGCAGGAGAGTCCGCCCGCCAGCGTGTCCGAGCCCCACGAGGACAATCACGCTCGCTCACTCTACCTGGTGGGCACAGCCAGCCTGCGCAACGACACGGGGAAAACTCTGGGACTCAAGCAAGGGATCATCCACGTGGACGACGGCTATGGCCACCCGCTTTTTGACCTCAACCTGGAACCCATCTCCCTGGCCAGCCACGAAACCGTGAAAATCCCGCTCGTGCACTGGTTTGGCGGGGGTATCGGAGTCTTTCGATTCCGGGGTGAATTTGTACTCTCCACCAGCCAGGGCACTCAGAAACTCAAACTGGAACCCACGGGCCAGGGCCCAATTCCGCCGGAAGGCCGCATGCCCGGCTACTGAAGCCGCGCCTCTTCTAATAACGGCCCGGCTTTCTGGTAAAGTGGACGGGTTCCGGGTAGCCGACCAGTTGGA
Source organism: bacterium (assembly GCA_018266105.1). Classification (GTDB taxonomy): domain Bacteria; phylum Vulcanimicrobiota; class Xenobia; order Xenobiales; family JADMJV01; genus JADMJV01. The sequence continues at coordinate 30,502 of JAFEBA010000104.1, read as the reverse complement.
ATTGCGAGACCAGTTGCTGCCCTTGGTGTAATTGAAAGAGTCGCCAGAAGTCCGCCTGAGCTTCGAGCAGGTAAGCCCGGGACAAAGGCCCGCAGTCAAAGGGCAGCAGGCCCAGGTCCTGGGCCAACAGGCGAACTTTATCCTTATCATCGGGGGAGTCCCCACAAAAAAAGGTCTGCACCCCCCAGCTGCGCAGGGTATCGGCCCCGTGATGAAAGAGCTCGACCGGGTGCAGACAGAAGGCTTTCACCACCTGACAAAGGGGGATGGCCTCCGCTAACTGTTGGGCCAGACTGGTTTCACGCGGCTTGAATTCGAAGCCCAAGGGAAGGTCGGGCTGATTGCAGTCGATGACGGTCTTGCCTGACCAGCCAGAGCACAATTGCTGGGGTTCCACCCCGCGCAGACTGTAGAGCAGCACCGGACATTGCTCCACCACCTCGGGGTAGGTGCCGTGCCCGCATTGATTTTCCAAGGCCAGGGCGGCTGCTTTCTCCGGCAATCCTGAGGCAAACCAGACCTCGTGGCCGGCCTCCGCCCAAAACTTGCCCAAGGTGGCTCCCATATTGCCGCAACCGAGAATACCGATTTTCATTCTCAACCCTTCGCCCTCGTGGCTGCATTTACCTCAAACCGTCTGCACGTTTCGAAGCTGGTCGGAAGGGACAAAACCTGGAACATGAACGACGAACTGCCCAACATCCCACCAGACGAATGCTATGCGCAGATGGGCTTCAAGCCCTTCGAAGGGGGCCCCCATGTGGAGGCTTCAGACTGGCGCAGAGTTCAAAATAGCAAGCTGCTCAAGGATATGCACCAGCGCTACGTCTGGCTCCGCGACCTGGCCGGCAAGCCGCTGGTGGACAATGGCTATGTGGTCGGATGGATCCCCCCGCTGCGCCTGGGCGAAGAGGAGTTTGGCAAGCTCATGACCGCCATCGAAAAAGGCCTGGCCATGGGCTGCACTACCGTCCAGGACTGGCAGACCCGCAAAATATCAACGAACTGAGGGTGATTGCTTGAAGCTGAGAAACAGCACCACCAGCATGATGACCGCCAGCACCGCGAAGAAGATCTTCCAGAAACTATAAGGTGCCTCACCCGAAACCTTGCCGGTTTCGCCGTTGACCAGGAAGCGATAAACCTTGTCGTTATACCGGTAAGCAGCGACGTAGACGGGGAGCAGGCAATGCTTCCAGGTGACCCGGGAGAGCTTCATGGAGATGTTCAGGTTGCGATGGGTGTCGCCGGGCACTTGTTGAGCGCAAGCCGAGTATTCGTGTTGCTCAAAACGCTGCTGGCCTTTATCCCAGGCTTCCTTGGGGCCGACCGCATATTCTTCAGCCCCCCAACCGGAAAGATAACTGGACTGATAGCCGACCAGTTGAGTGGTAGTGTTGTAGGGTTCGAGCACGCGCACCAAGGCTTCGGACAGGCCTTTGGAGGCACAAATAAGCAGGTCATCATAATTCCCGGTGTGGTAGCCCGAAGAGGGCTCCCAGCGGGTGTGCTGCACCTGGCGAGTCTCTCGCTTACCCTCTGAATTGGTGAATTCTTCCGTAACATAATAGTGGTAGCCACTCTCGGCGCTCCAGCGCGTGTCGGCCTGAGCGTCAAAGGTCCAGAAGGGAGCATAAACTCCGCCGATCTCATTGACACGAGCCATGGCCTTCAAATTGTTGGGGCGGAACCAGAGCGAGCCGACCCATTCAGAAAACTTCGCCCCAGCCTGCTCTTTGGTCACCTTGAAGGGAATCAAGCTCTCCGGTCGGATCAACTGGGAATTGGCGGCTCGTTCCACCACCGTATCCGAGCCACAGAAGGTGCACTTTCCAGAGGTCACCTTGTCGGGATAGCTAATCGCCGCACCGCACTGCTTACACTGCAAAGCCTGGGTGGGCAGGCCATAGCCGGTGGCCGCCTCAGAATTCAGCAACTCCGTGAGGGCCCGCTCAACCACGTTGGGGGGTGGATCTCCACCCTTGTTCAGCTTATCCACCTCAATCTCGGCGTCACAGTACTCGCAGCGCAGCTTCTGCAGGTCTGCAGCGAAGATCAAGGTCGCACCACATCCCGGACAATCACAGCGTTTGCTTTTGGCGGCCTCAGCCTGCATCTTTTACCCTCCCGAAGAGTCGGATGGAGATGGATTCTTAGCTCAGGCAATGAGTCCTATGCAGGAACTTGTTTAGGCGACCCTAAACACCCGTCTGACCGTTTATTCACAAGTCGGTCATAAATCCACGATTTTTTCGTGTTTATGTGGAAAGGTGAACCTGATCTTGCCAGCCCAAACAACCCGGCTGCGAGAGGACATTACGCAGGCGGTGGGGGACGTGCCGATTGTTCGGCTGCGCCGTGTGGCCTCGATTTGCCAAAATCACTTTTGCTATCTAAAGCTTGAAAGCTGCAACCCGGGCGGCTCCATCAAGGAGAAGAACGCCACCGTCCTGGTGAACCAGGCCGAGGAAGCCGGCCTGCTCCGCCACGGTGGGACCATTATTGAGTCCTCCTCGGGCAATTTCGGCGTGGGCCTGGCCATTGTGGGCGCCGCTCGAGGCTATCGAGTCATCATCGTGGTGGACGCCAAAACCACTCCAGCCTTCCGTCGCATGCTCAAGGCCTATGGCGCCGAACTGGCCGAAGTCAGTGAAGTGGACGCCAATGGCTCGATGCAGAAAGCCCGCATCGAGCTGGCCACCAGACTGGCCGAAAGCATTCCCGGCGGTTGGTATCCGTGCCAACACTACAACCCCAACAATCCCGACGCTCACGCTCTCTTCACGGCAAGGGAGATTGAAGACGCTTTCGGAGCGAGACTGGACGCGCTGGTGGTCGGGGTTTCCACCGGGGGCCAGATGTCCGGTCTGGCCCGCTACCTCAAACCCCGTTACCCTCATCTGCAACTGATTGGAGTGGACGTCAAGGGGTCGGTCATCTTCGACCCCGCCCCCGCGCCCTACAAAATGACCGGCATCGGTCTGTCCTTCCGCCCTCCCAATCTGGACTACGAAGCGATCGACAAAGCCTATGTGGTACCAGAAAATCTGGCCTATTCCATGTGCCACGCGCTGGCCCAGCGCGAAGGCCTGCTGTTGGGCTCATCCACCGGCGCCATTGTCTCGGCCGGCCTGCACCTGGCCCAACAGATGCCAGCCGGAAGTCGAATCGCCATGATTAACCCTGACCGAGGTGATCGTTACCTGGAAACGATCTACGACCCGGAGTGGCTGCAAGCAAACGGTTTCACCCTGATTCCGGCCGAACACATGGACATTGCCATCGAGCAACTCTGCATCTGTGAAAGCCCCCGATAGCGGCCCTGGCCTCAGACAGCTGGCCAGACAACTGGTTCCCCTTTCCTTATCGGACGCAGCCATGGCCGTGGCCGATCCATTGCTGGCCGTGACCTTGACTCGCTTGCCGAACCCTGAGGTGCAACTGGGAGCTCTGGGAGTGGTCAAAGCCCTGGCCAATTTTCTGGAGAGCCCGATCATCATGGTCCTCCACGCTTCCACCGCGCTCTCAGGCTGGGGGCCGTCCAGACGAGCCCTTTCGAGATTTGTGACTCTTCTGGCCAGCCTTCTCAGTCTCATCTTTCTGGCCCTGAGCCTGCCATGGCTGCACGCCTGGCTGACCGGCCCGGTCTACAGCCTGGTTCCCGAGGTCGCCGCGGCCACACGTCCGGCCCTGCTTTTGATGTGCCTGTGGCCCGCTATTATCGCCTGGAGGCGCATTCATCAAGGGCAGCTCATCCTGCAAGGGCGAGGCAAGTTCATGGGGATGGCTTCGCTCTGGCGAGTGGCCGCCTTTGCCCTGACCCTGGGCCTCGGCTCCCGTCTGAATCTGGCCGGGGCCGCCCTGGGCGCGCTGGCCCTGATGAGCGGCCTGCTGCTGGAAGCGCTGCTGGTGGTCTACTGGACCGGTCAGGCACCGCTACCGGAAAGCGCACCATCCAAAAACTTGCCCTCCGATCTGTCGGGCGTCAGCTCTTATTATGCGCCCCTGGCTCTGACGATGCTGCTGATGTGGGGAGGTCGGGCGGCCCTGGTGGCGGTGCTGGCTCGAGCCCGAGACTCCGAGCTGGCCTTAGCCGCCTGGTCGGCTTCCTGGGGCTTCGTCATCTTGATCGCCAACCTCAGCCGGATGGTCCAACAACTGGTCATCAAGTACGCGCGCCAGGTGCCCGCCTCAAGGCTGGCCGCCCTGGGTGTGCTGGCTGGAGGCAGCTGCAGCCTGATGCTGACGGCACTAGGCCATAGCCAGCCCGGCCAGATGCTGCTCAAATCCTTGATCGGCAGGGATCCGGCACTGTTGGTGGAGGCTCAGCGGGTGGTGGCCTTCAGCCTGATGGTCCCCTTGCTGGTGGCCTTGCAGAACGTGCTCCAGGGGTTTTGCATCGTGGCCGGACGCAACACCTGGGTCAATGGAGCGGGACTGGCGGGCGTCACCGCCACCCTGGTGATGGCCAATTGGGGAGTGTCCCAGAGCTGGCCGGGCGCCACCGCGGGAGCCGCGGCGGTAGCTCTGGGCCTGCTGGTGGAAGTCAGCCTGCTGGCATTCTTTCGCCCCTGGCGGGCAGCCGCCGGAAGCCAGGACGTCTAGCGAAAACGATCGGGACTGGCGCCCGGTCCCCCCCGGCGGCCAGGACGATTCTCCCAGTTGGTGCCCCGACCCCCGACCCGGCCGGGCGGATTATTGTCGTTATCGCCCCAGTGGCGACCCCAGCCCGGTCCACCCGCCGGTCCCCGAGGATTTCTCCAGTTGCTGCCCCGTCCACCAACCGCACCCGGCGGGTTATTGCAATGGCGGCGGCCGTGATGATGACGGGCGGAGGCCACTCCGGTCAGGGCCAAAATCGCAAACAGACAGGCGAGCTTCTTAAACACAAGTACCTCCGATGTTTTGAATGTTTCACTAAACCGCTACGAGCGGCCAAGGTTGTGCGCTGCAGGTTAAATTTCGTCGTGACCTTTCGCTCAGGTTTCGGGCCCTTCAAAGTGGCGCACAAGAGCCTGGTGAATCTACCCACCATTGACGAGGTCATTGGCAACACGCCGCTGGTGCGGTTGCGCCACCTGGACCGAGGCCTGAGATGGCCGGTCTGGGTCAAGTGCGAGCACCTCAATCCGGGCGGCAGCGTCAAAGACCGACTGGCCCTGGCCATCCTCAACGAGGCCGAACAACAGGGCCATATCAAGCCCGGCGACACCTTGATCGAGGCCACCGCAGGCAATACCGGTATGGGCCTGGCCCTGGTGGGCTTAAGCCGGGGCTATCAGGTGGTCTGCGTCCTGCCCGAGAAAATGAGCGTAGACAAACGCGAGGCCCTCAAAATGCTGGGCGCGCGGGTGGTGATCGCTCCCAACGCTCCTCTGGATTCGCCCGACAATTTCCGCAACATGGCGGCTCGACTGGCCGAAGAGAACGGCTGGTTTCTGACTCAGCAATTCAGCCATCCGGCCAACCCGCGCATCCACTATCACACCACCGGACCGGAGATCTGGCGCCAGAGTCAAGGCCAACTGGCGGCCTTGGTGGCGGGGTCCGGGACGGGGGGCAGCCTGAGTGGCGCCGGTCGCTATCTCAAGCAACAGAACCCTGATATCCTGGTGGTCCTGGCCGATCCCCTGGGCTCTCAGCTGGCCAGCTACGTGCGAAGCGGAGAGTATTCTGGTGACGGCCCTTACCTGGTAGAAGGCATCGGCTCCAGCCGGGCCCCCGACAATCTGGACGTGCAGCTGATTGACCAGGTCGAGAGCGTCAGCGACGAAGAAAGTTTTCAAGTCAGCCGTGATTTGATTCGAAAGGAAGGCCTTTGGGTAGGAGGCTCGTCGGGTACGGCCGTGGCCGCGGCTCTGCGCTGCGCCTCCCGCCCCGAAACCGGAGGCCCTGTGGTGGCCCTGGTTACCGATAGTTGGGACCGATATTTCTCCCGCGAATGGTTAAGGAGTTAGGAACAAGTGTCTGAGAACGGATGGATGCCCGGGCAACGGGTGCGCAATGAGGGAGAACCTGGCCTGGGTCTGGGCATCGTCAGCCAGCAGAGCAATTCACGTACGGTTGCCGTTTACTTCCCCGCCGTTCAGGAAAACCGAGTCTACAGCCTGGCCAGTGCGCCGTTGCGCCGTTTTCACCTGGCCCCCGGGCAGGTAGCCATGTTGGCCAAAGGCGGTAGCTTCCGGGTCGAAAAACTCTTTCTCAAGAACGGTCTGATCCACTATACGGGGGGCGGCAAGACCATCTGCGAAACAGATCTGGCCGATCGATGCACTTCCTCCGGCCCCAGCGAACGACTGGCCGAGGGTGAACTCAGCCACGTCAAAACCTTCGATCTGCGCGTCCAGGGCTGGCAGCAGCGGGGCGAAATACTCAGCAAACGTTACCGCGGCCTGACCGGCGCCCGAGTGGCCCTGATGCCGCACCAGCTGGCCATCGCCTGCAAGGTGGCCGCCCGCGAACTCCCCCGCCTGCTGCTGGCCGACGAGGTGGGCCTGGGCAAAACCATCGAGGCCTGCATGATTTACTCGATGCTGCGAGCCGTGGGTCGGGCCGACCGGGTGCTGGTGCTGACTCCCGCCTCCCTGGTTCATCAGTGGCTGACCGAGCTCTATCGACGCTTCAATGAACTTTTCAAAGTGGCTCACAGCGAACTGGAACCACTGGTCGACGAGACCCCGATGCTGGGCGGTGGCGAGCTGGAGATGGAAAACCCCTTCGAGGACGCCTCACGCATTATTGCCCCCATCGAAATGCTGCGGGATAAGCGTGTGCTGCAAATGGCGCTGGAAACCCCCTGGGATCTGCTGATCGTGGATGAAGCTCACCATCTGCGCTGGTCACGCACCCAGGTGAGCCAGGAATACCGCTGCGTGCAGGCGCTGGCTCAGCGCTCGCGCGGACTGCTGCTGCTGACCGCCACCCCTCTGCGCCAGGGCCTGGAGACTCAGTTTGCCCTGATGCATCTGGTCGATCCCGACCGCTTTGCCCGACTGGACGACTTCCTGGAAGAAAACAGCCATCTGATGCAGGTTGGCAACGCTGCCCGAGCCCTGGCCGAGGGATCCAAATCGGCGGCCAAAGAGCTGCGCAAACTCTTTCCGGACGATCACGATCTACACGAGTGCCTGGATGACCCTGCCAAGGCCCTGCCTTTGCTGGTGGACCGCCACGGCACCGGGCGCGTGCTGGTGCGCAATCGGCGCGAACGCCTGACCGGCTTCCCGGGGCGCCAGCTGTTGGCATTCCCGCTGCCATGCCCGGCCAGTTGGAAAAACGCCGAGCTCTACCCAGAGGTGGCCCAACTGGAGCGCATTCTCCATAAGGCTCCGGTCACGGTCGGGGGCGGCGAACGTAGCAAACCGGTGATGAAGGATGACCCGCGATGGAACTGGACGGTGGAGTGGATTCGAGCCCTGCCGGCCGGCACCAAGGTCGTGGTCATGGCCTCCAAGGTCAAAGCCGTGCTGCGTCTGGAAAAATTCTTTCGCGAGAAGACCGGCCTGAAAGTGGCGGTATTCCACGAGGAATTGAGCCTGATCGAGCGCGACCGCCAGGCTGCCTACTTCGCCGAAGACGACGGGGCCCAGGTTCTGCTGTGTAGCGAAATCGGCGGCGAAGGACGCAACTTCCAATTCTGCAGCCACTTGCTACTCTTCGATCTACCGGTCCATCCCGACGCCCTGGAGCAACGCATCGGACGCCTCGATCGCATCGGACAAAAGGGCACCATTCAGGTGGCCGTGCCTTACGTGGAGAACACGCCCAGCCACGCCCTGTTTGAATGGCACAAGCTCACCGGAGTTTTCGAGCGCCCGCTACCCAGCGGCGATCCTCTCATGGACCGTTTGCAGGAGAGCCTGTTTACGATGCTGCAGGCCTACACTCCCCGCAATAAAGCCCGCCAGGCCGAATTAGAAGCTTTCCTGGAGCACACCAAAGAAGTTCTGGCCGAGCATCTGAAAAACGTGCAGGCCAATGTCGACTTCCTGGTGGACATCAACTCCTACGATCAGGCCCTGGGCGAAGCCCTGAAGGCCGAGATTTTGGCCGCTCCCACCGAGCCCCTCAAGGAGTGCATCACCGAAATGCTGGACCATTTTGGCGTCAACGAGGAAGAACTGGCCACTCCGGGACTTCTGAAAATCAAGGCGGGCGATCTGATGAAGGTCGATCCTTACCCGGGACTTCGAGACGGAGGCTACCTGGCCACCTTTGATCGCTCTATGGCGCTGGCCCGCGAGGAAGTCCAGTTTCTCAGCATGGACCATCCGCTGGTGGAAGGCACGCTGGGGCTGCTGCTCGATCAGGCCGAAGGCAAGGCCTGCACCGGGCTCTGGGAAGGCGCGCCCGAGCAAAACCTGCTGGTGCAATTTCTTTATCTGCTTCAGGCGGTGGGACCCGCACGCCTGGATCTGCACCGCTACCTGGCCCCCACTCCGCTGGTCATCAGCGTGGATATGAAGGGAAAGGTGCGCGACGATCTGCAGCCGGGCAAACTGAACAGTCTGGGCAATGCCCTTTGGACCCGTCTGGCCGGCCCGATGTTGAGCCGCCTGCCCCAGATGCAGGAGACCGGCGGAGCCGAGGCTCAGAAGCGCCTGGGCGGCCTGATCGAGGCAGCCGTGCAAAAAGCCTCCGAGGAACTCGAGTCAGAACAACAGCGCCTGGAGTATTTGGCCCAGCACAACAATGTATCCCCGGCGGAAGTGGCGGCCCATCAGGCCAAGGCCTCAGAAACCCTGGAATGCTTGAGTCAGGCCCGGGTGGAACTGGACGCCATCCGGGTGATCGTGCTGGATCCTCGCAAGGATGCCTGAACTTCCAGAAGTCGAGAGCGTGCGCCGTTCGCTGCTGCCTTATCTACCAGGCCGCAGTGTCACGGAGGCCGAAGTTCACCATCCCAAGGTACTGGTAACCCCGACACCGCCCGAGTTCATTTCTCAAATAAAAGGGAAACGCTTTGAAACATTGGGGCGACGCGGCAAGCTGCTGATCTTTGAGTTACCACCCTACTACCTGCTCATCCACCTGGGCATGACGGGCCAGGTCACTTTTCGCGATCCGGGCCGGGAAGACCGACCCTTCGAGCGCCATCCCCATACCGGATTGCAACGAACTTTGCAACACCCGGTCGATCAGCACACCCATATCGTGCTGCATTTTGGCGATGGCTGCGCCCTGCTTTACCGAGATATCCGCAAGTTTGGAAAGTGGCGCCTGATTCATCAGGACAACCCCAGACTCCAGTCCGAACTGGCCAAAGTGGGAACCGACCCGCTCACCCCTGATTGGAAGTTCGAGCCTTTCCTGAAGGCGGTCTCCAAAAGCGACCGCCCGATCAAGGCCATCCTGCTGGACCAGCAAATTTGCGCAGGCGTGGGCAACATCTACGCAGATGAAGCCTTATTCGTTTCCGGCATCCGCCCCGAAAGCCGCGGCTCGCAGCTCTCTCGACCTCGCTTGAAAAAGCTCTTCCAGGCGGTGCCGGAAGTGTTGCTGAAGGGACTGGCGGCTGGGGGAACCTCCTTCTCCGACTATGTGGACGCGGACGGGAAAAAGGGCAGCAACCAGGAGCAGTTGCTCGTCTATGGACGCTATGGTCAGGCCTGTTTCAGGTGCCAGCAGACCTTACTACGCACCACTGTGGCCCAACGCACCAGTAGCTGGTGCAAGACCTGTCAGAAGCCATAATCCAACTCCAGAAAAGGGCTTTTGCGACTTGAGTAAAATTCTCCGGGCAAGTCAAACCCAAGCGGTTAAGGAGGTGTGATGGATCGTCTAAAAGCGGCCAATACCCAGGCAGAAGTGTGCCAGGTGGCGTTGGACCTTGTTGTAGAACGGCTCAAACCAGAGCGAGCTCTGATCTTTTATGGCTATGACGCCAATGATCAGCTGCTACCGCAGGTTGGTCACAACCTCGATCCCCGCACCGTTCTGGACATGGGCGACGTCTCACTGGGTATCCTTCAAGACGCGATGGAAGCCGGCGAAGCCAAGATGCTGGTGGACGCCATGAAAGACCCGCGCTTCGGAGAGCGCACCAGCGCAGTCCTCTCCGGTATTCGCTCGGTTCTCAGTTGCCCAATTCGAGACGGCAACGGAGAAATCGAAGGGCTGGTCTATCTCGACAGCCGAATCCAATCGGCCGCCTTCAAACAGGCCGACCTGCCCTGGCTGAACGAGCTGGCTGAAGCCATACAACAAAGGCTCAGCGCACTCTAGGAGCTTCAGAGAAGCTCCGAGCTTCAGAGAAGCTCCAGCGATCAGCTCTGCTGGACAATCGTTGAACAGAGTGCCGGCTACCCGGCCAAGCTCCTGGAAAGCAAATAAAAAAAGGCCTGTCGGCCTTTTTTTATTTGCCTTGGTGCGGGGAGAGGGACTCGAACCCTCACGAATTTCTTCACACGCCCCTCAAACGTGCGCGTCTACCAATTCCGCCATCTCCGCGAAGCCAGCGTATTATAGCAGACGCGATTTGCTTGTCAACCAAGGGTTCAGCAGCCGACGAGTCGAACCCTCGGCGCCAATGAAATCCTCGTCTGGCCCCTCAGGGCTGCTCACGAGGGGGGACGAAATTGAGGCTCTGGTCGAGCGCCTCATGCAATGCGAAGTCATCGCGGTGGACGCCGAGATGGACTCTTATTTCAGTTATCAGACCAAGCTTTGCCTGATTCAGATTTCCACCGAACATGAGGACGCTCTGATCGACCCTCTGGCTCCAGTGGACCTCTCAGCTTTGCGACGCCCCTTCGAAGCGCCTGGCATTACCAAAATTCTCCATGCCGCCGACAATGACGTGCCCTACCTGGTCGAGCGGGTCGGCGGCAGCGTCGGCCCCATTTTTGACACCCACGCTGCCGCCAAGGTGCTGGGCTTGCCCCGGGCCGGATTGGGCGGTTTGCTTCAGGACTTCCTGAACATCGAGGTTGACAAAACCTTTCAGAGGGCCGATTGGCGTTTACGTCCGTTGCCCCAGGCCCAGCTGGAGTATGCCGAGGGGGACACCCGATACCTCATCCAATTGTGGAAAATCCTGGAAGAAATGCTGGTGGAGAACGGGCTGGAAGAGGAGGCCCGGGCAGCCTTTCAACGGGTCAATCAAAACCCGCCTCAGCCCCGTAAGTTCAATCCCCACGCCTACCTGCAGCTGACCGACGCGCGCAAGCTAAGCCCGTTTCATAAGGCCCGACTGCGCGACCTGTATTCGTGGCGTGACGATCTGGCACGCCAGCTGGATGAAGCCGTCTTTCGCGTGCTGCCGGACGGATTGCTGATCCCGCTGGCGCTCTTCAGCGACGGTCCGGAGGCGATGAGAGCCCATTTTCGCCATGCCACCATTCAACGCCAGGCTCACGAGATCTGCCGCGTGACCGAGGAGGCGGCCCAAAACCCCTTCCAGGCCAGCGCAGTGCCGACCCCTGAGCCCTATCTACGGGGTCGTCAGCTCGAGAGATTTGAGAAGCTGCGACAATGGCGCAACCAGAAAGCTCAAGAACTGAATATCGAGGCCGATCGCGTTTTCACCAACCGATCTTTGAAAGCGCTGGTGTTGGCGCAGCCCGAGAGAGCTGAAGACCTGGCCAGGGTAGAGGGTATGGAAGAGTGGCGCCTGAGCAAGTTTGGAGTTGGTCTCTGGGAGGCCTACTCGTTGTTGCGCAAAGACAGGACCTGAGACAGGCTGAAGCGAGTCGGAACCGAGCGCCCGGGCAGCGGACGCTCCAGTTCAATGGTCAGGGTCACCGGCGAGGCGACGGCGGGCGTGGCCGCCGGAGATTGCAGCTTAAAGGCGCTGACATCACTGGCCAGACGCTGACCACTTAACTGATTCGTCAAAATCCACTGCAGGCTGGCCGGGCCGGGTAGGACCGCCACCGTTCCATCCAGGGGCTTCAAGCCACCCTGAGGGTCGGGATGTGCGGGGTCAGCCGGCCAGACCTCGCGCCGCACGGTTCGCTCTGCTTTTCGGAACGAATAGAAAACCAGCTGGCGAGAGAAGACCCTGGTGGGCGGATCGAATCCAGCAACACCCGTAATGGCATGAATGCTGAGCACGCAGCCATCGGCCTGATCCAGCAGCGCCAGGCCCTCGGGCAGGCTCCGCTGCACCTCGCGCGACACCCGGCGCAACACCACGGTGGCCTGTTGCTGCATTTCGATGCGCGCGCCACTCTGACCGGTGGCCTTGAAAGCCGGCACGATGACTGCCGCCAGAATCGACAGAGCCAGCAAGCTCAGGCTACTGGCCGCCATGAGCTCAAGCAGGCTAGCCCCTCTCCTAGGAGCGCACATTGCACACCCAGACCTCCCGAACCAGCTCCTGAGGATGGCCGGCAACCGACCATGTAATCCGCACCTTCAAGCTACGCAGGCTGTTAAAATCCTGTCCCGGAACCTGGCCCACCTGGAACACCTGGGTGTAGGCAACGGAATCCACCTGCACCGTCACCGGCGGCCGAACTCCGGCAGTCAATTGAGAAAAACCGCCAGCGCGAGCCTCCTCAAGAACCCGGTCGGCCAGGGCGTTCGCCTGCAAACTCAGCTCCGAGCGACGATTTGCCATCAAAGAGCTTGGAAATAGATTAATCACGGCCAAAATGACCAGAGTCATAATAAAGAAGGCAAAGATCGTTTCCACCAGACTCATGCCCAACCGCCTCTGTCTCACATGAACTCCTGCATCAGGTTCAACATGGGCAGAGTGACGGCGAAAATCATAAAGCCAGCCGAGAATCCTAGAGCCATCATAATCACCGGCTCGAGCAAAGAGGCAAAGGCGGCGGCGGCGTGCTCCAATTCGCTATCGTAGACATCAGCCAGGCGCGCGAAATCCTTGGAGACGGTGGCACACTCTTCGGAAGCTCCCAGATAGGTGAGAAAAGCCTTGGGAAAATAGCCCGTCAGACGCAGACCATCATACAGACTGCGGCCATCCACCAGGGCCTTGCAAGCAAGGGGAATATCCGCCAACAAGACGGGGTCACCGCTGACCTCGGCCGCCAGAGGTAGGGAATGGAGCGGACTGATTCCAACTTCAGCCAGGATCGCAAAAGAACGGGCAAAGCGTGCCAAACCGTAGGTGCGTAACAACCGCCCGGAGGGGCCTGTTCTGTTGAGCAAGCCGTGCCAGAGCTGATAACGCTTCCGCGGCTGCGCCCAGACGGTCCGGAAAAGGCGGAAGGCCGCCGTGGCCAGGCCCGCGGCGATCAGCCAGCAGATCGGACTGCAGATCAGGTGGCAAAAACCCAGATAGAGCCGGGTAATGAAAGGGATCTTGTCGGGTTGACTTTCCAAAAACGGCATCAGCATGCGAAAGACGATGGGCGGACTGACCACCATCAGCAGCAAAGCGGTGAGGCTGACAAAAAGCGGATAAGTCATGGCGGAGCGAAACTTAAGGACCAGTTTTCGGGCTTTTTCCTCGTACTCGGCCAGGGCTTCCAGAACCTCCACCAGACGACCACTGGACTCCCCTACTTTGATCAAACCAATCTGAAAGGCCGAAAAGACGCGAGCGTGCTCAGCCATACTGGCGGACAGACGCTGACCTTGATGCAGTCGATCATGGAGTCGCCGACAGGCTGCCGCCAGAACCGGGTCCGGGCTGCCGGCTCCAGCCAGCTCAACCGCCCGCGCCAGCGGGACGCCGGCGGGTAACATGGTGGCCAGTGAGCGGAAGAAGACCGCCACGGCCTCACGACCGGCGGACTTACTCATCCCACCACATCATGCGACGGGCCTTGTCGGACATCTGAATAAACTTGTTGGGGTTCATGTTGAAACCAAAGTCGCCCAGCTTCATCCACTTGGGCCGCGTGCTCTGATAGTAGAGGTCAAAGAGAAGCACCTGGATCAAAAGCCTGAACTCATAAATCCAATCGCTGGTCATATAGGGCGCGTTGCGCGCTGCCTGAAGCAGGGCCATACCCTCCGGCGACCAGGTCTGCACGATTCGCGGCTCTCCTCCCAGAAACGAATCCAGTCGAAAGCGAATAGGCAGTCCATGGTCAGGGGTAGCGAGAGCCTGCATGACCTCATCCCAGGAGTCAAATTCGCGGTATCCGCCAGTCATGGTCGGAACCTGTAGCACGATCGCATTATTCAGCTTGGACTTGTTGAAGCGGTAGGAGTCGGTTTTGGCATCGTAAAAGTCGGAAGCTTTCGGTTTGACCAGTGGGGTCAGCGAGCGGGAACCGGAACCAGTATCAAAGGTCGCATTCTTGATGCCGGCCAGCTCAGCCAGCGCCGAACCAAACATGGTGTTGACATTGAACATGTCGGTCTCAGGGGGCTCGAAACCGGAACGCCAGGACGTATCCATAATTTGCTGGTTGTAAAGCACGTTGCAGGCGTAGAGCTGCATATCGGTTCCCCCGGTGCCGTCGGCGTTCTTGGCTTTATTGCCGACCAGCGAACCCACCAGGGTTACATCTTTGGCGTTAAAGTCACCCTCGGTATAAATCACTCCCTGAAAGATGGAGTGATTCCGGTCGGTGCCATCAATGCCCACGTTGCCTTTGGCCACAATCGCCTGCTGATCGTTCGCCCCGTAGGTCGAGACGCCGTGTATTTTGACGTCACCGGTAGCAAAAATAGCCCCCTTACCCTTGATACCACCGTAGATGTCCAGGTTTCCGTTGACATAAAGGTAACCCTTGGTCAGCTCCAGCCCGGAGGAAACCTTAAGATTGCCGTCCTGGCGAGTCGGTTTTTCGATGACGAAGTGCCCCTGATCGGGCACGGAGGTGTTGACCACATCCGCCCGGTCGCGAGGGTCATAGTCCTTGACGTCCACACTGGGCAACGGGACCGGCTGGCCGTTCTGGCGAACCGACCCGACCACCTTAGCCCCCCCCAGCAGCGAGACGGCGCCGGCTGAGTCCACCCCCCCTTTGACCAGCACGGGACGACCAGGCCCGGCTTCCAGAGTCACGGATTTGGGGCCGGCCTGATTCCCGGCCAGATGGCCAGCTTGCAGCTGTTCGTCTAAAACGCTATCGAATCCACGGGAAAGAACCGAAGGGTCATCCACGCTTGCAACGGTCAGGCCCCCGCTCGACTGAATCGATCCGGTGGAGGCCATAGCGTAACGATAGGGCGGAATCGCGATGACTTGACTGACGGTGGAAGTAGCGCCACGGTAGGCCCCAACTGAAATCACCTCTACCGAATTGGGCGGCAAACTGCGTCTGACTTCAGCCTGAGAAACCCGGGACTTCAGTCCGGTCAGGTTGTTTGTGGAGGGAGGAATGTCCCAGCTCTGCGCACGAGACGACGAAAAACTGGTTCTACCCCACCCACCGGGGGCGGATGCCAGCTTAACCTCGGTATCTCCGGTCCAGTCCGGACTGTTCATGACCTGAGCCAGTGCACGGCTGGCCGCGGATTCGGCCAGATCGCGAGCAATCTTGCTATTTTCCAGGCGGGAGTTCACCGCCAGCTGGGAGATCGTCAGGGTGGCGGTCGTGAAAGCAAGCCCCGCCAATAGAGTACTCACCATAAGAGTGTTGACCAGGCTCGCTCCCCGACGCTTCATAAGGCCCCCTTTCTCAGATTGGATTTCTGTCTGGTTCAGGTTAAACCCTGGATCTTAGCAGATCCTTAGAAGCCAGCCGGGAGCTCGGCGGTGGGGTCGGAACTGGCTCGCGGCTGGGGAATCGCCTCCAGCTTCGCGATGGCGCTTTGATTGACTTTAGACAAACTCAAGGTGGCGCGCAGCAGGTCCAGCCCGGCCTCCTTGACCGAAGGGTAGCGGTCGTCGGGATTCTTTTTGAGCATCTTGAGCAAAACTTTCTCCAACGCCTCGGGTAGATCGGGACGGAATTCTCGAATGGGAGGCGGGGGCTGGGTCATGTGCATGGTGATCATTGCCAGAGCGTCCCTGGACTCGAAGGGTCGCTGGCGAGTGAGGATCTCATAAATCAGAATGGCCAGAGCATACTGGTCCGAGCGATCGGTGAGCGCGTCTCGGTGAGGGCCATTGGCGCACTGCTCAGGAGCCAGATAAGCGGCCGTTCCGACCACCACTCCCATGGCCGTAACCGTCTTGACTTCCCGACTGCGGGCCATGCCGAAATCCATCAACTTGATTCTTCCGGCCCGGTTGATCATTACGTTCTCAGGCTTTAAGTCGCGATGCACGATGCCCTTGCTGTGCGCGTAAGCCAGAGCTTCCACCAGGCCAGCCACATAGGTCATGGCTTCATCCACTGGCAAGACCTGACCTCGCACCACGGAGTGAAGGGTGCGTCCCTGCACCAGCTCCATCACCAGATAGATAATCCCCTTCTCTTCACCCCAGTCGACCACGCGCACCACATTCGGATGGTCCAGCTTCATGCTGACGCGAATTTCACGCTCGAAGCGCTCCTTGAATTGAGGGCTGTCCTGATCGGGCCTGATGATCTTGAGCGCCACGGCCTCGGATTCGTCCACCTTGTCGACCGGCACAGCCCGGTAGACCGAAGCCATGCCTCCCTCGCCCAGCCGAGAAACAATTTGATAGCGGCCCAGGGTGGACAAAATCATGGGGTCCCTTACGTCCGCCCCGGCCGTCAGTTCGGCCAGATTTTCCTGGCTCTGACGAGTGAGTTGCGCATCCCGCTGCTGCCGCAAGAGCAGATGGGCCAGCACCAACCCGCCTCCCACCAACACCAACCAGAGTGCGGGATAGCGATGCAGGTAGGCGGCGGGACTGCTCGGCTTCAGCTGCAACACCCCGGACCCGGGGCTGTAGGTTCGAGCCTGAACTTCCGGCCAGGAAATGGGTGGCAGAGCCAGATCTTCGTAGCCGGGCGCGCGCAAAACAGCCGTGTGGGGATCGGAGATCTTGGCGCTGCCCTCAAAAAGATTAAAAGTCAGGGTATAGTGCCCGTGGTCAGGCCGAACCTCGTGTTGATCCAGGATGAGAACGGCCTCCGGCGGGTCGGTTTTCAAATCCAAACCTGACTGCTGCGCCAGTGCCGCACCCATCAGCCCCCAGAGCCATCCGACAAGCCATATGCGCTTCATGCTCTGGAGGCATGTTGGCCCCGTGTCAGAAATACCCTGCGTGTCCAGACTGACGGCTTGGGTGCTACTGTTGACGGGATTGGCGCTGGCCCAACCGTCCAGCAACGACGCTCGGATGAGCTCTTTGATGCGCGAGCCGTCCCGCACCCTCAACTTCAAAGTCAGTCCCGCCGATGCGGGCCTGTTCTACTCCAATCAGGAGCCCGTCGAGCGCGGATTGGATGGAGCGTTTATTCTGGAGAGACCTCGCTCCGATCTTGGAGCGGCCGAGCGGCTGGACTGCGAATTTAGAAGCGCCGGCTTCGCCCCCGTACACCTCAGCTTGAACTGGTCCGACATTGTGAAGTGGAGTCAGGCCGGTGGAAATTATCCCCAACCCATCAGCCTGCAGCCCCTATCGGCCGGCGCCTACTTGCGCATCTACCCGTGGTTGTTTGTGCCGGTTGCGGCTACGCCGCTGGCTCTGCTCTGGTTGGCCTGGCGTTGGAGAAAAAATCAGCGGATCTTGATGCTGGACCGTCGGCTGCAAACACTCGTCCCGTCCTCAGCTCGACAACTGGACCCGCTGCTGGGCCTGGCCGTCGGGAAATACAGACTCATTCGCAAACTGGGGGAAGGCGGAATGGCGAGAGTCTACGCCGCCTACCCGGCCGCCGACCTGGACGAGAACCAGGCAGTCGCGCTCAAAGTTTTAAGACTGGAACTTCAGAGCGAAGCTTTGCGCCGCCAGTTTGAACAGGAGATCGCACTTTCCATTCAGCTCAATCATCCCAACATCATTCGCATCATCGACTGGGGCTGGCAGGAGAGCAGGGCCTACCTCGTCATGGAACTGCTGGAGGGAACTCCGCTCCTCAAAAAGATTCCGCCCCAGGGCATGTCACTGGACGAGCTCAGGCGAGTACTCAAACCCTGGGTGGCGGCTTTGAATTACGCTCACCAGCGTTCCATTGTGCACCGCGATGTCAAACCCGATAACGCCTTTGTCACGAAGTCCGGCCTCTTCAAATTACTCGACTTTGGTCTGGCTTGCGAAGGGGCCGAGGGCATGGGCACACCAGGTTATATGGCGCCCGAACAGGCCGCTGGACAGCTCGCGGGCCCGGCGGCCGACCAATATGCCCTGGGAGCCTCGCTCTTTCAGATGTTGTGTTCTCGCAGGCCTTTTCAGGCCGACGACCCGATCATGGAACTACGCAACCAGGCCACCCAGGAGCCGCCCGGCATCCGTCAGTTTCGACCCGATCTCCCCGAAAGCGTGGAGCAAGCCCTGAAACGTATGCTGGCGCCCCGGCCCGAGGACCGCTTCCCTAATCTGGACGAAGTCCTTCGCGCCCTGAGCCAGTCAACCGCTCCTAGCTGAGCGTGTTGGAGTAGATGGCGTCGTAGCCAGCCACCGCCGCCACCGCCAGCCGCCCGGCAGCCAGCTGGGCCACCCGTCGCAAAGCTTGAGCGGGAGCGGAATCGGGATGAGAAAGCACCACCGGCATCCCCTGATTGCTGGCCTCCAGCATGGTGCTGTTGAGAGGAATCTCGCCCAGGAAAGGCAGTTCATACTCCTTAGCGGTCGTGCGCGCGCCGCCGTGGCCGAAAATATTGTCGGCTTTGCCGCAGCTCGGACAACTGTAGTAACTCATGTTCTCGACCAGACCCAGCAGCGGTACGTTCAGTTTCCCGAAAGCATCAATGGCTTTGCTGGCAATGCCTACAGCCACGTGCTGAGGGGTGGAGACGATCACAGCCCCTCCGATCGGCACCATCTGAGAGAGGGAGAGCACCACATCCCCCGTACCTGGAGGGAGGTCGACCACCATAAAGTCCAGCTCGCCCCACTCCGTATGACTGCAGAAAAGCTCCAGGCGCCCGTGCAGCTTGGGCCCGCGCCAGACGATCGAGTCACCCGGCTTCATAAAGAAAGCCTGGGAAAGCATCTTGAGACCAAACTTCTCAACCGGCTGCAGCAGGTGCTCATTCATGCGCACCCCAAACTGCTCAATTCCCGCCAGCGGAGCCAGGCTGGGGCCGTAGATGTCGGCGTCGATCAACCCGACTCGGGCCCCTTCCTGGGCCAGGGCGGCGGCAATATTGAGGGCAACGGTGGATTTGCCCACCCCTCCCTTACCGCTGCCGACCACCAGCACGTTCTTCACGCTGGGAAGAGCCCCACCGCCCAGAGCGGGCTGAGTGGATCGCTGTTGGGTGACATCCACCACGTTCACGGGCTGGTCACTGACCTGCTTGATCTGCTCCACCAGCAGAGCCTTGCTGGGGCTGGCGAAAGTTAGGAAATCGACTTTGACCTCAAGGATTCCATTCTTGTCTTCGATCCCTTTGAGCATGTCCAGTTCGGCCAGCGACTGCTGAAACTCCGGGTGAATCAACTTCTCTAAAACGGCCTGCATAAAGAGAAAACCTCCAAAATGAAAAAGAGAGTGCCGTCCAGCACTCTCTAGAAGAACAGGGACCCGCCTGAGCGGTGGCGAGCTTTAACCCCTGGACCTGCTAAAAGCAGGTGGACGCGACCTTGGGCCATCCCGTCAGGACTCCGCACCGCGGCACTCGACACAGGGACAGCTCATCACATCCGAGGTTGATACATTGGCCCAGGATTAGTAAGCTCCAACACCTACTCTGCAGGCAACCTGCACAAGATCACCTTAGCACCTGGCCTCGTATCAAGCAAGACTTGATTTACTTGGCAGCGGCTGCTTTGGCCACTTGCTTGGCCAGACGAGACTTCTTACGGGCCGCCTTATTCTTGTGAATGATGTTCTTGGCAGCGGCTTGATCCAGGGCTTTAACGGCTTCGCGCAGCGCCACTTCGCTGGTGCCCGGCTCGGCCTTAACCACTTTCTTGACGGCGGTCTTGATGCCGGTACGGATTCCGCGGTTGCGCTCGGTACGCTTGGCGATAACCCGAACCGCTTTCTTGGCGCTTGATGTGTTGGCCACGACTGTTCCTCCTGGGAGTAATCCAAAAATGTTCAGGCACTATATCACTCACCAGGTGGGCGCGCAATAGGCGAACTGAAAAAGTTAACTCTCATTGCTGTCTTGTTAAACTTGTTCGCATCGGGCAGGAGCCCACTATTAAAGCAGAATTCACATGAATCAATGAAGCTCCGGCCAGCAATCAAGGGCTCCGTCTTACTAGAGATCATTGCAGGACTGCTGATCATTCTGGTGGTCGTGCTGGTGGTCAGCAGTCTATTCCCCAGCTCCTATCAGGGTAGTCTGCAGGCGGCCCGCATGAGCGGCGCGGTCAACCTGGCCCGCGAGGTTCTGGAGGTTCAAAAGAGCAGCATCACGCCCCTGAACGCCGGAAACCAGACGATCGACTCAACCATCCTGGTCCAGGGCCGTCCCGCCAACAGCAAATACTTCTATCGCATCGACCGAGACAGTGCTGCCGGAGCCGATCCGCTCATGTGGAAGGTGACGGTACAATGGGAACACTCCGGAAAAATTAAGGAAATCCAGCTCGTGGGCGCTTGCTCACCCAAATGAAACGCGGTGCCTCTATCCTGGAGATACTGGTCGGACTGGCCGTCTTTGGGCTCCTGACCTCACTGATTGCAGGAGTCTTTATCCTGAGCCAGCGCTACACCAGGGTGTCCCAGCAAGTGTCGCGAGCTCAGCGAGAAGCAGCCCAGTGCATGCAGGCCTTCTATGCCGAAGTCAAGCGCTCTCACTATCAGACCTATCAGCCGGTCACCGCCGTCAACGAAACCTGGTTCCTGAGCAACCACCCCTTGTCGACCGTACCTCAGGCCGCCGAATTCGACACCAACGGGGACGTGCTCTGGCAAAAATGGGAGGCCCTTTGGTGTCAGCTCGACGGCCAGGTCTTCTGCGGAGAACTCCCACTGGCGGGAGGAGCCCAAGCCTTCCACGACATCGATCTGAGCACGGAGCCAGCTTCCCTATCTTCCTTCTTAACCCAATCCGTCCGCCGACGTGTGGCCTCCGCCATTCGGGGCTTCAAACTGGTAAGGGACGAACACGTCGTGACCGTCGAACTGGACAGCGAAACAAGCAACTCTGGAAATCCCCCCACTCGATACCACCTCACCAGCAGCTTTTTGATTCCCTGAATGCTATACTTGGAGGTAGGATGAAAAAAAGAGGATACGCTTTACCGCTCAGCCTTTGCGTGGCGGGCGTCACTTTGCTACTCGGCTTCAGCGCCGCGTCCATGACGCACGGCGACCTCAACACCGCCAACCACCAGTACTACCAGGAGCGTGCACGCCAGGCTGCCGACTTCGGACTGGAGTACGCGGTATCGCACTCCGTTGCCCCAGGAAGCACGATCCCCCTGAACAGCTTGAGCAACCCCCACCCCCATGACAGCGTCAAGATCTCGATCTACCTGAGTGATACTCCGGGATCGCCAGTGCAGGTGCCGGCCGGCTTCGAATACTGGGTGGCGGAAGGACATGCCAGCGAAAGCGCCGGCGGGGTCCCGCTGGCCAGCGCCAGGATTGGAGCCCTGGTCCGCTACGGCTTCCCGACTGGAACGGCGGGAGCGCAGATCCGTAGCCTGGTTTCAGCCGCAGGCCCGGACCCGGTTGACTTTGTGGTCCGGGACGGATTGAGCGGGCAGACCGTGTTGAATGAACCCATTATCGCCTCCGATTATGACGGGGGAAGTCTGCCTCTGCCCTTCCCCAGCGACCAGAACCACATTCTAGACCTGGGCCGCGTGAACAGCTTTCAGGGCAACTTCCGCCTCCCGAGGAACACCAATCAGAACGTGATCCACCAGAATGGCTCCACCCCCATCTCGGTAACCCAGGATGGTGGACCCGCCAACACGCCCGGCTTCGCTCCGCCAGCCGGCTTGAACTACGCCGGCGACCGCACTCTGCCCGACGGCTACAATGACATTCTGGAGTCCGGCCACTACGCCACTCTGACCATCCCCGCCAGCGCCACAGTCCACCTGAAGGGAACCTATCACTTCGACACCCTGAAACTTTCGGACTCGACTGCCGCGGGCCAGGGGGGACTGCTTCAGGTCAATCCCACTGACTCGGCCAAAGTGTTCGTCGACCGACTTCGACTCGGCCAGGGTAGCCTGGGCCTGAGCAACCTGAACGGAGCCGCCCAGAATTTTCGCTTTACACTGCAATCCATCCCGCCCGGCCGCAGCGAGCCCGTCTTGAATTTCAAACTCCCGAACGGGGGCGCGGTGGCCATGGTCGCCGACGGACATCGACTCTCGCTCGAGGCGGACAGCACCAGCCGCGAAATTCGCGGGGCCTTCAGCGCGGCCGCACTGAAACTGAGCTACCCGCCGGCCAGCTCAGGCAACAACCTGAATCCCGCCTTTGTTTATGACGTGAGCGCCACCACGGCCCGGCGCTCCCACAACGATAGCACCACCAACGGCGACTCAAGCACAACAGAGTCCCTCTCTGAATTGCAGAGCGGGAGAACAGACCTCGGCGACTTAAACACCCAGGGCGGCCCGACCATCGCCCACCCGCCGGGCCTGGAACCGATGATCCTCTCGCGCCAGGCTCTTTAAGCCAGAAAGGGCAGCCCTTTGCCACCGTCGAACCGCTCGTCGGAAAAACTAGCTGGGGTTATTCTCAATGCCTGAAACGGAAAGCGTGGCGCCAGGACCCGCCGATTCAAACCTGCTTCGTCTTCTACTGGAAGTCGGACGTTATTTCAATTCCTCACTGGAATTCCCCGAAGTTGTCAAGATGGTCATGGACAAGGTCATCGAGGTACTCAAGGCGGAACGCGGCTGTATCTTCTTGCTCAACGAACAGGGCGAACCCAAGATGGTCGGCGCCCGCGGCATGGACCGGACCGTTATCGAGACCGAGGACTTCAGTTTTTCACGAAGCATTGTGCGCCAGGTCATCGAGACCCGCGAGCCCATCCTCTCTTCCAATGCCATGGCCGACGGACGCTTTTCCTCGATCCAAACTGTGGCCATGCACAACATCCGCTCCATCATGGCCGTGCCGATCATGTTCCACGATCAAATTCGCGGTCTGGTGTACGTCGACAACCGCCTGCGAGCCGGTATTTTCAGAGATGAAAACTTAGAACTGCTGAGCGCCATTGCGATTCAAGCCGCAGGCGCCATTGAGAACGCCCGACTCTACAACATGAAGAAAGAAATCATCCTGGTATTGGCCAACGCCATCGAAGCCAAGGATGAATACACTCGGGGCCACGTCGAGCGGGTCTGTAGCTTCTGCCTGGCCATTGCTCGCGAGCTGAAGATGCCCTCTGAAGACATCCGCGATCTCGAGGTCTGCAGCTTCCTCCACGACGTCGGCAAGATCGGCGTCCCCGACG
>JAFEBA010000104.1:0-7065 GCA_018266105.1 bacterium | reverse complement strand
GAGCGCTGGGACGGGAAAGGCTATCCAGACGGACTGGCCGGCGAAGAAATCCACATCTTTGCTCGGATTATCTCGGTGGCCGATACCTGGGACGCGATGACCAGCGACCGGCCTTACCGCAAAGCCCTGCCGCGCCACGTGGCCGTGGACGAATTACGCAAGAACGCCGGCACCCAACTTGATCCCACCGTGGTGGAGGCCTTCCTGCGCGCGATTGAACGCGGCGAGGAGAGCGTTCCCGTCACCGTCTCCTTAGGGCTCTAGATTTTGACCTCACTCCAACAGCGCTGGCAACAACTCCGCGGCTACTATGAAGGCTTCTGGGCAACCTGGCTTATGCACGTAGGCCGCGAACTGGGCATCTTTCAAGCCTTACTTCGAGAGCCCGATCGCAGCAGCGAACAACTGGCTCAAAACCTGGGCTTCGAAAGCGATTACGTTGAAGTTTGGTGCCGCGCCGCCTTCGCCTTCGATTTCCTCGAGATCGGTCCCGAGCAGGGCTGGCGCGTGGCCGCCGGGTGGGAACCGCTTTTGAGCGGAACGGGAGCCTGGGGCAGCACCTACGTACAACTCAGCAATCGGGTCTACGAGACCCTGGAGGCGGTCTTCCGCGGCCGAGCCTTGCCAGAATCCAGCCTCAATTTACGCCTGCACCTGGCTGAGGGGCTCAAAGCCTCATATCGCTGGCTCTGGCTCGAATGGGCGCCCGGTCTTCCCGAACTGCAGCAAAAGATGCTATCCAGCAAGCGTCTGATCGAATTCGGTTGCGGCTTCGGACTGGGCCTGGAGATGCTGCGTCAAAACTATCCTCATCTGGAACTGACCGGCCTGGAATGGGACTTTGACTGCGCCCGCGAGGCGGAACGAGTGACTCGGGCCGTGGTGGTGGTGGGCCTGCCGGAAGAAACCAGCTATCGCAATCGTTTTGACGTGGCGGTTTTTCACCGTGCCCTGGCCCTGTGCCAGGACCCTGAATTGGCTCTGCGCAAAGCGGCCGAAAGCCTGCGCAAAGGGGGCATGCTGGTGATCGCCTCAGAGTCTGAGTTACCCGAGGCCGCCAACCCTCAGACCAATCGCCTGCGCCTGGGCGAGCGCTTCTTCTACCAGATGTTCCACAGCAGTCACGCCCTACGCAGCATTGCTCTGGATCAAATTGAGGAATGGCTCACGAAAATTGGGATGCGAAAAATCCATCGCGATGATGCTCCCATCGGAGGCAGCCCCGCCCTGGTGATGGCCAAAAGCTAGATTCCACCTGGCCCTAGAGGTATCCGCCCGGGTCCACCGGTGTGCCGTTCTGGCGCACCTCAAAATGCAGGTGCGGACCTGTGGACATGCCCGTACTGCCGACCTCTCCCAGCACCTGCCCCTGCATCAGAGTGTCGCCCTGCTTGACCAAGATTCGAGACTGATGGCCGTAAAGGGTACTCAGGTTGTTGTCGTGCTGAACAATCACGCAGTTGCCATAGCCACCATACCAGTCGGCCATAATCACCACGCCATTATCGGCGCAGCGGATGGGTGTTCCCTGGTCAACGCCGATATCAAACCCGGAATGGAAACGGGTCGTGCCCGTCACAGGGTGGGTGCGATATCCAAAGGGAGAGGTTACCGGACCGCTGACCGGCCAGATGAAACGCCCGGTCCCTGGAATGATGGGACCCAGCGCCGCCCCGCGCGTTTTGATGGTGGCCTGGAGCTTGGCCTCCATCTCTGCGCTGATATGTTCCAGGCCGGAAACGTAATTTTGCAAGCGTTTGCGATGAGTCTGAATCTTGGCCAATAACTCCGCCTGCTTATCCTGGATCTTCCCCAGGTCGGAAACCTTTTCGCGAAAATCCTGCTCCAGTCCACGAATCTCGTTAAGGGTGCGCTGAGCGGCCTCGCGCCGATGTTCGAAGATCTCTTTTTCGTGCTGGACTGCTGAGATCAACTTCTTCTGGCTATCCACCACACACTGCAGATACTCACTGGTGGTCATAAACTGAGTGTAACTCTTGGCGTGCAAGAGCACCTGGAGATAGGTTGCGTTGCCTTCGAATTCCATTTCCCGAAGCCGATAGCCCAGCGCCCGGCGCTTACGCTGTAGCTTGTCCCTGCTCTCCTGGACTTGCTGGCGCAGAATTTCATGGCGACTGCGGGCCAGCGCCAGCTCGGTGCGCACCTCGCGCAGACGCTCGGAGAACTCCTCCACCAGACTCTCCGTGATCCCCAGTTCTCCGGCCAACTCTTGCTCTTGTTTGTTGGCCTCAGAGAGCTGCTTCTGGGAAATCCTGAGCTTCTTGCGCACACTGATCAGGTCTTTGCGCAGCCGATACTGGTCCGGGGGTTGAGCGGCCACGACCCCGGCCAGCAGCAGCGCCAACAGCCAGACCGACTTCCTCATATCCTCAGATACCGGTTCACCGAGAGCAAGCTTCCCAAGGCGCCCACCAGACAGCCCAAGATGAGCAACAGAGGATACAGCCACTCGCCCAGTTGTTCACCCGGCAGACTGGGCAAGAAGGGCAGTGTGTCCGACATCCACTCGGCCAAACTCTCATAACCCGGACTGAGCACGATGATGGCCAGGGCGCTGCCGGCAAGACTTTGCACAACCCCCTCCAGCACGAAGGGAACCTGAATGAACCAGCGAGCCGCACCCACCATCTGCATAATTTCGATTTCACGCCGACGAGCAAAGACGGTCAGGCGAATGGTGTTCCCAACCACCGTCACGGTGGCCAGCACCAACATGCAACTGATCGCGCCGCCCACCCAGGAGACAGTGCTGGACAGGTTAATCAGACGCTTGGCGATGTCGCCGCCATACTTAACCTTATAGACTCCTTTGAGCTTAAAAATCTTGTCGGCCACCGGCGCCAGGAAGCGTGCTTCGTCGACGCGCACGTCGTAACGGTCGGGCAGGGGATTCTCGCCCACATCAGACAACGAAATCTTGCCCTTCATCTCCTTTTGTAGCTGGGCAAAGGCTTCGTCTCGATCCACAAAACGCACCTGAGTGACGTGACCGATGGTCTGAATCTTCTTCTGCAACTTCTCCAGAGCCTCGGGGGATAAATCCTCATCCAAAAAGGCGACCACCTGAACCTGCTGAGTAAAGGCCTGGGTCCAGTTATCCAGATTCAGCCAGAGCAGAGCAAAACTCCCCAGGATCAGCTGCAAAATCATGACCGTGGTGATGGCCGAGAGCGTCATCAAAGGACTGCGGCGCAGATTGATGAGAACTTCGCGTAAGAAATAAACAACCGATCCCATTTAGGATTTTGCCTCGCTCTGAGCTGCATACATGCCGCGCTCTTCATCGCGCAAAATGGTGCCGCGGTGCATCACCAGCACGCGCTTGCGCATCACGTCCACGATTTGCGAATTGTGAGTGGCCACGATCACAGTGGTGCCAGAGGCATTGATTTGAGAAAGAGTCTGCATGATGTCCCAGGAGGTATCCGGATCCAGATTCCCGGTTGGTTCGTCACCAATCAGCAGCACCGGCTCATTGACCAGAGCCCTGGCAATGGCCACGCGCTGCTGCTCACCACCCGACATCTCGCCCGGCAGGCGGTGGGATTTCTCACTCAGATTGACCATTTCCAAGGCGCGGCGCACGCGCGGGCGAATGAAGCGGTGAGCCACTCCGGTCACCTCCAGGGCGAATGAAACATTCTCGTAAGCGGTCTTGTGTGGAAGAACTCGGAAGTCCTGAAAAATCACGCCCAGTTTGCGGCGCAGGTAGGGGATTTGATGCTTCTTGAGCTCAGAGAGGTCCTGCCGATCCACGTAGACAGCGCCGGTGGTGGGCTCCAGCTCGCAATGGATCATCTTGAGCAGACTGGACTTGCCAGAGCCCGTGCTGCCGACCAAAAAAACGAATTCGCCCTTCTTGACCACCAGGTTGACGTCTTTCAACGCCTGCTGACCGTTGGGGTAAGTCAAATTGACACTGAGGTACTCCACCATGGGTGGCCCCTCAGGAATTTCCGGACCCTCGACCGGAGTGGCCGGCTCCGGAGCCGGAGACGGCTCGGTCGACACACCCAGAATGGGCTTGGGGTCGAGCAGCGAAGCTGGCTCGTCCCAAATCTCCTCTTCAGAATCGGTCATTCAGTGAGCTCCCGGATAGCCTCTTGAGTGGATCTGGTGCGGGCTAACGCCAGGGCCGCTCGAGTGGTTCCCTGAGCGGCCTTTTCCATGGCTTCCACTTTGGGGCGAGCAGCCTGCCGAGCCTGGTGACGCCCGTTGAGCAGATGCTGCAAGGCGACAAAGAGGCTCTGACTAGAAAGTTCTTCAAGTCTGAGCGGCACCGCCCCTGCTCGCCTGGCAAAGCGCTCAACCTTCGGATCGTAACTGAGACCCAGACAGGGCACCTGGGCGCCGGCGGCCAGAATCAGTGAATGCAAGCGCATCCCCATAATCAAGTCGCAGCAACGCAAGAAGCCGGCAACCTGAGAGGGCTGCCAGCCAGGATCGAGCAGAGTGCAGGGAGCGCTCAATTTCTCTTTGAGAGCCCGACACACGGCCAGATCCTGATCGGGATGAAATGCCATCAGCACGTAGCGGGCCTGATGCTCGTCGTGGAAGCGCTGCAGGCCCTGAGCCACCTCCTCCAAATTGAAGCTCGGCCAGGGCCGCACCGTCACCGCAACCAGTGGCCCACTGCCCTGATGCTTTCCGGTGGGGCCGTCCAGACGAGAAATCTCACCGCTCAAGCCCTCTTTTTGCAACAATTCACCCAGTTCCTTAGGTGGACAGGGCGGCAACAACAATGCCGGGTCGGAAGTCACGTAGGCAGGCACCGCCGGCCCCGCCAACTTGCGAAAATCGTCCAGAGAATCTTGATCCCGAAAGGTCGCCAGGGTGATTGAGGAGCTCATCCAGCGGCAAAGCCTTTGACCCCAGGCGCTGCGCACAGGCCCAAAGCCTTGGGCATAAAGATAGGTGGGCTTGCCCATCAAAGCCGCCAGCCGAATCAACCCCAAATAATAGACCACGCTACCCACCCCGGTGGAGTCCTGAATCAGGCCGCCCCCTCCAGAGACCAGCAGGTCGGCTTCTCGCATGGCCGCCATGATCGGCCTGAGCTTCTTGCGCGGCACGGTCTTCACGCCCAGCTTTTGGGCCCTGGCCGGGGATGCGACCAGGGCGGTAAGTTCCACTTCCGGGCAGTGCTGTCGGAAGTTGTGCACCATCGCCTCGAAGATGGCCTCGTCGCCAAGGTTATCCAGGCCGAAGTAGCCAGACATTAGTATTTTGGGCGCTTTCATCGGCCTGCTATTGTCGTCTGTTCGAACTTTTCCTTCGTAAGGAGGAGGCTGGGAAACTCAACGGAAGATCCGAATCCGCGCCCCGGATATGAGAGATAGACCGGAGGCGCCAGGACGTGATTGGGAGGATAGGGTTTGAGCGAAGAGGCAAAGCCGGCCAGAAAAATCAAGCCTCCTTCTGCGTCGTTCCTGAAGAGCAAGGAAGTTCTACCGTCCTCCGAAAGCGTACCGGCCGTGACTGAAGTATCGGGCGAGGGAATGCTGGGAGCTCCATCGTTGGAGGCGCCCGCCGACGACGATCTTTTTAGCGTGCCTGCTCCCGACCCAGAGGTCGAGAAGCCGTCCGCGCCCCCCGTTCCGGCCTCCGCCACGGCGCCCGAGCCGGATCGAGTTGAGAGATTGGAAAAGCTCGAGAAACACTCGGACGCACCGGTCGGCGAGTCGACGCTGGCAGAGCGGCTGCAGGCCGAACTGCGCGAACTGCGCGACATCGTGCACGCAGTGGAGTCTCTCAGCTACCTGCGCAATCGCGTGGCTCGCGCCCTGGAAGAGGGAGCTGACGCCCTGACTCTGGTGAGCTTCTATCGCCTGGTCGCCCGCTCACTCTCTGAGCAAACGGAACAGGCCCGCCGCGACTACGAACAACAGCGAAGCAAGGTCGGCAAACTGGAACTGGAACTGGCCACCGCCGTGGCCACGGGCGCCGTGAGCGAGAGCAGTTCGGCCCCGGCCAAGCAGGCGAGCACAGGCATTTCCGAAGAAGCCGAAGCCAAGATCGCAAAACTCGAACAGGAAATCGTGCAGTCCAACGAGCAGCGAGAAAAGCTGCTGCTGGACTTCAAAAACATGCGCGAGCGCACCCAGAAGGACCTGGACATCAAGCTGTTCCGCGAGAAGGAAAAGTTTTTCGGAGTTTTCCTACCGGCCCTGGATGCCTTTGATCAGGCTCAAAGGACCAATTCGAGCAGCACCGACGTGGCCTCGGTGGTTCAGGGTTACGGCATGATTTACGGATTGATTCTGGATGCTCTCAAGGCTGAAGGACTCGAACCGGTAGAAACCACGGGCATCTTCGACCCGCGCTACCATGAGGCCGTCGGCGAAGTGGAAAACAACCAGAAGCCGGACCAGCACGTGTTTGACGAACTTCAACGAGGCTACCGATTGGGAGAACGCGTCATTCGAGCCGCCATGGTTCGCATCTCCCGCAACCCCAGCGGAATCATCGAGGCGCCTCCCGAGCCGCCTGCAGGAGAGTGACAAGGGAAGCGAAGTTTGGCAACGAACGGGTATAACGATCAAAGCCCCATTCGCGAAAGCGGGGCGGGTCGAGCAGTCAAGGCGGGGATAGAGTTGGAAACGTGTTGGGTCGGAATCACCGGACTCCTCCGGGTTACGGGGTTCCAGGTGCGAGGAGGAAGCACAAGTCGTGAGTAGCAGTAAAATCGTCGGCATCGATCTGGGAACGACAAACAGTCTCATATCGATCGTCGAGGGCGGTCAGCCCATCGCTATCCCGAGCGCCGAGGGGGATTATCTCTTCCCGTCGGTCGTTGGCTTCTCACGTTCCGGTGAACGCCTGGTCGGCTCAGTCGCCAAACGCCAGGCCATCTCGAATCCAGAGCGCACCATTATCTCTGTCAAACGCCATATGGGCACTGACTTCCGCTTTACCTGCGACGAGAAGTCTCACTCACCTCAAGAAATTTCTGCAATGATCCTGCAGAAGGTGAAGGCTGACGCGGAAGCCTACCTGGGCTTCCCGGTCGAAAAGGCCGTGATCACGGTTCCGGCCTACTTCAAC
>JAFEBA010000103.1 GCA_018266105.1 bacterium | reverse complement strand
ATCGGGGTGATCCCAGGGGTGGTGAGGCGAATCCGCACCATTCTTTCCTGTGGGGCTGACGATCTGCTTGAGCGCGGTATGAGTCGTTCGGGAGAGCATGCTTGTATGAGTTTGCAAAATTTTAACAGTCGATCTCTTCGGTGATGTCCGCCGGGAGCCGAATTGAGTCACCTTGACCGGCATCGTCCTCAGCCCGATGGTCGCTGAATCAATGCTTGACGGGCCGCTCAGTCCCTGGGCGCGAGGGGTAGCCCGCCTTTCTGAAGGATCTGGTTGGCCAACGCAGGTGAGCGCCGGTAGCGTATCTCGCCATAGCTTTGGTTGGCCAGCTCTCTGTAAAAGGCCACGTCGCCGCACTGATCGCAGATCAGCATTTCAAAAAGATGCTCTTGGTCTTGGGTTCGCAGGGCGTGGCGCCTGGCTGAACTGGGGCGTCCAGGTAGAGTGTCACGGGGCCAGGATGGCGCAGGTCATCAGAGGCAGCCAGTTGAGTGAATATGGGCCCTTTCATGCGGTCAAATTGATGAGCTGGCCGGAGGCGAAGGCCGCCAGAATGGGGAGCACCGTCCTTGTCAGCTTTCTGGCCCTCTTTAAAGATTGGCCTAAAGTGGAGGGGTATCCTGGTGGTGTTCGGTGAAATGCTGTCCTGTGCAGCCGATTCAACCCAAGTTCCACTCCACCGTGCCGGTGGTCAGTTCGAATCTGCGCAATCTGTCGCCGGTCGGGCCCCAGGTCGTCGGCGATCAGGTCGAGCTTTCCAAGCCTCCAGCCTGCGAGCCTCAGGCTCCGGCTCGGGCGCCCAAGAGTTTCAAGCGGCGCTTACTGAAATGGGCCGGAGTGGCCAGTCTGAGTCTGACGGCCAGTGCCGGTATTTTGGGCGGGATTGCTTATCAGGCCAACCATCAGGCGCTGGTGGCTCCCACCGTGCACGTTTACCCCCAGCAGTTGGCGCAGCCGGCGGTGCCCAGTTTGACTCAGCAAGTCAAGCAGGCTCCGTCCCAGCCCAAGGTTTCCTCAGTGTCTGCTCAGCAGGCCCCGGTTGCAACGGGTGTTCAGATTTCGGTGCCGGCCGCCACCCTGCAGCAGTGGCTGCACGGTCCCAAGTTGCAGCAAGCGATTTCCTCGCAATTAGTCCAGGCTCAGGGGCAGATTCAGCAACAGATTGGGCAGGTCAAAGTGCCTTCGGGCCAGGTCTTATTGGACGTGACTTTGCCCATGCCCACCTCCGACGCCAGCTTCTTGCATCTGGGTGGGGTGGATCTGCCTTCTTTGGGCTACAGGGCCCTTCAGACCGAGGCTGTGCCGATGATCGTCAGCTATCGCGCCGACCCCGTTCAAACGGGGTTGAAGGTGGATTTGCAGCAGGTGAATCAGGCTCCGGAAAAGGGCCCGGGTCTGTGGGTGGGCGGAGTCAAGGTCACGGTCTCGGCCCCGGAGGGTAAGATTCCTGTGGCCGGAGATGTGAAGCTGGCTCTGGACACTCAGGGGCAGGCCACCAGGGCACAGATCGATCGGTTGCGTCAGCTCCCCGGCCAGGCAAAGCTGATCGCCCAACTGGAGTCTCGGTTGGAGCAGGGGCAGCATGTGCAGAAGCTGATTGATCAGCAAGGTTTGGGGCATTTGCTGGAGGCCGGGCTCAATCAGAATCTGGAGTTTCAGGGGCATGTGAAGACCGGTCAGGGCCCGCTGGTCCAGACCACCCTGAATATTTGGGCGGTGCCGGATCGCAACGGCGACGGGAAAGCCGATCTGCAAATCACCCAGAGCAATCAACTGGAAAATTTACGCAACCTCAAGGTCGAAGTGGACCAGATCGGCGGCGATCAGGCCCCCTCGGGTCGGTTGGACAAGCTGGTTCATGATCAGGCTCGCCGGGCCCTGATTTCCAACCTGGAAAGTCAGATTCCGCAACTGAACGGCCAACTCCAGCAATCCGCTCTGGATCAGGTCAGCGCTCAGCTCAAGACCCAGGTCGAGCATCTTCAGGCGGGCGCCAACCAGCAGTTGGGTCAGGCCTACGGGCAGTTGCAGTTGCCTGGTTTGGGCCCGGTGACTCAGGTCAAGGTTGGATCCGGCGGTGTTCTGTTGGAAGTGCCGGGTTCGCCCGGGGGAGACGGTGTTGTAGCCGGTTCTGAGGGATTGAAGCCGGGTCAGGTGGCGGTGGGAGTGGATCGCGTCAGCCTCAATCAGCAGTTGCAGCAACGGGTCAAATGGGATGAGCAACTGTCCAGGGCCGGTGGCTCGGGCTACAAGTTGAGCTGGGCACCCGACCCTCACGGTCAGCCGCAGCGGCCTGAATTGCGCGGTGGCGATGGCAAGCTTTTTCTGCACGTGGAATTGGTGGCCCAAAAGGCGGCCGGGACCGGCCAGGCGCCAGGATTTCTGGACAATGTGAATACCGCTCTGGATATCCCGCTGCACTTTCGCACAGAGGGGGGCAAGCTGATGATTCAAGCTGACCTCAAGACGGCTGAACTTCAGCGTCTGCAGGCCGGCGGAATGGATTTGAGTAAGCTGGTCCCGGTTTCTGCGTTGACCGGACTGATCGGCAATCAGGCTTTGAGTCAAACGGTGGACCCGGCCGGCTGGGGCGGGGTGCGCTTCGAGCAGGTCAAGGTCGGGCCGGGTGGGGATTTAACTGTGGTGGTCGGGACCAGTCCGGCCGCCATCGACTGGGCAACTCAGGGCCTGCGCTAATGGATTCGCTTGTTGGCTAAGATCTGGGTGCTGGTTCTGGCCTCGGACATGGCCAGTTGACGAGCTTGCTGTTTGTGCTGCTGCTTCCGAGCAATTGAATGCGGCCAACCGTGAGCGCGGCCAGGGTGAAACCGACCACGGCCAGAAGGGCCACGATTACAAGGGTAACGCCTAGACCGACCCCGCGTCTTTTCATTTTGCGTTGCTTCGCGTTGGGAGAACAAGTGACCTACGAAACCGAGAAACCGCAGCCGAGAGCCGTGCTGGTCGGCGTGCCGCTGGATGATGAAGATGAGTCTTTGGCTGAATTGGGCCAACTGGCGAAAACACTGGGATTTGTGGTGGTGGACCAGCTGCTGCAGCGGCGCCGGTCCCTTTCGGGACCTTATGTGTTGGGCGAGGGTAAGCTGGAGGAGCTGAAGGCTCGTTGTGAGTCGGAGGTTGAAGCCGTAATCTTTGACTGCGAACTGACCCCTTCGCAGGTGGCCAATCTGCAAAAGGCGCTTGGGGTGGATGTGCTGGATCGGACAGGCGTGATCGTGGAGATCTTCAGCCGCCACGCGCGCACCCGTGAGGCGCGTTTGCAGGTGGAGATCGCTCGTTTGAAGTACCTGGCTCCGCGGTTGCGCAAGGCCGGTCACGGTCCCTCGGAGCGGATGAATAAGGCCGGCGAAACCTCGATGGAGCTGGACCGTCGTCGGATTCGCGATCGCATCGCCGAACTGAAAAGGGAGCTGGAAGCCATCGCGGTGGAGGCGCAGGTGGGTCGAGAACGCCGGGCCGAGCAGCGCTGCGTGGCTCTTGTGGGCTACACCAACGCCGGTAAGTCCTCTCTGATGCGGGCGCTGACCGGCAGTCAGGTGCTGGTGGAAGACAAGCTGTTCGCCACTCTGGAGACCACCGTGCGCACCCTGCAGCCAGAGACCGTACCCAAGATTTTGATCTCGGACACGGTGGGATTCATTCGAAAGTTGCCGCACGATCTGGTGGCTTCATTTCGCTCCACTCTGGAGGAAGCCCGTCACGCCTGGCTGCTGCTTTTTGTCGTGGATTGCTCGGACCCGGACTTTCGTTCGCAACTGCAGGTCACTCGCGAGGTGTTGGATGAACTGGGGGCTCAGGAGATCGAGTCTCGCCTGGTTTTGAATAAGATCGACCGAGTGGACTCGCTTGAGCCGCTTCGGGAAGAGTTCCCTGAGGGCTGGTTTGTGTCGGCCAAGAATCCTGAGTCCGTGGCCGAACTGCGGGCCCGAGTGGTGAGTTTCTTCGAACGCGGCATGGTGGAGGAAGAGGTTTTCGTTCCCTACGCGGCGGGACGAGTTTTGGGCCGATTGCGCGCCCAGGTCAAGGTGCTGGGCGAACGCCACAGCGACGAAGGAACCTTTGTCCAGGTGCGGGCCGAGCCCGCTCAGCTAGCGAGTCTGCGCAATCTGGTCAGCTCTGAACACTGAGCCGGACCGACGCCTGATGGCGGGCCTGGGCATTGACTTCGGAGGCGATATCGACCTTGAGCTGGCCGGGAGAGACCCTTTCAAAGTTGATCCGACCGTTCTCCCCGAGCTCGGAGATGGGGTGGCCGTCGCGCAACACCTGACCTGACTGGAATGAGAGCACGCGCGGCTGCTGCTGGCTGGCCGTGCGATAGACCAGCCGCTCGGGTTCCAGCTCCAGCACCTGGGCTCCGTAGAGTTCATTCTTGAGTGCGGTCAGGCAGTGTGACACGAAGTGACGAGCCCGACTGGCCGGGTCTTTGGGTGATTCTGGTGCATTCTGTCCGAATGCTCCAAAAATCGACATAAAGGCCATCCAGATGCAGGCCCCGAGCAGCTCCAACATCAGTTGTCTTTCACCTTGAGGGCGGTCATCAGGGCCGGCAGAGTCAAGAGGGAGGTGAGCAGGTTGGCGCCCACTCCGGCCGCCATGACAAACCCGAAGCTGGATACTCCCACGTGAGAAACCAGCAAAAACGAGGAGAAGCCCAGCATGGCGGTGAGTCCCGAGAGGGTTACGGCGGCACCGGTGGAGCCACTGAAAAGGGAGGCGGCTCCCTTTTGCTGGCATTCTAGCAGAACGTTGACGCCAAAGATCAGGCCGATGCCGAGGGTGATGGGCAGGGCCAGAAAGTTGGCGGAGTTAAAGCTGACCCCGCAAATTCCCATCAAGCCCACCATCCAGAGTACGCCCAGGAGCTTGGGGAAAATGGCCAGAGCCGCGTTCTTGAGCGAGCGAAAGTGGAGCAAGAGCAGGACGCAGATGACCGAAAGGGCCACCCGGCCGGAGGTGGAGTAGGCTTTGCGCAACTCCTGGATATTGTAGTAGATCATCAGGGGCGAGCCGGTCACGTAGGCGTCCACGCGCGTAATCTGGTTGACGAAAAATTCCAGGGGTTCCCGGTCCCAGGCATTTCCTTTGGGGAAGATGCGCAGACTCACCCGTCCACGGGGGGAGACCCCTCGGGCCAGCAGCGGCTGCGGTAAGAATTCCAAAATGTCCGGTTCGATGGGGCGCTGCTCGCTCAGGAAGCGGGCCTGGCGGGCCAGGTCGCGTTCCAGTTCTTGCTGGTAGATCTGCAGAGCGGAGGAGATGGGGCCGGGTTTTTCCGGGTCCAGCAAAGCCTCGAAGCGTTTGAGTTCGCGGCTGAAGCGCAACTTCTCCGGGCTTTCGGGCAGCCGGGTCAGGAGTTGTTGCAGGTGGCTGGAGGCGGACTGAAAGTCGCGGGCCAGCTTCTGCAGGTCCGCCCCGGATAGGGAAGGGGGGGTTGAGGGCCGGGCCGGAGCCGCCAACGGGCGGGCCAGGCGGATGACTTCCTCCACCAGGGGAGCCTTGAGTTGGACGTCCAGTGGTTCCAGGGCGGCCACTGTTTCCACCCGTGAGACGCTGGATAGTCCCTCGAATTTTGAGGCCAGGAGGTTGGCTTCGGAGACGTTGGCGGCCGAGGTCACGGCGAAAAGCCCGGAATATCCCATGGTCTGCAGGAAATTCTCCAGCCGCACGACTTCCGATCCCGCCGGTTGCAGACTGAGGACGTTATAATTAAAGGGCACGCGCGTGACCCAGGTCAGGCTGTACAGGCTGATGAAGAGGGAGATAAATAAGACTCGATAGGGATGGCGGGATACAGCTCCACTCCAGATGGTCCAGCCCGGCAGGCGAACCGATCGGCGCCCGCCACTGCCTTCGAAGAAGGAGAGCAGGATGGGCAGTAGGGTGGTGATCGAAACGAAGCACAGAAGCACTCCGGTGCCGGTGATCAGGCCGAGTTCAGCCGCCGCTCGGAAGTTGGCGAAATGGAGAGACCAGAAGGCGATAGCCGTGGTCAGGGCGCCGATCAGACACTGCGGTCCGCTGCGAGCCACCGTTTCCTGCCAGGCGTTGTGGTCCTCTTCGGCTTCCAGGAACTGACACAGCAACTGGATGGCGAAGGTCATGCTCAGGCCAGCCACGATGGTGGCGAAGTGGACCGTGAGCAGGTTCAGGTTGCCCACCGCCAGGGCGGCGAAGGCGGCCGACCAGGCCATGCCTACTCCCAGACTGAGGCCCGCGCAGAGGGGGCGCTTCCAGTTGCCAAAGGCCACCATCAGGAGTCCGAAGACGGAAATCACGGCCACTCCACCGGAAAGCCTGGTGTCTCGGTAGGAACCGACCATCTCGTCGGTGTTCATGACCACCTCTCCGCACACCATGCAGTCCACCGAAGGATAGCCGCGCATCACCTGAGCCACGCACTGGCGCAGGCGGGCGACCGTCTGAGCGTCCTGTTCGAAGGAGCCGGAGCGGTCGCTGGGCTGAACCAACATCAGGCAGGTACGATCCCCCTGGATGGTGTTATAGACCGTGTCCTGTCCCATTTTGACGGCCTGCTTCTCACCCTGAAAGCTGGGCATCGGGCTCTGGTAGGGAGCCTGTCCGCGACTCTCGATGCTGCGGCTCATACCTTCCAGAACGTTGGTGAAGAGGGGAAGAATTGGTTTCAGACTTTGGGGATCCTGAGTGTGAGCCAGTTTCTCCAGCAGCCCGGGCAATCCGCTCTGAGTCGAACTCATCCAGGGACCGGCTTCGCGCAACTGTCGGATCAAGGACTGAAGGTCGGCCAGGGACAAAAAGTAGAGGGCGTGCTGGTCGATTTTGCTAAGCTCGATCTTGAAGAAGACTTCGTCGAAATAGTTCTTTTCGCGATTGAGCAAGACCCCCAAGGAATCGGCGGCCGCCCGTACCTCCGCGGGGTCGCCCGTGATCAGGACGAGCAGGTCTGAATTGCCTTGAAAGCTTTGACGATGGACTTTCCAACTGCGCTGAATGGGATGATCCGGGTCGAGCAGTTGGGTGCGGTCGGTGGAGAATTTGAGTCGTGAATGGGCCAACCATCCGCTCAGCAGCACCGAGGCCAAAGCCACCAGCAGCACCCATCCGCGGTGCCGCATGGTCAAGGCCGCCCACCAACGAAAAAAGGCCTCGAAGGGAGAGGCGGCCACTTGCTTGTGATCAGTCATCTGAACAGGCCTTCGGACAGGGCGGGCCCAATCCTAGAATTGCCACACTTTTGAATAGTTGGCGCGTTACGTGGGTAATGGTGTGCGGGACGAAGAAGCGAATACTTCCAATTTCAGACACTAGAAGGCGACTAATCAATGGATACAATGAAATGCCCTGTCATGAACGGGGCCCCCAAACACGTGGCCGGGGGCGGAACCAGCAATAAAGACTGGTGGCCGAATCAACTCAACCTCAAAATTTTGCATCAAAACTCAAGCCTGTCCGACCCGATGGGGCAGCAGTTTAACTATGCTGAGGCATTCAAATCGCTGGACCTGGAGGCGGTGAAAAAGGATCTGTATGCGCTGATGACAGATTCCCAGGACTGGTGGCCGGCCGATTATGGTCACTATGGACCTCTTTTCATCCGGATGGCCTGGCACAGCGCCGGCACCTA
>JAFEBA010000102.1 GCA_018266105.1 bacterium | reverse complement strand
ACCAAACACGGGGTTCGAGACTAGAACGTTTGCTGGCTGACCACCACGGCCGTGGTGCCGCCGCCTGGAAGGCCAGCCCCGGTGCTGTTGGGGTCGTAGTGCAGGTGGGAGCCGCCGTCGATGGTCAGGGAATCCCCGATCAGGTTGCCGTAAATGGTGCCGTTGCCGTTCAGGCTGACGGGACAACTGGGGGCGTAGAAAACTCCATAGGAAGTGCCTCCGCTATTGATACTCACCGTCCCGGAGGCGACCATGAACTTCATATTGTTGGGGTTCTTGGTGGGGTTGAGCAGCGAACCCACGTTGACGTTGAGATCGGATTGGATGTAGATCTGCACGCCTGCAGTGATAGCCAGTTTCCCCCCCCCGGTCACGGTCAACTTCTTGAAGACATAGGTGCCGGGGGCCAGATTTAAAGTGGCTCCCCCGTCTACGGTCACCTCGCCATAGGGTCCGGGGGTAAAATTTACGGTGGCCCCGCCGGTGGCACCGGCGGGGGGCAAAAGGCTGGGGTCACTGGGTAGAGTCACCGGAGTCAAAGGTACAGCCCCGCTGAGCGAACCCAGGCTGCCGCTGATGGAAGCGCCGCCGCCCACGCTGATCAGCGAAGTGGAAGCGCCCGGGCCCACAAAGGCCGAACCGGCCACGCTCGAGCCGTGATCCACTCGAATGGTGGCTCCGGGAGTATTAACGGCCACTGAGGACGGATTGGGCACAACCGCGTCGGTCACGGGGTCGCGTGAGTCGATGGCCGACCCACCATCCACCAGAATGCTGTTGACGGTCAGGGCCGCATAGTTGAGGGCGCCCACTCCCGTCTTGACCATCATGCCGACCTGCTTGGTCTTACCTGAGGGCACGGCACCGGTGGAGAGCACATAGGTCAGCCCTCCCGGCACGGTCAGGCCCTGCGGCGTCAGCGAGCCCGCAGGGTAGAGCTTGACCAGAAATTGAGCCTGAGTGGCGGGCAGAGTGGTGTTGGTGGTGGGTGGAGTCCAACTGGAGCTGAGAGCCAGCTCTTTGGCTGCCCTCCAGGCTCCGGCTTCGGC
This sequence comes from bacterium, assembly GCA_018266105.1. Taxonomy (GTDB): domain Bacteria; phylum Vulcanimicrobiota; class Xenobia; order Xenobiales; family JADMJV01; genus JADMJV01. The sequence continues at coordinate 89,358 of JAFEBA010000102.1, read as the reverse complement.
CGCATAAACCGCCTGATCCGCCTGGACCGACTGATAGGAGCCGGCCAGGTTGCCGCCGCCAAGCAAAACCATGGCGGTGGTGAGGCTGACCAGCACGCTGAGGATCAGCAATCCGGCAATCAGGGTGACGCCCCGTCGTCGCGAAATCATTCCCGAAAAGAATAGCCTAGATTCCACCAATTTGCCAATCCTGAGAAGCTGATGAGATCATAGGGGATGCCCGGGGAGTGAATTAAGCTGTTCTGGTTATGCGCAACGGCCTGGATTTACTACGAGACCCTCTCCTCAACAAGGGCACCGCTTTTACAGCCGAGGAACGGGACAAAGCCCGACTGGAGGGACTGCTACCGCCGGTGATCCAATCGGTGGAAGAACAGATGGATCAGGTGCTCTACGACGTCCGGCGCAAGTCCAGCAACCTGGAACGCTACCTCTACCTGGCCGGGCTGGAAGATCGCAACGAGACCCTCTTTTACCGGGTGCTGGCCAACCATCTGGAAGAATTGATGCCTTTCGTGTACACCCCCACCGTGGGTGATGCCTGTTCAGCCTGGAGCGATGTCTATCGACGCCCCCGGGGTCTGTATCTGTCGCTGGAGCAACGAGGCCGTCTGGAGCGGGTGCTGCGCAACTGGCCCCACCCCTTTGAAGTGATCGTGGTCACCGACGGGGAGCGGATCCTGGGCCTGGGCGACCTGGGCGTCGGTGGAATGGGCATCTCGATCGGCAAACTCAGCCTGTATGCAGCCTGCGCGGGAATTCACCCGCGCCTGTGTCTGCCCGTTACCCTGGACGTGGGCACGGATAACCCCGAAGCTCTTGGCGATCCCCACTACCTGGGATTGCGACGCCCCCGTTTGCGCGGCCAGGAGTATGATGATTTTGTAGCCGAGTTTATGCAGGCCGTCGAATCCATCCGGCCCGGCAGTCTGGTGCAATTTGAGGACTTTGGAAACCGCAATGCCTTTCGCCTGCTGGAACGCTGGCGCCGGGAGGCCTGCGTCTTCAACGACGACATCCAGGGCACGGCTGCGGTCACTCTGGCGGGATTGCTCTCAGCCCTGCGCCTGACGGGTCAGCCCCTGACCCAACAGCGGATTCTCTTTCTGGGCGCGGGTGAAGCCGGAGTGGGGATCGGCGACCTGATCGCCTCGGCTCTGGTGGAAGAAGGGCTGTCCCTTGAGCAGGCCCGTAGCCAACTCTGGTTTTTCGATTCGCAGGGTCTGGTTGTGGCCGAGCGCACGGGGCTGGCCGAACACAAGCTGCGCTACGCTCACCCATCCTCGCCCTGCCAATCTTTTGAAGAGGCCGTGCACAGGCTCAAGCCGACAGTGCTGATTGGCGTCTCCACCATCGCCGGTGCCTTCAATCAGACAGTGGTGGAACGGATGAGTGAGTTCAACCAGCGCCCTATCCTCTTCGCCCTCTCCAACCCGACCTCACGGGCCGAATGCACGGCCGAGCAGGCCTATCTTTGGTCCCAGGGTCGAGCCATCTTTTCTAGCGGAAGCCCTTTCGCTCCGGTACGCTACGAAGGCCGACTGCTGTTTCCGGGACAGGGCAATAACGCCTACATCTTTCCCGGCGTCGGTCTGGGAGTGCTGGCCAGTCGGGCACGCCACGTCACCGATTCCATGTTCTCCGCCGCCGCTCGCGTGTTGGCCAGCTGCGTGGAGGAGTCCGACCTGGCCGTCAGTCGCGTCTACCCTGCCCTATCGCAAATTCGGCGGGTCTCACGCAAGATCGCAGAGGAAGTGGCGCGAGTGGCCTTTGCGGAAGGTCTGGCCGCCGGACCGGCCCCGGATTCCATTGAAGAGCTGGTGGGCCGGGCCATCTGGGAACCGGTCTATTAGCAGGTTCGGTCCCGCTCGAACTGAAAGCCGGGCAGGTGCTTTTCGACGCTCTGGCCCGCAGAAAATGGGGCCTCTTGATCTGGCTGGCCGGTGCGGCAGCCGCCGAGGGGCCCGCTCCCCGGGACGGTTCCCAGATGCTTTGGGTGCCGCCAGGTAGCTACACTATTGGAAACAACCAGGGCAGCAGCGATCAAAAACCGGCCCATCAAGTCCGCCTGAAGGGGTTCTGGATCGCTCGTTGCGAGGTCAGCAATGCTCAGTTTGAGGCCTACCTGAAAGCCACCAGCACCCCTGCCCCCCCGTTGTGGCAGGATCTGGCCCTGAAGTTTGGCCCGGATCGACCGGCCCTGGGACTCTCTCAGCGAGACGCCCTGGCCTATTGCCAATGGGCCGGTGGAAGCCTCCCCAGCGAACTGGAGTGGGAGTGCGCCGCTCGAGGCCCCCAGGCTCGCCTTTACCCCTGGGGAAAAGCCTTCGACAGCACTCGTTGCTGCAGCAGCGTTTCCGGCAGCGCTCCCGCGCCAGAGGCAGTCAACAGCCATCCCGAAGGCGCTTCCTGGGTCGGCTGCCTGAACATGGCCGGCAATGCGGCCGAGTGGACGGAGAGCTGGTATCAGGCTTACTCCCAAGAAGCGAGCCGGCAGTCCGGCCAATTCGGCCAGAAATACAAAGTCTTGCGTGGGGGGCACTGGATGTTCCAGTCACCGGACTTTCTGACCACCACAGCTCGCAGCTGGTCCCTATCGGTGGCGCGCCTGCCTCAGTCGGGTCTGCGGCTGGTCATCCGACCTCAGTGAGAGCGCTCCAGCCGAACCTGAGCTGAATCCGTCAGCGTCAGCCTCAACGCGTTCTTGGTGGCCGTGCCGGCTTCCCGATCCACCCGCCACCCGTGCTGGCTCAGATCTCTCCAGAAACGTTCAGAATCCGGAGCACTTAGACTCAGAAGATACTCCCCGTCGCCCCTCCGGGTCAGTAGCAAATCCTCGGGGAATTCCCGCAACAGATCTAGAGCATCGTTTAGAGCCGATTTTTCCGCCTGACTGGAAGCCTCCACCAGGGTGAGGGGGGTCGAAACAGAACCCATTCTCCCCACCAATTGAAGGTCGCCCTTGCGGGCCAGAAGCAGGCTTTGACTGACCTCGACCTGCCAGCCCTGGCGGGTGAGTTCATCGATCAAGGGAGAGGCCTGATTCCCCTGCAGCACCATCATGGTGGGAGAGAGCACCGCCAGCTGGGGTAAATGAGAGAAATCCTCCAGCAATGCGGCCTGCCCCAATTCCTCATCAGGGGATTCCGCCTCCCAGTCTCCCCCGCCACCGCCTCCCGAACTGCTATCGTTCAGCTCGAAGACGGGGACGTCGTTGATTTCATCCAACGTTTCCGAAAAGGGATCTTCCAAATTCTTGCGTCGGTGCAGGCCCTGAATGCCGTAGACCAGGCCCTCGGTGACCGGTCCCAATTCCTGAAAGAAGAAGTCTTCGGCTTCACCAGAAATCACATTGACATCGATGGAAACGGGATTGGTCGGCAAACCCACGGTTCCACCAGCCACAAAGCTGGCTTCATTGGCAACCACATTCGCTGCAGAGCCGTGAAGGTCCAGGATATCGCCACCCGCTCCCAACCTGGCTGAGCCCGCTACGATCTGTCCCAGGCTCAAGTCCCCCCCGGTGCGCAGGTCGACCTCGCCTCCGGAGGTGTCCACCAGTTGCACGGCCAGGTCAGTGGCCGCGCTGACATGAATCTCGCCGCTCGGAGCAACCAAATTTCCCAGCGAAGTGCTCCCACCAGCCGCCAGCTGGATTCGAATCGAACCGCCTGAACCCACCGCGAGAGTATCCTGCGGGTCGTGAAAAGTCAGGTTGCCCTGGTCGGCCGAGAGATTCAGAGCGACGCCACTGCGAAGCGCAATCAAATCCGAGGGAATATCCTCCAGGCTGATCCCGTTGCTGGAGTGCAAGGAAATTTGACTCCCGGCTGGCTGGGCTTCGAGATTGGAACGCGAAACCAGATTGGGCGTATAGTTCAGGATGCTGGCCAGGGAAGTCTCCACAGGGATTGGTAGAGACTCAACCAGAGTGAGCCCACCCGCGTTGACGAGAATCTGTCCGGCGGTGGCCCCCCCGACGTCAATCGGCCCGATCCAGCTGACCTCGGTCCCGGTCAGTTCAACCGCTCCCCGACCCGCCTGAATGGAACCGCTTGAATAGACCTGTCCCTCTGAGAGCAGATGCACCTCTCCGGGCGTTCGGGAAGAATTGGCCACGATCTGTGAGCTCGAAGTGATGAGACTGGCCTGGCTTGAGTGCAGGATAACCTGGCCGCCCGACTGTGAGCCACTGGTATCAATGCTCCCCTGCTGAACCACCAATCCCTCGGCTCCCGCAAGGTTTGCCAGTTCAGGGATGCCGGGATTGGTGACAACCCCCTGAAAAATCTGGCTGACGGCATTGGCGGGCATGACCACCGCCCCCGGCGAGCCCGGACGGCCGGAAGGGACGGAGACCTCGATCAGGCCCATGCCGTCGAAATTGACCGTGGTCTGTTGGGCGCCGATCAGGCCCACCTGACCCGATTGGGCAACGATCAGCCCTTCATTGCTGACCACCGGGGCGGCCAGTACCAGAAAGCCCCCTTCGGCGATGTGCAATTCACCCCGATTGACCACCGAGGCCAGAGCGTGATTGGGGTCTTGGGTCAGATGATAATTGCCCTGAAGAAAATCCTGATCACTGAGCTGGAGCGTGGTGGCCAGCAGTCCCCCCACATTCACTTGAGAGCCCGCACCAAAGACGATACCGTTTGGATTGACCAGAAAGACCCGGCCATTGGCCTGTATCTGACCCAGAATCTGAGAAGGATTGGCCCCGATCACCCGATTCAAGATGACGGCGGCCGAGTTGGGCTGCAGGAAACGCACCAATTCGTTGGCGTTGATGCTAAAGCCGTTCCACTGGATAATGGCCCGGTCGGTCGCCTGAATGATCTGAGTGGTTGCTCCCTGGGTCTGGATCTGCACGTTGCCATGGGTCACCGAGGGGCCGGTGGGTTCAGCGCCGGCCAGGGCGGTGCATAGCAGGGCGGCACACAGAGTCTTCTTTACCATAGTCTTGACTGCAAGCCTGCGTAGATCACGGGAGATTGGCCCAGAGCGTTGACCGAAGGGGAGAGTGGAAAACCGACATCGATGCGCGCGTGGGACTCGGTGGCGAAATTCCAACGCACCCCAAAGCCACCGCCGGTCAACGAGCGAGCCGCCACCTCCACATCCTGAGGCCGGTGCAGGCTGGCCCGGCCGTGATCGATGAAGGCCACCAATTCCAGGGTGCGCGGTTCGTCGGCCAGCGGCGAGTAGCGAAACTCGCTGCTGAAGACATACCCCGAATCGGCCAGATGCTCCCCTTGGGAGAATCCCCGCACGCTGTAGGGACCACCCAAGGAGAACTGCTCGGCCGAAACGAGAGGCTGCAGAGCAAATTGAGCACTGACTCGACCCGCCCAGCGAAACTGGGAGGTCAGGTTATGCACGCGCAGCGCCTCAAGATCAAAATGCGTAAAGTTGCCGCCCGCCCCGACCCGACTGGCCAGAGCCTGAGGTGAGGTTCCAAAACCCTGTTCCACTCCCAGACTAAAGAAGGTCTGACCCTCCACATCCAGCCACAGATTTCTGTAGGTCAGCCCGACCTTCCAATACTGGTCGTAGGAAAAGGGCACGCCCAGCAGACTATCGCTGATGGAGTTGGAAGAAAAATCCAGACTCACGTCGCTGCGGTGGGTCAGGCTTCGGTGCAGGGCCTGGTCCAGCCCCAGGTGGAAAATGTCGGCCCGACCGCGCACATCCAACACTTCGAATTGCTGACCGAGGCCGTAGGCACTGTTGGCGTAGCTTGCGTGCAGGGCCAGCCCGTCGGTGTTCAACGGCCGTGTATAACTGGCGCTCAGGTTCAGGTTATTGCTGGAGGGCAAGCCCAACACCTGACTGACGGACAGCCGGTCCCCAACTCCACTCAGATCCGTCAAGGCTGCGGTGGAACCGAAGCGGTAGCGTCCGGTAGCTCTAGCGCCAAAGTTGCTGAAATTGACCCATACCCCGACCGGCTCCCGGTCGTCCACATCCAGAACCAGGTCGGTGGTCCCCTTTTCCTGGCCGGGCTCAAGTCGAAGTTTGGCGCTGACATCGGGCAACTCATTGACCAGCAGCAGCGAGCGCATGATCTCGTCTTCGCGATAGTCGCGACTGGCCAGGGTTGGCTCAAAATAGGACCGCAGCATCTCGGGATCACGGTAGTCCGCCCCGGTCACTTTGAGCTCACCAATCTTACCCTCGAAGAAAAGCAGGCGAACCACTCCACCTTTGAGGTCCTGCTCGGGAAGGTAGGTATGCACAAGCTTGTAACCCCTGCGAATGTGGAGCTGAGTCAACTGCTCGGCCAGAGCTTTGAGTTCGAAGTAATTAAGGTCCTTGCCACGGTAGGGGGCCAGCACCGGCTCCAGTTCCTGAGCCTCCATCAGGCGATTGCCTTCAAGCACAAAATCATTCACATGGATCGTAGGTTCTGCTTGAGCCCGACAGGCCGGGGCCCAGGCCAGAGCCATGGCCAGGAAGGCGCCTCTAAAAATACGGTTGAACACGAGGCGGCGGGGGTTCGCCTCGAGATGGCCTATACCTTTTCTTGCGCCGGGAGGCCCGGTCTTCCGAACCAGGGTTCGCTGAACACACTGGGGAATGCCGCACTCAACCAGCCCGGGGGTCGGTGGCCGCCGAAAGCGGTCGTAAATTCTATGATCGGAGTCCAAGGCAGCGCCCTATGCAAACAAGACGTCAGTTTCTCAAGACCTCTCTGGGGGCTGCGGCTGTCACGGCGGGGTGCGGCGAAAGTGCGACCAGTCTTTTCTCCAATGCCCCTGGCAATTCACTCCCGGTGCGCCCCAACATCCTGCTGATCCTGGTCGACCAGATGCGTCTCCCTCCTGATGGGTATACTGCCAACCAGGGTGAAGCGGCCGGCGTTCGGGAGATCCTTCGCTTCGAGAAGGACTTAAGTCCCAGCAATAGCTTCACCCAGTTCTTCCCGGCCATGATGCGTCTTCGCCAAAATGCGGTGGTCGCTCGTCGTCACTACATTGCTTCGGCGGCCTGCGCGCCCAGCCGAACCACCTTTATAACAGGCCAGTATCCCTCTCTACACGGTGTCGACCAGGTGGATGGACTTTTCAAAGCCGCCGAAGAAGTGACTTTCCTGGACCCCGCGGGCGTGCCCACCATCGGCGATTGGTTTCAGGCAGCGGGCTACGACCCTTACTACTTCGGAAAGTGGCATGTTTCCCATGTCAACCCTCCCTATGACCTGACCCCCTGGGGATTTCTGGGCTACGAAACCTCCGGCCCCGAGCCGCACGGCAGCGACCCGGACAATCTTGGAGTTTATCGTGACCCTGGCTTCTCGGAGATTGTCACCGACTTTTTCCAGAATCGAGCCTCCAAAGGAGGCAATCGCCCCTGGTTCGCTGTCGCCTCGCTGGTCAATCCACACGACATAGCAGCCTATCCGTTTCCGTGGTATCTGCCGGGTTCGGCTGGCGTCACCGGTCTCACGGCAGGCTTTGAAACTCCACAATTGCTGCCCCGTCCGGGGGCCGTCAGCAATCCGGATTCATCCGGCAGAACCGTCGAGCTGAACCCAATGGGGTTTCCCCAAAATTGCTTTGACCTGCCGCCCACCTACGCTGAAGATCTGTCCACCAAGCCAAGCTGTCATCTTGAATCGGCCTGGAAAACCCAGGTGGCGCTGGCCAGCATTTTCCCTCAGATCACCCAACCATTTTTGCCTTACCCTTTCCAAACGTTGATCGCCGGTCAGCAGGCCTGGGCTCGCGCTTACGGTCAGTTTTATGTCTATCTGCAACATCTGGTGGATTTGGAACTCAACCGACTGTTGCAGGCGTTTGACCAGGCCGGTTTGGCCCAAAACACGGTTGTGCTGTTTACCTCCGACCACGGCGAATACGCCATGGCCCACGGTCAGATGCTGCAAAAATGGTATAGCGCCTATGAGGAATCCGTGCGTGTGCCGTTCGTGGTCTCCAGCCCTCTGATCAATCCGAACAAAAATGAGGTGCTGGAATTCAATCAGCCGACCAGTCACATCGACCTGGCTCCCACTTTGCTGGGACTGGCCGGCTTCAGCAACAGCGACATCGCGCAAATCAAAAAGTCCATCAGCGGGCATACTCAGGTCCGCGATTTCGTGGGTCTCAACCTGGCGCCGATTCTGGCCGCTGGACAGTCACTGCCACGGCCGGGAGTGCTCTTCACCACCGCCGACGATGCCACCAATCTTCCTCAGGGAGTGGCGCAACCCAGCAAACAAGCGCAATTCGATAGCTTCACCAAGAACGTAGAAGGCCTGATCCAGAGGGGCGCCCCGCTTACTTCTGGAGCGGTGACCCGTCCAAACAACGTTCATATGCTTTGTACGGGGGTCTGGAAGCTCAGTCGTTACCTGGACCCAAGTGGAACCTTTCGCGACCAGTGGGAACTCTACCATCTCGCCAGCGACCCGAACGAAACAACCAATCTACTCGACTTCAGCACAGGTCAGTTGAGAGGGCTAAGCGTGCCCGGCTTGACCCAAAACGAACTTCAGGCCCAGGTCGACCTTCTCAAGAGTCAGCTGGCCGCGCAAGAAAGCCAGCTGCTGCTGAAGCCGATCTAAGCCGGTCGCCCAGGGGGGGCAAGCCCAGATTGGATTGGCTACGAATCTTCTGCACGGCGGCCTCCATCCAGGCTTGAATGTGCCCGAAAAACCGCAGGTAACCGGCACACAGGAAGTTGAGCCCGGGTTCGCCATTTTCGTCCTTCAAGAGGCGATTCTTGGGACACTCCCCGTGACAGGCGAAAAGCACTTTGCAGCGCTGACACTGACCGGGGAGTCTCTCACTTTTGTTGCGCCCGAACTGCTTCTGTTGGGGACTTGCGAGCATCCACTGAAGTTGATGAGTTTGCAGGTTGCCCAGCTGATGAGCAGGCTCGACAAAATGGTCGCAACTGAAAAGGTCGCCATTGTGCTCAAGAGCGACCGCCTGGCCGCACTGTTTGCGAAAGAAGCAGAGCGAGGCCGGTTGCCCGAGCCAATTTTCCAGGGCAACCTCAAAGAGTTGCACAAAAACCTGGCCAACATCCCGCTGACTCCAGAGGTCGAAGATGGGGCAGAGGAAGTCCGCCCAGTCCGGTCCCTCCAGGCTCCAGGGCTGCCCTGGCTCCACCAGAGGAAGGAACTGCATCACTCGACTGCCCTCTGATATCAGGTATTCGTAGATCTCCAGAGCTCGAGCTACGCTCTGGCGGTGCACGACCGTCAAGGTATTGAATTCCACCCCGTGTTTGCGCAGCAAGACCAGGGCACGCTGAACCTGTTGGTGGCTGCCCCGTTGTCCTCGGTCCAGCCGCCAGCAATCGTGAAGGTCGGCCGGCCCGTCGACCGACAGACCCACCAGGAAACCGTGATTGGCCAGAAACTGGCACCACTCATCATCGAGCGTCAGTCCGTTGGTTTGCAGGCCATTGAAGACCGGGCGCCCTCCGCAATGGCGCTGCTGCAAACGGACAACCTGGCGAAAGAAATCCAGCCCGGCCAGGGTAGGTTCCCCGCCCTGCCAGGCAAAATGGAGTTCTCCCGGTTGAGTCTGGGCCACCTGCTGGATGCAACTTTCCAGGAGGGCGCCATCCATCCGCCAATCGACCGGAGCCTCGGACTTGCCCGGGTAGAGCTGGCGCTTATCCAGATAAAAGCAGTATTTGCAATCCAGATTGCAGATCGGACCGACTGGTTTGACCAAAAAGTGAGTGTGGTGAGGGGTGGCCACCAGGCCCGGTTCGAGAAGGTTGCCTGGCCGCCTGTTTTAGACGCCTCTGCCGCAAACCCGTTTCGACCCAGGTCCCGAGGCCAGGGGGGTTAAACCAACGGCTCTGGTGCGCCTGTGCAGCACCCAATCAAACAGAACGAAAAGGGTGGAGTATGACAATTGAAAGCGGCCGCGCCTTACGCTCCCAGATCGGTCGTTCCAGTCACGCGGAATGGCAGCCTGCGCCAGACCGGCGGGATCCTATTGCAATCTTGGAAGAGTCCGGCCAAACTCGCATGCAGGACCTGCTGCCTTTGCGCTATGGGAGAATGGCCCGCTCACCCTTCGCCTTCTTTCGCGGGGCCGCCCAGATTATGGCTTCCGATTTGCAGCATACCCCCGACACAGGGATCCGGGTGCAGGCCTGCGGAGACTGCCATCTGTGCAATTTTGGCGGATTCGCCACTCCCGAACGGCGCCTGGTTTTTGACCTCAACGACTTCGATGAAACTCTCCCGGCCGCCTGGGAATGGGACATCAAACGCCTGACCGCCTCCTTTGTGGTGGCCGCCCGAGCCAATGGGAGCGGTCGCCAACAGTCGGAGGCCGCCCTGGCCGCCGTTGCCGCTTATCGCCAGAACATTCGCAACTTTCTTAACCTGAGCCCGCTCGAATGCTGGTATGAATCGGTGGACGTCCAATCCATTCTGGAGGATATGCAGGACTCAGAATGGCGCAAGCAAGTGCGCAAAGAGGTGCAGAAAAACCTGAAGCGGACGCTCGCGGACCACTACCTGCCCAAGCTTACCGATCAGCACGAAGGGAGGTTGCGCATTCGCGACAATCCACCGGTCGTCTACCATCTGCCCGAGCACCTGGACGCAGAAATCTTGGCTGAACGCCTGCCAGTCATGCTAGAAGGCTATCGCTCCAGCCTTTCGGAGGAGCGACGAGACCTGCTCAATCGCTACCGTTTTGTGGACTGCGCCGTCAAGGTAGTGGGCGTGGGAAGCGTCGGCACTCGTTGCCTGATCGTATTGTTGATGGCCGAGGATCGCCATCCGCTTTTCCTCCAGATCAAGCAGGCCAACCAATCCGTGCTGGAACCTTACTTTGGTCCCGACAAGGCGCACCAGGGCGAACGAGTGGTGGTTGGCCAAAGACGCACTCAGGCGGCCAGCGATCTGTTCCTGGGCTGGACCCAAGATGCCCTGGGTAGACAGTATTACGTCCGGCAACTGCGGGACGTCAAAATGTCGGCCGACGTCTCCCTGATGACAGCCCGGCGCCTCAAGCGCTACGCCGAACTATGTGGACGAGTCCTGGCGCGGGCCCATGCCCGCTTAGGAGCAGCCCCTGCAATCGCCGGATACCTGGGGCGCGGGGACCGTTTTGACAAAGCCATCGCTCAATTTGCATTGCGCTACGCCGACCAGACCGAGTCTGACCACGCCGCCCTCTTGCAGGCAATTCAGGACCAGAGACTACCCGTCTTCTGGGAGGAAGATTGAGCTAAAAGTTAGGCGCTCGCCAGCCTTTGTAAATCACCAGGGTGCGCAGGCCGGTAACGGCCAGCATCGTAACCAGACTGGCGGCGATCATGTGCTCCTCGGCGAAATCATCGCGCTGGGAATAGTAGATAAAGAAGCACGAGAGGCCGAGCGCCCCCAGGAAGGCGATTTCTCCGTAGATCACGCCCTTGAGAATGGCGATGTTGCCGGCCCGACCGATGAGAATATCGCGGATGGCGCCGCCTCCGCCGTTCTGAAAGACGGCCAGGAGCGGACCCCACAACCACAAGGGTTCACAGGCAGAACTCATGGCCAGAAACACATTCATGACTGTGTAGGCCGCCAGACCCAGGCTATCAAAAAAGAGCAGACGCTGATCTTTGCTGGGATCCATCGCCTGCAAACCCTCCCTCCAGGTGCGGGGAGCATACTTCAGAAAAAATCCTACACCCACCACCAGGCAGGCAACACCCAGCAGATTGACCGGATCGGACACCACCCCCAGAGGATTACGACTGACAATCAGGTCGCGTAGAACCCCGCCCCCCACCGCCGGGCAGGCCCCCAGGACCAGCGCCCCCACCCAATCGTAACCCTCACGATGGGCGATGAGCACACCGGTGAAGGCGGCGAACATAGCCGCGGCAATGGTGGTGATTCGAAAGAACGGGCTTTGCGTGAGGATTCCCAGCAGCCTGGGATACAGGTAGGTCCGCACCATCGCCGCCTGACTGCCGTCTTCGCTTATGGTCTTGAGAGCTAAATCGATGCGCTGGACCGTCTCAGGCGAGACGGTGGCCTTATTGAACATCAAACAGGCCTGATCGGGCGGACAGGCGAGGTCTTGGTAGCCAATTTTCTCCGCCCAACTGTTGTTGCGCACCAGCGAAAAACCCACCAGTTCGTCCTGAAAGGCGATTTCGATGTCACCGTCGGCCAGGTTCTGGAGATTGTCATCGGCCTGTTCCACCTGGACCAATCGGCCTTCTCGCCGAGCCTCTTCCAGGATGGGCTGGAGTTCCGAAGGGAAAGAAAAACCACGAGTCAGACCGATCCTGAGATGTCGCTGCCGACAAAACGCAGCCAGAGCGGGCAGGTCAGCGGGGGGCGTTTCGAGCTGGGCGCTGGCGTAGAAGGTGGCCAGCTTAAAGCTTGCGTAGGGGCGCGAAAAGGAGGCAATTTTGAGGCGCTCTGGACTGGGGCTGGCCAACATAATAACGTCCAGCTGCCCGGCCTGGAAGGCATCCAACTGTTCTTGCCAGCTCATTTCCACAAAGTCTGGACTGAGGCCGGCTTTGTGGAAACAGGCCTCGGCCAACCTCAGACCCAGCCCGTCCCGTCGGGATGCGCCATTGGCGCGGCTGGTGAACTGATAGGGATAGTATTCCATCCAACCGACCCGCAGGCTGCCCCGCACAGGCGTCCCGTCGGGACGAGGGGTGAGGCGCAGCTTGGAGAGGAACCAGGACAATCCCACAATCAAACTTGCGATCACGAATATTCTGAGCAGTGATTTCATCGATGAATTACCTGGTGCTTCTGCGGGGACGGTCCAGGAAATCGTGACGTGGAGGTGGTCCCGCACCCCGTGAAAGCCAACGCAATGAGACAGGACAGGGGCGAGTAGCCCCTTCTCCGAGCCGGACCAAGCAAAGAAGACGAAAGCATGCGGCCGCTGTTCTGCGGAGCGACGGGGACACCCCTGCTGCGAGCAGAATGACAGCCCGGTCCGTTCGCCTGCTTGACGTGGAGACTCCCGGCGGGCTAGATAGTCTGACCGTGCACTTTTTACCCATCTTTCTGATTCCCGTGTTGATTTGGGTCGGACTGAACGCCAGGCGCTGGGGACTCTTTTCCGATGTGCCCGTCGACTCTGAAGCGCGCGTGGCATATTGGGGAAGTCAGGCTCTGGCACAACTAAAATTAGAGCTGGTCACGGCCAGCCTGTTGCAAATTCAGGACCAGCGGCTGCTCTACCGGTCGGGCGGAAAGGAGAGAAACCTTTGGAGCCAGGGAGGCAAATTATGCAAACAATCTGCTTCCCAATCCGTTGAGGTGCTGGCGGAGCTCGGCCAGCAAGGGACCGTTACATTTGCACGCGAGGGTGACTGTCTGCAAATCACAATCCTGGCCAAAGACGGCGAATTCAGCCGACGACTTGAGGCGAGTTTGCCCTGGGCCAGGGGAGGAGGCCCTCCCGAGTAGCAGAAGTCGGGGCACCTGGAGGCGCCCCAATTGAAAAAATACCCAATCCTGGTTGCCCTTTTTCTCATGAGCCGCGTCTGCCAGGCTCAACCCTCCCCCATTCTGACCTTGAATGAAGCACTCCGCCTGGCGTCCGGTCGTAATCTTCAGATCCTGAGCAGCGGTAAAGAGATTGAGCGTCAGGAGGCAACCTGGGACGCCAATGCCGCCACGCGCTTACCCAAAGTTGCGGCCGAAGCTCGATACATTCGGCTTTTGAATCCGATCAGTTTTAACATTGCTCCCGGCACGCTCGGCAACTTTGCCAGTACCGGCCCCATCCCGTCTCGAGAAATCGCCATCAGCAATGTTAGCGGCTCCCAAGCGACGGTCCAGTTGACGGTCACCCAACCTCTCACCCAATTGCACAAGATTTCACTGGGGCTCGACGCCCAGCGCGAAGCCATCGAGGATGCAACCCAAAAGAATCGGGCCGACCGGATCAATGTGGCGGTTCAGGTCCAGGACGCCTACCTGAGTCTGGTGGACACTCAGAACGGCCTGATTGCGGCTAAGGATTCTCTCGAATTTACCCGGGAGGTCGAGCGCGTCACCAGCGAATATCTCAAGGAAAAAACGGTTCTCAAGGCGGATCTGCTTGACGTGCAGGCCTCGCGCGCTCAACAAGAAGCCCAACTGGACGCCCTGGAGCGCGCTTACCAAACTCAAAAAGAGCAGTTGAACTACCTGCTGGCTCGGGATCTGAACACCGATTTCAAGGTGGAGATGCCCACCATTTCGCAAGAAGTGACACAAACGATTGAGGATCTGGAAGCACGGGCTCAGGAGCAACGTCCCGATCTGGCGCAGACTCGGGCCCGATTGAAGCAAGCGCTGATCAATACGGAGATCGCGCGGGCCGCCTATATTCCGGATGTGGGCATGCAATTTGGCTATGTGCATAACGGAAACAGCGGGTTGCTTCCGGGCACCTACCTGACGGTAGCTCTGGTGGCGACCTGGGACATTTTTGACTGGGGGGGACGGGAAGCCAATGTGGAGGCGCGCCTCAAACAGGCCGAAGAAATCAGTTTGCAAGTGGAAGACGCCAAACAGCGCGCAGCACTGGACGTGGCCCAAAAATTTCGGGCGGTGCAAAACCTGAAGGCCCTGGAAAAAACCCGGAAGCTGCAGGTTGAGGCGGCTGAAGAGCACAACCGGGTGGCGCTGGCCCAATATCAAGTCAAGGCCACTCAGGCTCAGAACGTGTTGAACACTCAGGCCAAGCTGTCGGCCGCTCGCCGAGATTACCAAAAATGGCAGATCGACTTGGCCCACAGCGTGGCCGAACTTTATCAATCGGTAGGACAGGCACCATGAGACTTTCAAAATACATTTTACTGGGCTTGTTAGCCTGTGGTTGTCAGGGGTCGCCCAAAACGGAAGGTACGGCGGCGCCCTCGGCCACTCCCTTGGTGGTCACACAGACCGTCAAAGCCTCTACCCGGAAGGGCGGGGAACGGTTCTCGGCCACGGTGCAGCCGGACACTCGCGTCACGCTGACCTTTAACTCGGGCGGCTACGTGACCCGCATTCAGCAAAGGCCTGGTAAGGGCGGTGAGCATATTTTGGGAGCCGGCGACCGCGTGCGCCGGGGCGAGGTGCTGGCCGAGCTGCGCACGCTGGAATATCGAGCTCGAGTCAATGAGGCCGAGTCCTCCCTGGGACAGTCACTGGCCGGAGAGCACGATGCACTGGCCAGCGTCGAGCTGGCCCGTGCCCAAACACGCCAGTCTCGAGCCCTGGTGGATCAGGCACTGCAGGCGGAAGTCCAGTCCAAAGCACAGGTCCGCGAGGCGGAGGCAGGCCTGCGTGCCGTCCAGGCCCAGCTCGGTGAAGCACAAGCCCAGCTCGGCAAGTCTCAAGCCGACTGGGAACGAGCCCAGAATTTGATGCAAGCCAACAGTCTGACTCAGCCTGATTACGACGCAGCCAGATTAGCTTTTAGCGTAGCTCAGGGTAAGTTGAAGGAAGCCCAGCAGCAGGTTCGCTCCACTGAAGCCAAGTTGACCGAGGCCAGAGCCGGGGTATCGGCCGCTCGAGCCCGGGTGGAGCAGGCCCAGGCACAGATGGATGCCGGTCGGGCCCAAGAAGATCGGGCCCTGGCCGGGGTGGAATCGGCCCGAGCGCGCACCTTGGGGGCGCGTTCCAATGTCGAGCAAGCCAGTGTCGCACTGGGTGATGTCTATCTCAAGGCCCCCATGGACGGGGTTATCCTCTCCCGATCGGTCGAGGTGGGCGCTCAGGTCGGGCCGGGGACGGCTGGCTTCGCCCTGGCCGACACTCACCACGTACTGGTCACCTTTGGTGTGCCCGACATTCTGGTGCGCGATCTCAAGCTGGGTCAGACTCTCAACATCACCTCAGAGGCGCTGCCCGGCAATCAATTTCAGGGCACGATTCGCACCATCGCTCCCGAAGCCGATGCCGACAGCCGCGTCTACAAGGTGGAAGTCCGCGTGGACAATTCCGGGGATAACCTCAAGGTAGGCATGATCGCCGCCCTGGACCTGGTCGACAAAGAAGACTCTCCGCGCTCCATCATCGCTGTTCCACTGGGAGCCCTGTTGCCCAACAAGGACCAGGAAGGTAGCTATCAAGTCTTTGTGGTGGAGGGCGATAAAGCCAGATTGCGAGACGTCAGCGTGGGACGCGCCTCCGGAGATCAGATGGAGATTACGGCGGGCCTGGAAGAGGGCGAGCAAATCGTGGTGGAAGGCGGCAACCGCGTCAACAACGGCCAAACCGTAAAGGTAAAATCATAAATGTCGCACGGCAAATCGGACCAGGAATATATTGATTCGGTCCACAACCTCTCGCGCTTTTGCCTGGACCAGCGTTCAATTTGCTGGCTGGGGCTCATCATCTGCTTGCTCTGGGGCTGGTTTGGCTACCACAAAATGCCCCAGCGCAAGGACCCGGATGTGCCCGTTCGCAAAGCCAAAATCATTACCACCTGGCCTGGCAATAGCGCTGAAAAAGTGGAGCAACTGGTCAGTCGCAAGATCGAAGAAACCCTGGCTCAGAACAATCTGCTGGCCAAAGTCGAATCCACCTCGACACCGGGTCTTTCGGAAATCACGATCGAAATCGATGAATCGCGCGGCGACGATCCGGTCAAGGTCTGGACCGACGTCAAAATCAAGCTGGATAAGATCACCGACCTGCCCGATGGGGCCGGCCCTATCAGCCTGAACACCGACTTTGGCGACACTCTGGCCCTGATGCTGACGGTGGCCTCACCTCGCTACTCCCGTGAGGATGTTCGGCTTATCGGAACGCCCATTCAGAAAGAGCTTGTAGCCGAACGCGCCAAGTATAAGAATCAAGGCCAGAGAGCCACCTTGCTCTACATCTTCGCCAAGCAACAAAGTCTGTTTCTGGTGCGCCAGGCTTTCGACCGACTGCTTTCCATGGGGGAGGCCAGGGCAGCCTTTCGCGACGCCCACATCATCGAGGGCGAAGACTACATGGCCATCGATTTCTCCACTAACCTGACTGACAAAGGCGTGATGGACTTTGTGCATCAGTTTGTGGAAGAAAACATCAAGGTGGCCGAGATCCACCCGGATGCCTGGCAACCGGTGGTCATTCGCGATCCGTCCAAAACCGTCGAGGCATTGCAATCGGTCGCCGGAGATAAATACTCCTACCGGGACCTGGACAACTTCACCGAGATCATCCAGGAACGGCTGAGGAGCGTGCCTTCGGCCACCAAGGTGGACCGGGTGGGTGTGCTGCGCGAGCGCATTTTCTTGCTTTTCAGTCAAGAACGGCTTGCTTCCTACGGGATGAGCCTGGGCGGACTGGCCAACGTGCTGAAAGCCCGTAACATTAGCGGCGCTTCCGGATCGCAGGAAACCAATCAGGGCACTTCGGTAAGGGTCAATACAGCTGGCGAATTTACCTCAGAGAAGCAGATCGGGGACGTAGCCGTAACCCAGAGCAACGGAAATCCAGTTTATCTGCGCGACCTGGTGAATGTGATGCGAGCTTACGATTCTCCACCGCGTTTCCTGACCTTCCTGACGGCCAGAGACCCCTCTGGACAGTGGGTCCGCTCGCGAGCCAACATCGTGACGGTGCAGATGCGCCCAGGTCTTAACATCAACAAATTTGGCGCCGAGGTGGACGCGGTTCTGGCCGATGTGAAGCACGATCTGCCGGACGACCTGATCATTGTCAAAACTTCTGATCAGCCCCAACAGGTGCGCGAGTCGGTGGGCCTTTTCAATAAGTGCCTGGAAGAAGCGGTGGTCCTGGTAGTTCTGGTGTCCTGGATCGGATTTTGGGAGTGGCGCTCGGCCCTGCTGATGGCCCTGGCCATCCCGATCACCCTGGCAATGACCTTCGCTTTCATGTTTATGCTGCACCTGGACATTCAGCAGGTTTCAGTGGCCTCCCTCATCATCGCGCTCGGGCTGCTCGTGGACGATCCGGTGGTAGCGGGCGATGCCATCAAACACTCGCTATCTTCAGGGCACGACCGAAAAACAGCCGCCTGGCTCGGTCCCACCAAGCTGGCGACAGCCATCCTTTACGCGACCATTACCAATATCGTAGCCTACCTCCCTTTGATGTTGATCGAAGGCGATACGGGGCGCTTCCTCTACAGCCTACCGCTGGTGATCGCCTGCTCGCTGGTAGCCTCACGCATCTCCTCGATGACCTTTATTCCGCTTTTGGGCTACTACATTTTGCGTCCGGTTCAAGAGCCTGGACCCGAGGTTCTGCGCCATCGCGTTCCCTACAAGTATTACTATAATTTTACCGCCTGGTGTGTGGACCATCGCTGGAAAGTGCTGTGCGGGTCTTTTTTGATTTTGGCGGCCGGCCTGGGAGCCGCCAGGCAGTTGAAGACGCAGTTCTTCCCTAAAGATCTGCAGTACATGTTTTTCTCCAATAACTATCTGCCTTCGGACAAGACCCTGCAAGCCACGGACGGCAAAAGCAAAGAAATCGAAAAAGTCATGCTGGACACAATTCCAGGTGACAAGCTTAGCTTTCTCACCACCTTCGTTGGGGGCGGGGCCCCGCGCTTCTGGTCCACCCTTGACCCGGAGTCGCCCAAGCTGAACTTCTCCATGGTGGTGGTGACTGTGAATGACAAGCACGT
This sequence comes from bacterium, assembly GCA_018266105.1. GTDB lineage: Bacteria > Vulcanimicrobiota > Xenobia > Xenobiales > JADMJV01 > JADMJV01. The sequence continues at coordinate 70,789 of JAFEBA010000102.1, read as the reverse complement.
CACCCCCAGTCTGGTGGGTCCGGTGGATCGCGGCCTGACCGAAAAGGTGGCCGGGGTTCTGGCCGATGTGCGCCAGCTAGAGTCCGGCAAACCGGTTGGAACGCCGGTTTCAGTAACCCTTTATGGTCAGGAGAACGATAAACTAGAACTGCAGAAAGCGGCTCAGAAAGTCAAAGACCTGCTGCTGACCATCCCGGGTTCTGCCCGCATTCGCGATAGTTGGGGCGAGTCGCTCATGACGCTGGATATTCAAATCGATCCAGACCGGGCCAACCTGGCGGGCCTGACCAACGCGGACATCGCTCAATCCATGGCGGCCGCCTTGAATGGCGAGACCTTGACCTATCTGAGCGATGGCCATCGGCGCATACCGGTTACAGCCCGCATGCGGATGGACGAACGCACCCAGATCGAAAATCTCAAAAACCTTTACGTCTACTCCAACGACGGTAAAAAGAAGGTTCGGCTCGATCAGGTGGCCAGTGTGCGCCTGCTTATGCAGCCTCAAACAATTTGCCGGAAGAACTACCATCGCGCCATCGAAGTCGGCTGTTTTACCAATGAAGGCGTTCTGGCTTCGGAGGTCTTCGCCCGCTTCGAACCCAAGATGAAAGCCCTGACGGAGGAATTGAAATCCCAGGGCATTACTTGGGAAGTCGGGGGTGAAGCCAAGGAGCAGCGTTCGGGCTTTGTCAATCTGGCCGTGGTCTTACTCATCTCGGTGGCCATGATTTATATTGCCTTGCTGTCCCAGTTCAAGAACGTGGTCAAGCCCCTGGTCGTCTTCGCCGCCATCCCGTACGGAATGGTCGGAGCCTTCTTGGGACTCTGGGTGATGGGGGCTTCCTTCGGATTTATGGCATTTTTGGGCTGTGCCTCGCTGGTCGGAGTGATTGTCTCCCACGTGATCGTGCTCTTTGACTACATCGAAGAGATGCACGCCCACGGAGAGAATATGCGGGACTCCTTGTTGCACGCCGGCATCGCCCGCTTGCGGCCTGTCTTCATCACGGTGGGCGCAACCGTCATCGCGCTCTTCCCCCTGGCCAAGAGCGGAGGCCCGCTCTGGCAGCCTCTTTGTTACACTCAGATCGGGGGGCTTTCCATGGCCACGTTGGTCACACTGGTGTTGGTGCCGGTGCTTTACACCATCTGCGTCCTGGACCTGAAGGTGCTGCATTGGGAGACCCCGGAAACATCTGCCTCCCCGCAGCCCCAGCCAGTCGCTGCTGCTGAAGAGGCTCCCGTCGCAATTGAGCCTGCAGCATCAGAACCGGCGGCAGAAGAGTAAGTGTCACTCCTGAAGACAGGTCTGCTTGGATTGGCCCTGACCTGCCGTCTCCTGGCCCAGACCGAGGAGAAACGAGAAACGATGGCTCTACCGGTGGACGATCCCTTTATTGCACGCTCCAGGATCAATTTTGTCTTCAATCATTCGGTCGGATTAAATCAAGAGGGCAGTCAAAGCCTGACCATCAACCCGGTTCTGGCGCTGGACCAACGCTCCACACTGCAGTTCGCGGCCCCTATGGTCTGGTATCAAGGAGGCCAGACGGGCAATCTGCCCGGAGGCGGCTTCGGAGATTTCTCCGTACAATACTTTCGGCGTTTCGATACCGATTCCGAGATCGCTCACGGGGTGGGGGTCAACCTGAGCCTGGATACGGCCACCGACAATCTGGGCAGCTCGGCCACCAATTTGATCGCAGCCTACGCCCTGGAATACCAGCCCGAGGACAGGGACAACAAACTGGTGGTGATCGCCGCTTTCAAGTCCTCACTTGGGCGCACCAGCCCGGGCGACCCGACCCGCCAGTTGGCCCTGCGCCTGCAAGGCTATCACTACTTTGACGATGCCTACGCCGGTTTTGAATTGCGCAACCAGTTCAATCTCTATGCCGGAACCTATGAGCCCATGTTTAGCCTGACGGGCGGAGGTCCGGTTTTCGATGGGCTACAACTTTGGGGCTCAATTCGAGTCCCCCTGAGCGACACCGCTCGCTCGAACAACGACCGGCTAAACTATTCGATTGGTCTCACCTTACCGCTCTAGCCAGTCGCAGACTCAGGGCAGCCCATCAGGCACTGCCTCGGCCCGAGGTCGGCAGAACAGTTGTTACAAAATTGCTGCGATCCAGACCTTTCCATGCTATACTAAAGGATAAATCGACCCGGTGGGAGGGCTAGAATGAGCAGATTGAGGCCTCAGCGCAGGAGACGTGGCGTGATGTTTATCATGGCATTTTTCGCCCTGACGGTAGCCACCATGCTGGTGGGGGCAGCCTTCACCTTGCTGCCGACCCAGTTCCAGATCGGGGTCAAGGACACTGAGAGCAGTCAATTGCTCTCAGCCATTTCGGCGGGATCCGACTACGCTCAGTCGAGACTACAAAATCGAACGACCTGGCGAGGCGACCTGGACGGAACCGGCACCATGGCCGGCTACACGGTCAACACCCCCGAACTGCAGATTTACGAAGACAAGGGCAACGTGATCGGTCTGCTGGCCTCCAAAGACGGCTCGAAACAGGCCTTCCGCATTCGCTTCAACTATCAAAACGGCAACAATGCGCCGGATGACGGTTTCAATCAGGACCCGGCCAACAATCACAAAATGACCTTCGGGTTTCCCAGCGTCAACAATCTGGGAGGCTTTTCCGGCAAACCACTGTATGTCGCCGATTCCAGCGGCACCGTGACCTCCACCACTTCCACCAGTTCGGTGGGGCGCTACCAGACCTCCATTTTCATCCAGGGACTGGTCGGTTCTGGTTTGCGCAACGCCACCGTGGACACCCTGGAAAGCCTGGCCGGGCGCCGCGATGTCTTAACTCGAACACTCAACACGCGCATCGGATTCTTAAATCAGGCACGAGTGGATTCGGCAGCTTATGCCGGGGGCGGAATCCACACGGATGCGGGAGGCGACGCCACCCTGACCAATGCTCCCGACGTGGATATTGCCAACATCCGCGCGCTGGATACTCTGGACACGGCCGGGTCGACCAAACTTAAGGCCACCAGCGCCCAAAGTCGTGGCTACTACAGCGCCAGTACGGCTCCCACCGCCGGCGTGGAAGTGGTCACCCAGCAGCAGTCCAAAGCCGCTCAGGAGAGCCACTGGCTGAAAATGAAGTGGTCTCAGGTACCCAAAGCACCGACCAATTCACCCACCCGTCTCAAGGCCGGCACCTATGTGTGGCGAGAGAACAGCAGCACCCACCTGCGCGAACTGGCCTATTATCCTCAGGACTATTCCGGAAGCGGTGCCTTCACACCCAGCACCTCACCCAGCATCATTTCCAGTGCCACCGACATGATGACCTCCATCGGCACGGGAGTGAGCCTGGACAGCAGCACCATGACCACCACCTTCAGCGACTCGGTTTATGTGGACCCGGTGGCGGGAGCTCAGGGATTTTCGGTCTTGATCGACCCTGCCTATCAAGCGGCCATCGACACCCGACCGTGCGTGACGCTCGACCCCGACCCAAACAAAACCTGCATCCTCTCCACTTCAGGATCACTTTTCGTGCAGGGAAAAATTGAGGGCGTAGGCTCGATCACAACTGAGGGCGATTTGAAAATTCAGGGAACCAGCCTGTTTGAGGCCGACCCGGGCGACTCGGTTGTGCTTTACTCCAAGAAGGATATCACGGTCGAATCGATTCCGCCCACTGTGGCGGCGGCGGTGGCGCCCGCCAATGTGCGCAAGCCGGGTATGGGAATGGGCATGGCCATGGGCTGGCGCAAGAAAGGCACCCAGCGTACCGACCCATCCACCGTGATGGACGGAGACGTCAGCTTCGCCGGGGCTGTTTTCGCGATGGGCAACTTCACCACGGATATCACCAATGGCAACCTGTTCATCCGCGGTGTGCTGTCCGCCTACGGCGGGGACCCCGAAACCCAGGGTCCAGGCTCGGTGAGCGGCTCGGGGAAGATCAGCATCAAAACTCCGGGAACGGCCGAGTTTATGTATGACCCTTCCTATTTAATGAACAACGCCAACAACGGCATTGTTCCGGCCCGACTCGACCGGTTCAGCTGGAACCTGCTCGATAACAACTAAGCGGGTCCGGCGGCGCGAATGGGGCTGTTTTCTTGCGGATTCAGCCTCATTTTTTTGCAACTGGTCCTCAACTGGCACCTGGGACCGGTGCTGCATTCAAGCGAACTGCCCTGGCTATTGCTCAGCTGCACGGCCGTGTTGGGTCAGGCGGCTGGATATGGCTGGAGGACGCAACGCTGGCCTCAGCTTTTCCTGGTCTTTACGCTGCTGGCTCCCTCGCTGGCCGCTCTGCTCAGAATTCTGCAGGCGCACGCCTGGCTGACCTTGTTCTTGAGCGCCGCTCTGGCCGTGTGCAGTTCCTTTCCGCTGGCCTACCTGATCAGCCAGCTCTGGCGCGGAGAGCGGCTGCGCAACTTCTACCGGCTGGAGCTCTCAGGCGCTCTGGCGGCATTGCTCACGGCTTTGCTACTCACTCCCTCCCTCTGCACCCATCTGTTTGCCTGGGCGGTGCTGGCCAGCGCCTGGGGCCTTCTGAGCAAGGTCGGGCGCGGGATGGCTTTGCTGCTGTCGCTGCTCCAGAGTATCCTCTTTCCGCAGGTCCGCTGGTGGGCCGCGCAGGCAGCCTATGGCCCGGACCGATTGGTGGCGCAGGAAGTCAGCCCCTATCAGTACGTAGAAGTTGTGGAAGCTACGGACGCGACCGGGAGTCGCTATCTGTTCCTCAACGGCCTTTGTCACTATGGGCCAGATGCCTATAACCGATTGAACTTTTACCTTGGCCCCATGGCTGCCAGTCGCCTGCCCCAGTCGGCCCGCCAGGCGGGTTGCCTGGTGCTGGGTGCGGGCACTTTCTTGGCACCCGCCCTGGTGGCCGAACAGGGCCTAAAGACTACCGTACTGGAGCTCGACCCGGCGGTAGCGAAACTCGGGCTGGACTGGTTTCGGGAAGCACGACCGGCTGGCGACCATTTTTCAACTCTCACCGGGGACGCCCGAGTTTTGCTCAGGCAGCAGCCCGAAACGGGTCTGGTGGTGATCAATTTGCCCTCTCCCTACAGCCTCAACGTGGCCTCAATGTTTACCAAAGAGTTCTATCAGAGCGTGCGAGCCAGGCTTGTAACCGGGGGAGTCTGTAGCGTATTCTTGGGAGCTCCGCTGGACCCTTCCTCGGTATCTCCCGTCCAGGGGCCCATCCTGGCGGCCCTGCTGGAGGCTTTCCCCGAGGCGATGGCGGTAAGCGGCCGCAATTTTGACAACACGGTGGTGCTGGTATCCTCTGAGCCTCTGGGTGAGGCCTCTGACCTGCGCCGCTACCTGAGGGCCCAGGGAAAGAACCGCTTCACGATCTACACTCGACCGCAACTGAAAGAAATGGCGCGCGGCTTTGAGCCTTCCAGCTTCAACAACCTGAGCATCTGCGCCGCCCTGAACCGAATCCTCTGGGAGATTCCGTGAGACTCTACTGGATTCTGGTTGGAGTGTGGTGCGGCAGCGGTCAGTTAGGGCTGATCTATGGGCTCAGCTTTCTGTGGTCAGCCACCCCCCTGACCGCAGTCTGGGTCCTGTTCAGTTGGTTGGGGGGAGCGATGGGCGGTCTACAAAGACCGGCAAAAGGGTCTGGCCGACGCTGGCTCTGGCCCTGTCTCCCCCTGCTGGCCTGGTGGCTGGCGCCCTGGCTGCCACCGCAGATTCTACTAATCTGTTCCTTTAGCGGAGGATGGATGGCGGGATCCTGGCTGCTGGATCAAGAATGTAGGTTACTACAGGCCCTGAGATGGGAATCCCTGGGCATGGGAATCGGCTACCTGATCACAGGGTGGACCGCCTACCGAGGCCTGAACTCGGTTTTAATTTGGCAGTTGCTATGCACAGGGGCGCTGTACTGGAGGGAAAGACATTGGCTGGATGGCGATTTCGCGCGTTCTCGCTAGCTGAAGTCTTGTTGGCGATCGGCACTCTGGTGCTGGTCATCCTGACCATTCTGGCCCTGGTGATCTCACTCAACCGCGGCTCGCGCAAGAACCTGGATACCTCGGCGGCTCAGTACGCGGCCGACCAGATCATCAACCTGGTGGTGGAGCGAGCTCAACGCGACACGGGCGCCCTGCACGCTGCCTTTTGGGGCAACGACACCACCGTCAAAGGCTCCGTCATCTCCAATCAAACCGAGTTTTTCTACACTCTGGACGCGACCACGGTCAAGGATACCTCCGGGCAACCCCTGGATGGCGCAGCATTGCCCAACAATCGCATGAAGCTGATCCAGGTGGAACTCTACTGGTGGAATCCCTCAAACAACAGCACCCGAGCCGGTTACGGCAGACTGACGACCCAAGTGACGAGGTTGATCGGTGAGAAGTCGAACTAGACGCGCATTTTCCGTTCTGGAACTGGTCATCTCCTGTATGGTGATGGGTCTGCTCACGATCGTGCTGGGTCAGGCCATGAGCCAGGCGCAGAACTCTTTCCGGAGCGTCTCGGGGGCAGCTGAATCTTCCGATTCTTTGCGAAAAGTCAGCCGCGAGCTTCGAGCCGAAGTGATGCAAACCAGCGCCAGCCAGTTGGGCGTGGGCAATAGCTGCTCTTCACTCACCGCCGCACCGGATGGCCAGGCTCTCTGGTTTCTTAGCAATCTGGACAACACCGGCAAGGCTCGCTTTGACGCCACCGGTGCCCCCTTCTGGTGCAAAACGGTGCTTTACTACATCGTCGTGCCCAATGGCCACGGGAGCCTCTTTGGCTTCGATTGCGCGGGTGGGGCAGGACCGGGAGGCTTTGACGATCGCTGCCCCCACAAAGTTATTATCCGCAAGGAAATCGATTTTGCCCCCAGCACCAACTTTGCCGATAGCGCCAGCCTGGAAACCCTGCCGGCCGCCGCCAGCATCACTCCCTACCTGACTCGTCCCAATGGCTATAAAATGAACTTTGCCGAACCAGGTCTGCTATCAGCCCAGCTCGTGGGGCGAAATTTTTTAACCTTTGAACTCACCTCATCCATGCCCAACACCATTACCATTACCACGAGGGCGGTGTCGATCGCCCGCGCCCGCACCAAGCTGGCCCTGGGCTCGACCTCTTTATACGACAGTCCATTCACTTACAATTTTGCACTGACGGTCATTCCCTCGGTACCTTGAGCCTCAGCCCAACTGGTTCAAAGTTCCGTAGAGTGGCAGCAGCACGGCTAGCAGAATGACCACCACGATGAGGGCCAAACCTGCGATGAAGATCGGCTCAAAGAGCACGCTAAGGGTCTGAATCACGTACTCCACCTCCTGATCATAAACCTGCGCCAGACTGTTGAGGGTCGCGGGAATGGCAGCGGCTTCTTCAGCTGCCCCCAGCATGCTACTGAAGCCCCGTGGATAGAGAGGGTGATCGCCTAGAGCGTGGGCTAATGTCTCGCCCTGGCGAATTTCCTCAAGCACTCGTTTGCTATCAGCCTCCAGGGCCGCGTCTCCACTGGCCGCCGCCGCCAGACCCCAGGAGCGAACGAGCGGAAGCCCACAGTCCAGCAGCACCGAGAGGCAATTGGCCATGCGAACGGTGGCTGTAAGTCGAACCGCCTTACCCAATACGGGAATGGAACGAAGAACCAAAAAGAACCGAGTTTTACGTTGCGGGTTGAGCCACAGTGACCAGAACGCCCGTCTGAAAGCCCAGAGCCCCAGTAGGCCGGTCAGCCAGCTGAGCGGGTGACCCACCACCCTGGTGGCCAGCAGCACGATTTGGGTTAGCAGGGGCAGGGCTTCTCCACTGCTGGTAAAGGCCTCGAAAAAGGGGGGCAAGAAAAAGGTGAAAAGAAGCCAGCCCAGCAGCACGGCCGTGGCCAGCACCGTGGCGGGATAGACCATGGCCTGGCGGGTCCTTTGCCAGACCTGGGAGTCTTTCTCAAGCCAGGCTGCCAGCCGCTCAAAGAGTGAATCCATCCTGCCACTCTCTTCGCCCGCACGGACCAGAAAAACAGTGGCGTTATTGAATACACCGGGGTAATCCGCCATGCAGCGAGCCAGACCGTGACCTGATTCCACTTTGGCGCAAATCGCCGGCAGGACCACCGAGAGGGCCGGATCATCCTGCTGCGAGCTCAGGGTCCGCAGAGCCGGCAACAGTCCCATGCCGGCGTTCAGCAGGGTGGAACACTGGTGGATCAGACGAGCCAATGTAATCAAATCACATCGAAGCTTCTTGCTCACGGACCGGTCAACCTGAACTGATAGCTGAACGGGTTATCGCTGGCTGGTGCCGAACGAACCTTGACCGAAACGTCGAATTCACCGTCCAACCGGACCAATAAGATCGGACGACGCATATCGCCCAGGTAGCCGGTGGAGCGAACCAGGATTAGATTCCAGGGGTCCTTTCTGAGAGAGACATCAGACCGGACCTGATACCCACCCTGGGGATTGACGCGTTCTTCGAATTCGAAGACGGTCTGCTCAATGTCTTGGAGCGGCGGAAAGTGGGGGTCTCGCTCCAATTTGCAACGAAAATCTTCAAGACCGGCCTCGGCCAGAGCGCGGGCCTGAGCCCAGCGTGAGGCCTGAAAACGCTGCTGAAAGTCGGCCCGCATTTGAAAGACCAGAGCCAGACCAGAAACGAACAAAAGTACCGCGATGAGAAGCGCGGACAAGAGAGCCGAAGCGCGCCGTTTCACCACTGCACTCCGGGAGGCAACTGCTGAAAGACTTTCACCTGTTGCTCGGCTCCGCGCACCTGCACGCGCGCGCTCAATTCCAGAAAATGGCCTTGAGAGTGGCAGTGAAAGTCGGTGAGTTGCTGCGCAAGCAGCACCTCGGAGGAACGACCCCATCGAAAAAGGTCGCCGGTGTCCAATCGGTAGACGCTCATGGTGTCCGTCCATACGGCCCGGTCTGGCTGCCATACCGGGCTGGGAGGCGGGAGTGGCTGCGGGTCTGAGCCCAGACTTGTCGGCAGGCGTCCGCTCACCCCCTGCTTGATGCGCACCCATTCCAGATGGTCGCTGTCTCCGTCAAGCGTGGGCTGAACCACCCGGGTAGCGCTCAAGACCTCCAGACTTAGATGCTGTAGAGCCCATGCGGCCCGCTGCAATTCGCTTTTCTGCTGATAAAAGCTGCTGACGTTGCGAGCCCGGCGCATCAGGTCAGCCGCCACCGACAGAATCAGACTCAGCATAAACAGAGTTACGAGTGTTTCCGCAAGTGTAACCCCTCGACGCATCAGGGCCCACCCAGGGTAATGGTGGCGCTGGTTCCGGACAGGACGATACCACGGTAGGTGGCGCTGACGGAAACCTTCAGAGTGTTGCCAGAAGTGGTCAGGGGGCTATTGTTATTGACCTGGACCTGACGTCCGTTGCGATCCATCTCAGTCAGGCTTGCGGTGCCGCTTTCCGGTAAGACAGTCCACTCGTAGACCAGGTCATCGATATTCTGACTCTGGATATCCCGAGCCTGGGCCGTCAAAACACCACTCGAGCCATAAGCCAGGCTGCCCCCGAAGCCGGCTGTCACCACGATGTTGCTGGCATAGGGCTGCAAAGGCTTGACCGGGGGGGCGCCCAGTTGTGAATACAGATCGTAGTCTTGTTGCCCCCAGTGCACTCGAACCCGCACCCGGCGACAGGCATTGGACATGTCCCGCGGCCGGGCATATCCGGCCTCCAAACTCGTGCTTGGTGAGTAGCACTGATTTGCCACCCGGTCGATCCGCACCAGATATCCGGGCTCCAATTCCACCGGGGTCGCCCAGTTGTTCCAGTTGCCGGCCCGAAAATTATCGCTCGATCCGGACGGCTGAGAGCTCCACTGACGAAGTTCTTCCAGTCGATTGTGAGCCAGACGAGCCGCGGTGGCGGCCTGGTCTCCGCGCTTACTGGAGCTGAGAACCCATTGGAAGAGGGTGCCAAAAATCGTAAAGGCGGCCAGCAAAACAAAGACGGCAAAGAGCGTCTCGATCAGGCTCATACCTCGAGGTCTCATGGAACGAAGTTCAGGAGCGACAGGCCATTGCTGTCAGGGCACAGGTAGTAGCTTCCGACCTTGGATATCTTGACCGACTGACCTCCGGCAAAATCATAGCGGGTCAGGTAACTGCCGCTGTCCAGTCCCTGCATCCAGTAGATTCGGTTACCATCGGAGGATATCTCAAAGCGGTCGGGACAGCCGGCATAGATGGAGTTGCTGGCCCTTTGGGCCACCAGCACTTTGCTGGCAGCATCGCTGTAATCGCCCCAACTATAAAGGGGCCTTTGACCACTCGCCATCAGCACGCAAGCCAGCTTCTTGCCTGGACCTGAGCGGAGCCAGATCAGCCGGTCTCCCACGTCCAGCACCTGAACCGGAGGCCCTGGGCTGGTGAAGGAAAAAACTTTAGCATTCTGCGTGGAGCTATCATAGACGGTGTAAAATACGCTCTGGCTATCGGCCGAGAAACAAATGGGAGAGTCACAGGAGCTCATCATCAATTGAGTCCCCGGCCCCGAGGTGGCCACGGTGGTCGTGGCCGAGGTGGCCAGATCCAGGATCTCCACCCGAGCTGGAGTCACACCGGTACGGTAATAAGCGAGCTTCTTGTGGTCCGGGGACATCACGGTCAAATTTGGGTTGATGCCGGCCGCCACAACCTGTCCCGTGCCCCCGGCGGCGGGAAAGGCCATTATTTTGTCGGGTCCGACCGCGACCAAAACCTTGGAAGAATCAGCGCTCCAGAACAAGGCCATACTCCCATTCTGAGCCAGGGACGGATGGATCACGCGAAAACCGGTGCCGTTGATTCCCGAGACGCAGACACTGGGCGGCCAGGAGGTGCAATCCAAAAAAGCAACCATGTTGCCCTGGGGAGAGAGAACCGGACCAGCAAGGTCCAGCTTATCGGCCTGACCTGAGGCAAAGATTTCGCGAAGTCCGCTACCGTCCGGGTTGGCCCGATAGATCCGGTTGTGCTGATCTCCGTTGAGCTGAGCAGCAAAAACCAGGCCTTCACTGGCCAGGCCATCAACCACTACGCTGGAATTCGCGTTGGCACCAGCAACCGCCCCCTGGCGGTCCTTGACGATGAACTGCAGTTGGGTCGGTCCGCTGGGAACGACTGGGGGCGCCCAGGTCAGGTGGCCCAGCCAGCGACCGCGGGAGGCATCGAAGGTCATGCTGTTGCTGGTGGACGCGCTAAACTGGCCCGGGCCCTGTCCTTCCAGAGAGAGCTGGTCGTCTCCATCATCGTCTCGAGCCTCCACTTCGAAGGTCATTAACTGGCCGGGGGCGGGGGTGAGATGAAAAAACCCATCGGTTCCGCGCGGCAAGCTGGAACTGCTCAGAATTTTCAAACCGGTGATGGTGGGAGCCTGATTGGCGGAGGCGCTCAGACTTAAGGCACTGCCGAGGGTGGGAATGGGGTTGCGAGTGTTGGCCTGCTCAATGACCTGCAAGTCGCCCTGAGAGCCGAGCCGGATGTCCCACTGCCCACCACCGGCTCGCATCAAGCCCAGATGAAAATAGCTTTGACCATCGGCGGCCAGGTTCGAGAAAATTCTCCCGTCCGGAGCAAAAATGATGGCCGCCCTCTGACTGGAGAACCAGCTGTCGTTCAGGGCGGTATCTGGACTGGAGAGCTGACTGGGAGCGGCACAGGTCAACCAGACGTCGGGAAAATCGGACTTAAAATCGCGCACTTTCTCCAGACGAGGAAAGCTCGTTCCCACCTCGGTGCCAATGGTCTGGGTGGCCGAGGGGGTGAGGGTCAGTGCAACCATTTTGTTCTCCAGCACAGCCCTCTGCTGCAAGGCCCTCACTTCGCCGCTTAAAGCCTGCACGGCGTCCTTCTTGACGGTTGAAGAGCCGCGCAGAAAGTTCTGGGCGCCGATAGCGGCCATGGCAAGCATCAGGCCCAGGCACACCAGCAGTTCAAGCAACGATAGCCCTCGCCTTTTGGTCACTTCTCGGGGTTCGCTTCTGACCTTCAGCGACCTGCCTGAACGTCAGCCCCAGGAGTCGTCGAGTTCAGCGGCGGCGCGGCGGCCGGAGAGGAAGGCTCCGTGAACGGTGGCCGACATGCTCTCGTGGGTGGCCTCGCCAGCAAAGAAAAGAGGAGGCTGAGGCTGGGCCAGCTCGGAGCGAAGCCGAGGAGAAGCGCCAGGTGGGAGATAGGAGTAGGAACCTCGGGAAAAGGGGTCGGCCCCCCAGCGGGTGGCCCGGAAGGCCAGCGCTGGGGTGGCTTTGGAAAAGAGGCTCCGAATGAGGCGCCAGGCCTCCTGACGGAGTTGACTGTCCTGCCAGGCTTCACGCTGCCAGGCAGGCCGGCCGGCCAAAAAGAGCAGCAGGCCCGGGTGACCATACAGATTTTGCAGATTGGCAATCTCGCCCAGCACGCCGATTTCCTCGCTGAGGTTGGCGAAGTGCTGGTATGCCTGAGGCCAAAATGGGTCTGAGAAAGTGAGCACCAGTTTGTTCAGCAATCCCATCTTCAGCCCTCGTAGAGCCGACTGTTGGGCTCCCGGTAAGGCGGGACTGAACACCACCGATCCGCTCTGCATGACGCCCAAGGGCAAGGTGATGATGGCGGTTCGAGCCCTCCAAACTCGGTTCTGGCAGGTGATATTAACGCCTGAACTCCCCCACTCGACCTGCTTCACAACCTGCCCCAAATTTACATTCAGGTCGCGGGCCAGATAGTCGGCGATCTGGGAGTAGCCGTTGGGAAAGACCCGATCCTGACCCTGGTAGCCCCCGTCTCGATAGGCCGCCACCGAAACATCCTCGGGCAATGCACCAAACTCAGTGGCGCAGCCATGGTAGAATTCGCGGGTGAGCAGCTTTTGTTGGGGGGTCAACTGGCGTCTGGATAGGGCCTGGTCGGCCACCTGACGCTGCGAGTCGCCGGAATTTTTCTCAAACTGCCGCAGGATCCAAGAGTTCAGCGAGTCCAACTCCTCTTCGGCATCATCCTGCAGGGCCACTCCGCCAGGTTGAATCAATTGCCAGTGGTCATTGTCAATTTTGGTCTGAATGCCGGCCTGCTGGCAGAGTTGGGTCAGAGGGTTGCCGGTGGCTTCGTGAATCCAGGACCCTCCCAGATCGACAGGAAAGCCCAGCGAGCGGTCCGTCCAGACCCGTCCGCCCAGGCGCTGGCGAGCCTCCAGCACGGCCACCCGGTAGCCTTTGCCGGTCAACCAGGAGGCCGCGCTCAGGCCGGAAATACCGGCGCCTATAACCAGGACATCCCAGACTTGCTCAGCCCGCGCCGGCAGGAAGGGAAGTATGGCGCAAAATTTGAGAAGCTGTCGTCGTCGCATATTCATGGGTCCAGAGTAGCAAAAGAAGCGGCTAGAAAATGGACGCAAAGGGGGCGCGAGGGGGCCGTAGCCGTCACTGCCTGGAATCAACAAAAATGCTCCGCTGGCCGCCTTCAGAAGGCCCGGCCCTTCAGGCACTCACCTCCACGGAAGAATGAAGCTGGTGCAGGGAGGCCTGAACTCGGGCGTAGGCGGCCACCTTGCGGCGATGGGCCAGGCAATCCTGACGTTCCTGAACTGCGATGGCAAGTTGGTCGACGGCCGGTCGCAGGGGATCTGAGGGCTCCACATGCTTTTGAAGTTGCTCAAAGGCGCTTTTTGCAGCCGGCACGCTGCCCGAGTGCAGGGCTGCCAGAGCAGCCGCATATTCGGAACCGGCTTTCTTACGATTTTCGTCCAGCTCGGCCTTCTTGCTGATTTCCCGCCCGCTTGGACAACAGCAGGGTCGGGAGAGAGAATTTGTGATCACCGCAGACTTGTCGGCTGCCGAACCAATTTCTGAAGGGCACGGAACAATTCGCAGGCTGGCCACATCGTGCGGGCGGGGGTGTGCAGCGGGCCTGAAGGGGCCGGGACCCAACTGGTCATAGATTGGGGAGCCCGGTAGTTGTGTGCTTGACGCCAACTATTCAACGGATTAATGTATTACTGGATGAAGCGAGATCAGAAAAGTTCCTGTTCAAGCGACTGCGCTCTGCCTGAGCGCAATCTGCTTTCCCCGATGTTGTCCGGTCAGTTGGCCGGTCTGTTTAAGGTGATGTCCAATGATACTCGACTTCGGCTTTTGCACGAGCTCATTCGGAAGCAGGAAGCTTGCGTGTCTGACCTTTCTCAGGCTCTGGGCATGTCAGCCCAGGCCGTCTCCAATCAGTTGCAGCGGCTGACCGACTGGCGTATCCTGAACTCCAGACGCGAAGGGAACTGCATCTTCTACCGTATCATCAACCCCTGTATTCCGGAGCTTCTGGACCGGGCATTGTGCTTTGTGGAAGCTGACCCAGCCAAAGCACTCGAATTCAGGCAACAGGAAAGGAAACCCTCAAATGGCCATTCTGAAAGTTTTTGATCCCCCCATGTGCTGCTCCACCGGTGTGTGTGGTGTGGACGTCGACCCTCGTCTCACCCAACTGGTAGCCGACCTGAACTTCTTGAAAGAACAGGGCGTAACGGTGGAGCGCTTCAACCTGCGTGACGACGTCAAAACGTTCACCCAGCATCCGGAAGTGATCGCGGAGATGGGCGCGGAAAACGAATTTCTACCCATCTTTATGGTCGACGGCAAAATCGTCAGTAAGCAGGTTTACCCAGGCCGCCAGCAGTTGTCGGGCTGGGTGGGCGTCGCTTCCGAACCGGTCGCACCCGCAAAATCAGGCGGTTCATGCTGTTCTCCAAACTCAGGCTGCTGCTGATCAGCTCTCCGCGCAGGCAACCGTCCGCTCGAAAGGATCTGGTTTTTTATGCACGATTTAGACTGGTGGCGGCCACTGACCCGGCGCTATTTATTCTTTACAGGCAAAGGTGGCGTGGGAAAAACCTCGCTGGCCTGCGCCACTTCTCTGGCCTTGTGTGATGAGGGACGGCGGGTTCTTCTGGTCAGCACCGACCCCGCTTCCAATCTGGACGAGGTGTTCGGTCTCTCGCTGGCGTCCAGGCCTCAGGCTTTGCCCGATGTTCCCGGACTCTGGGCCTGCAACCTGGACCCCATGGAGGCAGCGGCGGCCTACCGCGAAAAGGTGGTGGGCCCCTATCGCGGGGTTTTACCGCCGGCGGTCATTCGCAACATGGAGGAGCAATTCTCCGGGGCCTGCACAACCGAGCTGGCCACTTTCGCTGAGTTTGTGGCCCTGATGGCCGACGATCAGGTGGCCAGGGACTACGACCATATCGTTTTTGATACTGCTCCCACCGGACACACTCTGCGCTTGCTGAGTTTACCCGGCGCCTGGAGCGGCTATCTGAACACCACCACGGCCGAGTCCTCTTGCCTGGGGCCGCTGGCCGGACTGCAAGAGCAAAGAGAACGCTATGCACTGGCTTTGCAGCGGTTGGGAGATGCCAGCCAAACAGCGGTGGTACTGGTGGCGCGCCCGGACAAGTCCAGTCTGAATGAGGCGCGACGCACCCGGCAGGAACTGACCGAAATGGGGGTCGCCAACATCCAATTGCTCATCAACGGAGTGTTGGGCTCGCACAGTCAGGATCCCACTGCCCAGGCCATGCGTGCTCTCCAGCAAGACCAGCTGATTGGGGTGGAAGGGCAACAAGTGGCGCTACTGCCCGTCAATCTGGTAGGCCTGAAGGCCCTGAGGGCTCTCAATCGCCCGCCTGAGCAGGTGGAACGGGCCTCGACCCTCCCATCCATCCCGTCCGAATTCGGCAGTCTCGATCAACTAGCGGAGGAACTGCGCGCGAACGGCAAGGGAGTGGTCATGACCATGGGCAAAGGCGGGGTCGGCAAAACCACGGTGGCGCTGCAGTTGGCCCGCAAACTGAGTGAGTCAGGCTGCAGGGTGCGTCTCACCACCACCGATCCGGCCGGCGACCTGACCGAGGGGGACCACGGCCTGTTGCGAATCGACCGCATTGAGCCTCAGCGAGAAATCAAGCGTTATACGGACGAGGTTCTGGCCAGGGCCGCGGCCAAGTTGGACGAGCAGGGCCTGGCCCTGCTCAAAGAAGATCTACGCTCGCCCTGCACCGAAGAAATTGCCGTTTTCCGGGCCTTTGCCGAAGCCGTCCACCAGGGTGAGCACGAATTTGTCATCATCGATACGGCTCCCACCGGTCACACCATTTTGTTAATGGATGCCAGTGAAGCCTACTCTCGGGAGGTACGCCGGAACCAGCAAGACTCACCGGAATCCGTGACCCAGTTGCTACCCAGGCTGCGAGACCCCCAGTTTACCCGAGTGGTGCTGGTCACTCTGGCCGAGCCGACTCCGGTGCATGAGGCCGCCAGCCTGCAGGCCGACCTGCTGCGGGCCCAAATCTCTCCCTTCGCCTGGGTGGTCAATCGCTCGTTGCTGGCTTCGGGTACTCAGGATCCGGTGCTGGCCTCGCGAGCGATTCACGAGGCAGCCTGCCTGGCGGAAGTGCTGAAACTGGGAGACAAAGCCTATTTGGAGCCACTCCGGTTGGCGCAGGCCGTGCATGCATAACCCTTAAGGCTTGGGCAAAGGAAACCGGGGTCCTTTGTAGGCCTGAATGGAAATCACGCGATAGCTGGCGGGGTGATCCTGCAGACTGGTTTTGCCGTCCGGGCCGATGATGAGCGGGGCCTGCTCCTGAGGGTCAGCGGTCTGGGCCGGTTGAAACTCGGCCTGAATGGAAACCCACTGGTCCCGGAACCGATTCAGAGTCTGGCTTGACACCTGCTTTGATTCGCTCAGGATGACCTTACCTTTGCGCCCAAGCAGCTGGAAGTTGCCGATGAGATAGCTTTCCTTGGTTGCAGCGCCCCGAGGCACAATCAGCTTGCCGGTCAGCTCTTCGGCGGCCAGCCAGCCGCTGGTCGAGAGAACGGTGGCCAGGACGAGGATCAGTTTCTTCATCTGCTTCTCCAGTGCTTTGAGATGAGTTGCCGAGAATCTGCAGCAAACGGAACTGGAATCCCTGTTGGCGTTCTGGCTTCGGTAAGGCCGAGAGCCTCGCACTGGCCCGCGGCTTTGCGCAAAATGACAGCAGCGCTACGCCTTGCCACAAAAGAATCTCTGGAGGACCGCGCAAGCTTATCCAGATCTTGGTTGTAGCATGAGTGGGACAGTGGACCCGGAGTGGGTGAAAGAACGTATTGAAGGTCCGGTTCGAATCGAGCACCGGGTCGACCGAGTGATCTTCCAGGGACAAAGCCCTTACCAGGAAATCTTCCTGGGAGAGAATGAACTTTGGGGAAAGTTTCTGCTGCTGGATGGGGATTTCCAGTCCGCCACCAAGGACTTGGCGATTTATCACGAGCTCCTGGTTCATCCTGGGCTGCTTGTGCACACTCTGCCGCGCAGAGTCCTGATTTTAGGTGGAGGTGAAGGCAGCGCCTTGCGGGAGGTCCTCCGCCACCAATGCGTGCAGGAAGTGGTTATGGTGGAGCAAGACGCCACACTGATCAAGCTGTGTCGGGATTTTGCCCCAGAATTCCACGCTGGGGCTTTCAACGACCCTCGCTGCCGCCTGATCGTGGGGGACGCACTGCAGTATTTGCGCGACGCCCAAGGTTATTTTGACGTCATCATCGCGGACTTAACCGAAAATAGTGAATCGGAGACCCTGGACTTCAAGGAACTTTACCAGCTGGTCGCCTCCAGGTTGGGGCTGGATGGTATCTTCTGCACTCAAGTCGGCAGCGGCAATCCTCGCCAGGAGAGCCTTTTTGTAAGCCACTACCGCAAGTTGGCCAAACATTGGTCAAGACTCTGTCCGATGGTCAGCTTCGTCCCCTGTTATCACAGCCTGTGGTGCTTTCTGACCGCCAGCCACTGTTTCTCACCGGACACTCTCTGCCAGGAGCAAGTAGACCGGCAGCTCCTGCTGCGCCGGGTCACCGGTCTCAAGGCCTACGACGGAGAAATGCACGTGCGCAGCATCCACAAACCCAAACACCTGCGTCGGGCCCTGCGCTATTCCCCTGACAACTCTGATGGGCCCTGGTGAGGATGTCTGTCCTGCGAAGGTTTCTGCGATTACCTCTCTGGCTCTATCGGGCTGACTGTTCTTGGATTCTGGGCTCTCGTTTTTTGCGCTTGCATCATCGGGGAAGGCGAACCGGGCTGATGCGGCAGGCTGTCCTGGAGGTCGTTCGTTATGACCCGATAGCGAGACACATTTACGTCGGATCAGCCATGGGGTTCCGGGCCGAATGGTTTCTGAACCTGCTTAAACACCCTGAGGCCGAGGTAGACTTTCGGGGCCGTAGATGGAGAGTCTATGCTCGGGTTTTGACTCGCGACCACAGTCGATGCGAACTGTTAACCTATGAAAAAAGCCATCCCGTTTTGAGCAGATTCCTCAGGTTCTTACTCGGTGAGGGAATCTGGGAGCAGGTCTGCGTTGTTCGACTGGAAATCCCGCCTTACACGGAATGACTTGGTTCTGTTGCCAAGGCGATGATTGTGAGGCAGGCACCGGGCAGGCGACTGAAGAGATGGCGCAAAGGTCTAAAGGATGAAGCTTCGGGTGCCCGAGCAGGCTCAATTAGAAATTATCGAGAGCATCCAGAGCTCCTCGGGTCTGGGCTCCAGTTACCTGATCTTGCTGCTGCTATCCACCTTGATCGCGACCTTTGGCCTGATCTCCAATTCCACCGCGACCGTGATTGGAGCGATGATCGTCGCCCCACTGATGGGGCCGATTCTGGGAATTGCTCTGAGCCTGGTCCAGGGGCACCTGCCCGATTTCCGCAGAGCCTTGACAGCCGAGCTGGTCGGCGTTCTGGTCTGTCTGTTTACAGCCACCTGCATCTCCAAGGGCCTTGGTTCGGCCCACGTGGATCTCAGCCAGAGCGAGATCGTCGGCAGGACACATCCGACCCTGCTAGACCTGGCCATCGGTTTTGCAGCCGGTTTGGCCGGTGCTTTTGCCACCGTCAATCGCAAAATCAGCGCCTCCATCGCTGGCGTCGCGATCGCCGTAGCCCTGGTTCCTCCGCTCTGCGTTTCAGGTCTCTGCATAGGAGCCGGACAATATGAGCGTGGCGTGGGAGCGTTCGTTCTCTTTCTGGCCAACTTCCTGACCATTCAGTTAGCCGCCAGCATCGTATTCGCTCTGGCCGGGCTGGGGCATTGGGGAAACTTGCGGCGCGAGCGCCGGCTGTTGCAAGCCTTTGTCGTCAACCTGCTGCTGCTGCTGGCGACCGGCGCTTTCCTGACCCGACAGCTCACCAACCTGGTGGCCGAGCGTCGAGCGGAGCAAATCACGCGGGAGATTACCTTACAAGAACTATCGCATCTGACCGGGGCCAGCCTGGATGCTTTACGAGTGCGCCTGGTCAAAGGCAACCTCGAGGTCGAGATTTCAGCCAGGGCTCCGGAAGAAGTAGGCGTAAGCAGCGCCCGCAACCTGCAGAAGACTTTGCAACAACGGCTCGGCTACCCCGTCCGGCTGCGGATTGGCACTGCCAGGGCCAGCTATGTCACTCCCGACGGGCATTTGTTTCTTCCGGAAAAGGCCGCCCCCACCGAGCAAGAGGTGCTGGAAGCAGAGACTCAGCGCGCCCTGACTCAAGCTCTGGAGGGCTTTCCTGGAGTCGAATTGACCAGCCTCCGACAGCTAACACAAGAGGCGGATGGGCAAAGATTGTTGGTTCTACTGCGCAGCCCATATCTATTTGATTCACGTCTGGTGGACCGACTGGAGACCACAACTCTCGAAAAGCTCCAGTCTCGACGACCCGACCAAAAAGGTCTCGGGCTGACGGTGCGCACGACTCTAGTGCAGGAGTATACTCGCCAGGGGCAGCAAAACTCCCCGATCGATTTACCTCCCAGCCCTGATGAAATCCAACGTCAGGAATTTGAGAGGCAGGCTGGCCTGGTCATTGCTCAGCAAAAAGACCTGGAATTGCTCGAAATCCACGTCACGACCGCTGGTTCTTCCGAGCAACCGAGCCTGAGCGTAGACGTCAAACTGCGCAGCCCCAAGCCGCTGACCCCAACGCGCATTCCTCTTCTGACCAAAGCCTTGCATCAGGATCTGGGGCTTCCGCTGACCTTAGGGGTCGAGGTGATTCTAGGACAGTCATTCCGCGCAACCGCGCCCAAGTAGGTCTGCGTAATCGTTCAAGATCTCTGCGCAAACCGCACAATGGTCATCGTGCTCTGCTAGAAACAGAAATACCATGTCAAATTGCGTAATATCCCATCGTCCCCGCGTAGCACTGGTTTCGACTCACGGTTACGTAGCCGCCCGGCCGCCGCTCGGGGCGCAGGATACAGGTGGGCAAGTTGTTTATGTCCTGGAAACCGCGCGTAAGCTGGCTCAGCTGGGCTACGGCGTGGATATTTGGACACGGCGCTTTCAAGACCAGGCGGAAGTGGAGGAGGTCTGTCCTCACGTGCGCGTGGTTCGCGCCGCATGTGGGGGTAGCGGTTTTCTGCCCAAAGAGTACCTCTATCTCCACCTCGACGAGTGGGTGGTCAACGCCCTCAAACGTATAGACCAGGAAAAACTCCAATACCTGTTCGTCAACTCTCACTATTGGGATGGCGGGCTGGCAGGTGAGCGCATTGCCGCTGCGCAGGGTGCCCCTCATTTGCACACTCCCCATTCCCTGGGAATTTGGAAGCAACGTCAGATGGCCCAGGATTACCCTGGTGACCTCGAGCGTCTGGAGCAGCAATACAATTTTGCCGAACGCATTCTAAATGAGCAAAATCTCTACCGACGGGCCCACAAAGTGCTGGCGACCACCCCGGTCCAGACGGACATGCTACGTAGCGATTACGAACTGTCTCACGACCGATTGGCCCTGGTTCCGCCCGGTTATGACGACACTCGCTACTTCCCGATCGGGGAAGCATCTCGCCAGGCCTTGCGAAGAAGTCTGGGATTTCAGGGTCAGGTCGTGCTGGCGATTGGTCGGCTGGCCCGAAACAAGGGGTACGACCTTCTGATTGATGCTTTTTCGCTGGTGGCACAACGCTTTCCACAATCGGTGCTGCTGCTGGCGGTGGGTGGCGAAAATCTCTCCGCTGGCGAAGACTCAATCCTCCGTGATTTGCAGGATAGAGTCCAACAACTGGGGTTGAAAGATCGCGTGTGCTTCACAGGCTTTGTTCCCGACGAGCAAATGGCCGACTACTATCGGGCCGCTGACCTGTTTGTGCTTTCGAGCCGCTATGAGCCTTTTGGCATGACGGCTATCGAAGCGATGGCCTGCGGTACACCCACGGTCGTCACGACTCACGGCGGTCTGTTTCGGGTCCTGACTTACGGACGGCACGCGCTTTTTGCCGACCCTTTTGACAAAGAAGACCTGGGCATCACGATGTCTAAAGTCCTCCGCCACGGATTGCTGGCCCGCAGACTCTCGAAAATGGGAGCCTATCGAGCTCGAAGTCTGTTTACCTGGACCGGCATAACGCAGATGTTGATCCGCCTGGTCGAAGAGCATCCCCCCTCCCACCTGGATTTGGCGGACGACTGGGATGAGCCCTGGCGGGAAGAGGGGTCGGCGTGAAGCTCTTCTGCTCCGACCTGGACGGAACGCTGGTCGGAAATCCGGAAGGCACCGAAAGGTTTCGGCGGGCCTGGAGCTCCTTGACAACCCCGCCGGTGCTGGTCTACAGCTCGGGACGTTTGCTGGACGACCTTTTCATGCTTTTACAGCAAGAGCCCCTGCCTCAGCCCGACTACTTAATAGGGGGTGTGGGAACGCAAATCTACGACTTTCGGCGACGTCGAGAACTCGTCGAATTTGCTCAAGAGCTTGAGCAGGACTGGCAGCCAGCTCAGGTGGAGGCTTTGGTTCGTGATTTCCCGGGCATTCAGGCTCAGCCCTTAGAATACCAACACCGCTATAAATCCAGTTGGTATTTGCCGCGCGCCTCCCGACAGACCCTACAGCGCCTCCAGGAACTGTTCGACTCTCAGCAACTCAAAGTTCAGATCGTCTACTCGAGTTTGCGGGACCTGGATTTGCTGCCGGTCCAGGCGAGTAAGGGTAAGGCCCTGGCCTGGCTGTTAGACAGCCTGAACATCAGCAGTCGCGACTGCCTGGTGGCGGGAGACAGCGGTAACGACAGCAGTATGTTTGCCCTTCCTGAAGTGCGCGGCATCGTGGTCGACAACGCCCAACCCGAACTCTTTGAAGCCGTGATTCCGCTACCCGTTTACACCAGTCAGGCGAGCCTGGCGGATGGTGTGGTGGAGGGACTGGACCACTATGGCTTGTGGCCGAGGCTCCCCAAGCTCCGTTCCGGATTGGCGGGGGTGACCCGGGAGGCGGCTCTGCAGAGGCTGCTGGAAACCGAGAATCCGGGAGGCCTACGTGCAGATGAGGCGAGACTCATCGCCCGTGCCTATGATGAGGCTCTGGAAACGATTCGCCGCAACATCACGCCTCTAGGCTTCTCTGCCTGCTCACTTGCCGACAACGAAGTGCTGGGAACCGACGAAAACTATCGAAGTGTCTGGGCGCGTGATAGCTGTATGACGATCGTTGGAACTGCTTTACTCGAAGAGCCGGACATCCGCAAGGCCCAGAAAACCACCCTCGAGACCCTTCTCCAGCAGATTTCTCCAGTGGGTCAAGTCCCCAGCAATGTTCGCATCGACACCGGGCTGGCCGACTATTCAGGGGTTGGCGGAATCTGTTCGGTGGATAGCGGGCTCTGGTTTATCATTGGTTTCTATAACTATATCCGCGTCAGTGGAGACTTGAAGTTCCTTAAGCGTTCAGCCCGTTCGCTCCGTTCCGCCATGAACTGGTTAGCAGCTCACGACAGCAATAATGACGGACTCCTGGAAATTCCAGAAGCGGGTGACTGGACCGACCTTTTTGCGCGCAGCTATAACGTGCTCTACGACGAAGTCCTGTGGTATCGCTGCCAATTCTGCTATGGGCGCCTTTTGGAGTGGTTGGGCGAGGAACGGACCGCCGCCGACTATTTCCAAAACGGTCACCGGGTTCGCGCGCAGATCATGGACCGCTTCTGGCCAGATAGCGCACGCACCAATCAGCCCTTCGCCTCCCTTCAGTTCAGCCTGGGAGATGTCAGCTATCTGCTGGCTGAAATCACCCCTTTTGGCTTCAGCTGGCGCTGCGATGTGCTTGGAAACGTGCTCGCCTTTCTCTTCCACGTGGTGGACATAGAGAAAGCCCGAAGAACTTTCCAGTTTCTCTGGGGCGTCGGGGTCAATGAACCGCATCCAGTCTCTTGTCTTTATCCCAGTGTCAACTCCGGGGATCCGGATTGGAAACCGTACTATACGACCAACCTGCTCAACCTGCCGGGACACTATCACAACGGTGGGATCTGGCCGATGGTTGGGGGCTTTTGGGTGCGCTACTTGCATCGGCTCGGGCTGCATCAGCTCGCTTGTCGAGAACTATACCGGTTAAGCCTTCTCAATCAACTGGGCATCAAGAGCGAGTGGGAATTCAATGAATGGGCCCACGCCCGCACCGGGAAACCGATGGGCAAACGTTACCAGGCCTGGTCGGCCGCCAGTTTCATTCGCGCCTGTCAGGAGCTGGGTATGACCGGGGAGATCGAGGAGTTGGCCTAGCCAGTTCGCCTTCAGAAACCAAGACATTCAGGCCTTTTCGCGCAATCGAGCCATGTTCTTGCGCAAAAAAGCAGCGGGCCTTTCATTCCAACCAACCAAACCGTATAAAGTTTGTCCAATCATCATCATACACGCAAACATCTGCACAGGCTTTCGCGCCGCTATACCTTTCTACTGTCCGCCATCGTGGGGGGCCTGGCAGGCTCCATCGCGGTGTTCTATCAAACCTGCGTCCAGCTGATCAGCACGGCGGAGATGGCCAGTTCTCAGCTCATCCCGCGGGACTGGTGGTGGCTGCCCGCCCTGCTGGCCCCCTTGGGAGCTTTCCTCGGCTATGCTTCCTACCGGTTAACTCAGCGCTTTGCACCGGAAGCATCGGGTAGCGGCATCCCCCATACCAAGGCGGTTTTGTTGGGGATGCGTTTGCTCAGACCGGTACCTTTGCTGATTAGCAAATTCTGCGCCGGGTTGCTGGCTTTGGGGGCTGGTCTTTCCTTAGGACGTGAAGGACCTACAGTTCATATGGGAGCTGCTTGCGCAGGCTGGTTGTGTGACCGAATTCATGTGCCTCCCCGCACGCGGAGCAACCTCATCGCAGCCGGCGCGGGGGCGGGTCTGGCCGCGGCCTTCAATGCCCCCCTGGCCGGATTTCTGTTCATTATGGAGGAGTTGCGGCGGGAGATGTCTCGGGTCACCTACGGAAGCGCCCTCATCAGCACGGTCACCGCTGTGGCTGTTGCCCGCCTGTTCTTGGGCCAGGGCAACAGCTTCGGACTGCGCGAAGTGGCGCCGGTGGAACTCAGGCAGTTCCCGGTGGTCTTCATCGTGGCCATCCTGGCCGCTCTGCTTGGTCTCCTGTTCAATCGAGGCATACTCGGCCTGCTCGAGAAGAAACCGAAGCTTCCCTTGACACCGGCGGGATATGCCGGAATCGTCGGGAGTCTGGGGATGTTGCTCTTCTGCTGGTGCACACCCTTGACCGGCGGAGGCCACTATCTGACCCACTCCGCCCTCAGCGGTGAGATGCACTACGGCCTGTCCGGACTTGCCCTACTGCTGGCGGTCAAACTGGTCTTCACGATTCTCAGCTATGTGACCGGGGTTCCGGGCGGGCTTTTCGCCCCAATGCTTACGCTGGGGGCTCTAACCGGCTATATCTGCGGAGTGATCATGGGAGTCTGGGTCCCGGAATTGACCCCCCCTCCGCAAATTCTGGCCACGGTCGGGATGGCGGCCACTCTGACCAGTTCGGTGCGGGCTCCCTTGACCGGCGTTGTGCTCATCGTCGAGATGACCGGGCAGTACAACCTGCTTTACGCACTGCTTTTTGGGGCCTGGTTCGCATACCTGGTGGCCGAATATTTCGGCGATCAGCCGATTTACGAAGCCTTGCTGCACCGAGACCTGAACATTAAGCAGCCGCATTGGAAAGAAGAGGCCCGGGCAGTTGAAGTTCTGGTCGAGTCTCACTCGGAACTGGAACACCTCCCCTTGCGTCGATTTCCGCACCACGACGACCTGCTGGTGGTGCTGCTGGAGAGAGACGGTCAGGTGATGATTCCTCATGGCTCCACAGTTGTGCAGGCGGGCGATCTGATTACGTTGCTGGTGGGCCCGCACATGCCAGAGAAAGAACTGACACTATTTTTGGAAAAGGCCCGCGATGGCTAGCGTACGCACCTCAGCAATATTTCCTCCGCATATTTGCAAAATTGCTACGCAAGCAAACAAAAGAATTCGACCGACTTAGAGCCAAGTTGTTCTTAGCTTTCGTAAGGAGAAATTCTTGGCAACGAATATTACTAACTTTAACCAGCAGGCGATGGACCAGCAGATGTTCATCACCGACATGCGTCAGGCCCAGTCAACTCAACGCCAAACGCAGCTAGAGTTACGTAAGGCAGACGAAAACGATCGGGCTAACGTTTCGAAGCTCTTAACCTCGATCAATGACATTACATTCGGCATTCAAAAAGACAAGATGACTTCGGCAAACAAGAACGCCCAAGCTACGCGGGGGCTGCTTTAATCTGCTGTTCGTTTGCGGACAACTTTTGTCAGACTGCGATACAAAAAGGAAGTGGGGGTCACCAGTCACAATATACTGGTTGGCAATTGTGCCAGCATCACTCCCTGGAGGCACGCGAAATCCCAACACCGCGTGCCACTTTTTTGACCGGAGGCGTGCGCATTCAGGCACCTCGACTGCGCAAAGGCCCAAATGAGTCGGGGGGCGTGCCAGAAAACAGAAGATCGATGTCAAATTGCGTAGAAGCCCGCGGAGTGACCACCGCCGGCTCATCCAGTCGAACCTTTCAGTCCCGGGTCGCCCTGCTCGTAGACCTGGCGACCTCCTTCGGCCGGAGGGTTTTGGAGGGAGTTCATTCCCATCCCGCTCGCCAGAACTGGGAGTTGCTGGCCGAGTCCTGGGGAGACTTTGGAGCGGGAGACTTGCTCGAAGGCGACCGCCCAGATGGAATCATATTTGACGGCCAATCCCCCGAGCTGCTTCAAGCCCTGACCAAGGTCAGGCTACCGATGGTCGACGTCCAGGGGGTTTTGAATGACGGCTCAGCTTCCAGTGTGACCGCCGACTACGATCAGGTGGGCCGTGTGGCTGCCGGTCATTTGCGCGAACGAGGGTTCAACCAGACAGGCTTTCTCGGACTGAAGAACAGCCCGGTATCGGACCTGATCGAACAGGCCTTTGTAACCGCCAGTGGTGAGTACACCCGCCAGCAAGTCCGCTTCCAGACTTCCCTGGACTGGAGCGGCCAACAGCGCGAGTTCCGACAAGAGCTCTCCGAGTGGCTTGAGAGCCTTCCTCGACCCTGTGGAGTGCTGGCAGCGGACGACGTAGCGGCCCGCAGGTTGCTCCAGGCATGCCGCAGGCTGAACGTTCGCGTCCCCGAGGACCTGGGAGTTATCGGCGTAGGAAACTACGAGATGGTTACCGCTGTCTCGGACCCGACGCTCTCCAGCGTGGTGATTCCAGCTCGAGCGATCGGCTACCAGGCAGCCGACAGTCTCCACCAGATGTTAAGCGGTGGGAGTATCAGTCGAATTAGATTGCCGGCACCGGCGGTGGCGGCCCGCCACTCGACCGATTTGCTTGCCTTTGAGAGTGGCCTCATGCGTCAGGCCATGGAGTGGATGCAGGCCCATCTCACCGAATCGGTTCGGATACCGGCCCTCTCCTCCCATTTATGCGTTTCCAGGAGACTGCTTGAACAGCACTTTCAAACCGCGCTGGGCTACGGGCCGGCCGAACAGCTACGAAGACTGCGGCTGCGCCGGGCGGAGCAGCTGTTGCGAGAATCTGATTTAAGCCTGGCCGTCATCTCCCGAATGTCAGGTCTGGTCACTGCAGAGCGACTTTGCGTACTTTTTCGTCAATATTTGAACCTGACTCCAGGGGAATACCGAAAGATGCTTACCCAACCGGAGCGTTCCCAATTTTCGGCTGAGGAGCTCAAGCCCAAGCAAATATCAGGCTGACCAATCAGGGAAGGCTTAACAAAACGAAATGAAACCCGTGTCTATGAAGCAAACGCTCCGCCGAGGTCAGGCCATAGGAGAGGTTGAGGTGCTTGTTTAAGCCGGGGTGATGGCCAACAAACCCCGAGTCATCATTGCTGGAGCCGGTCAAAGTGGGCGCGCGCTCAGTTTGCGCCTGCAGGCAATTTGGGAAGTGGTGGTGGTCGATCTGGAACCGGGCAAGGAACTCCTGCTTCCCGGCATTTCCTATGTGACGGGTGACGCCACCAGCTCTCTCGTGCTCAAACAAGCGGGGATGCAAGGAGCCACAGCGGCTATCGCGTTGACCGGCCGCGACGACGTCAACCTGGAGTTCTGCCGTCTGGCCCGCCAAATCTATCAGGTACCTCAGGTGCTCTCCACCGCTCGTCAAAGCGACCAGCTAAAAGCTTTTGAAGAACTCGGAGTTCTCACCATGAGCCGCCCAGACTCGGTGGCCTCAACACTCCAGTCGCGACTGGAGCGAGGTAAGCGCACCACCGCGGACGTGGGCCTGGGTCAGGGAGAGATCCTGGAGGTCACGGTTCTGCCCAACTCACCAGTCATCGGGAAGTCCATGATCGACCTCAGCCCTCAGGCGTGGCTCGTGGCAGCCATCTACCGCAAAGGAACCCTTGTGGTTCCGCACGGCGCGACCTGTGTGGAGGCGGGAGACCGAGTTTTGTTGGTGGGCGAGCCCGCCATTTTGCCCTCGATTGCCGACTTCTTCCGAGCGGGCGAATCCGAGTTCCCGCTGCAGTTCGGCAACAAAGTTGTGGTTACAGATCCAAAGATTGAGGCCGAATCTCAGTATCTAGCCGACCATACCAAGGCCTTGGGAACGACCCTTTCCTTTGACGAAGCCGGATGTGTGGCGCTACTCCCCCCCTCGTCGCACTGGCTGGATAACCTGGGCCTGACCAAAGGTTCCTTTGTGCAAAGAGTGGAAGCCCCCCGGGTTCCCGTGTTGCTGGCCAGAGGCACCTTCCCCTATCAGAGCATTGTAGTGGCAGTGAGTCAGGGCCGCGGAGGCGAGGTGGAACTTGCCATTGATGTGGCTCGCATGCTGGGAGTATCCAAAATCACCGCAGTGGTGGTGCTGCCGCCGACTCTGGTCAGCGGAGCCGAGCGCCTGGCGGACCTGGAGCGAGCTCTGGAACGCTCCGTCCGGCTCGGCAAGGCTTACCGCCTGGAGGTCGAGCCAGTTGTTCTACGGGGTAATCCGGTGCATCAGTTGCTGGACTATTCTCGAAACTTTCATTTATTGGTGATGGGCCACCGCCCGGGGCGGGGCGTTAAACTAACCCGTCCGGACGTATCCCGTCTGTTGCTCTTGAGGAGCAGAATTTCAACTTTGGTATTGTGCAAACGTGGCCGCTGACCTGAACCTGGCTACGGCCACCTCGCTGGTGTTTACCTCGCTGGGTGCTTTTGCCATTCCATTACTCTGCCGCCCCTTGCGCATCCCGGCTGCGGTCGGAGAAATCATCTACGGCATTCTGGTTGGCCCCTATCTTCTGGGCCTGGTCTCGATCTCGGAATTCATTTCTCAACTGTCGGAGTTAGGCATGCTTCTACTGATGTTTACGGCCGGCCTGGAGATCGACTTCCGCGGCCTGGAAGAGGCCGGACGGGCGCCGCTGGTTCGAGCCGGTTTGCGTGCCGCCGGGGTCTTCCTGACTGCCCAACTCATTGCCTGGGGTTTGAATTGGCCACCTTTCTTAGGTCTTGTGATCGGGGTGATTTCCATCGGAGTTTTGCTGGGAGTTCTCCAAGAGTTGAAAATTATGAGGTCGACATTTGGTCAGGACCTGTTGCTCATGGGTTCTTTAGGAGAGTTTTTCTCCATCATTGTGGCCACTGGAGTCGACGCTCATCAGCAAGCCGGGGGGCTCAATTGGGAATTCTTGCGCCAATTCGGGCAGCTCGGTCTGGTCTTTGCTCTAGCCTGGGTCGTTCTGCTGGTCTTGCGTTTGTCCGTTTGGTGGAAAGCAGAGGCCTTCGCACGCCTGGTGGAAACGCACGATTCATCCGAAGTTGGGGTGCGAGCCGGCATGGCGCTGATGTTCATCTTTGTGGCCGTAGCCTCGGCCCTGCATATCGAGCCCATCCTGGGAGCATTTATGGCGGGCAGCCTGTTCGCCTTTGTTTTTCGTGACCGGGGTGCGCTGGAGCTCAAGTTTTTGAGCCTGGGTAACGGCTTTTTTGTGCCGGTCTTTTTCATCACCGTTGGCCTGCGCTTCGAACTCTCGGCGCTCTGGAACAGTGACCCCTGGCTCTTTCTGGAAATGCTGACCGCCGTGATCCTGACCAGGCTGGTGCCTATTTTCCTGATCGGAGGCAGAGGACGCCAGGCCTGGGCCGGCGCGTTTTTGCTGAGCTGTCCGTTGACTCTCATGGTGGTCTTCGCCGATCTTGGCGTCCGCCTCGCTCTGATTGCACCTCAGTTCCGCTCGACCATCGTGCTCCTGGCCGTCAGCACCGCCGTTATCTTTCCCTCAATCGCCCGAGCTCTGCTGGTCACTCCGAAAAAGTCGGTCGCAACTTAATGACGCCTGGAAGTTCCACAACGAACATCCAGGGCCAGAACTTACCGGTCAGGTACAGCCGACGGCCCACCGGCTCATAGGCAATCCCGTTGAGAACGTCGCAGTGAGACTGCTCCTCGGGACTTAGAAGCTGATGCCCGTCAAGCCAGGCCCGCACCGCACCCTCGCGAGGATCGATCACAGCGATGTAGTCACTAGGCCAGACATTGGCATAAATTTCGCTCTCAACCGTCTCGAGTTCATTGATCAGATCGACAGGCCGTCCTGTTTCGGTCACCTGAATTTCGGACCGCTGTTGCCACGGATTGTCCTGAAAAAACTTGAGCCTGGCGCTCCCATCCGAGAGAGCCAGCTGGCCCCGGTAGGGGCACACTCCCCAGCCCTCTCCAAAATACTCCAGCTCCCGGCCTGGCCTCAGATCTTGATCGAAGAAGAAAAAACGACGATTCTGCCAGGTCAGCAACAGCAACTCGGCGCCGACCGCGCAGCAGCCCTCGGCCCAAAGTTCTCGACTCAATCCCTGGCGGCGCAAGACCCTCCCGCTCCGGGGGTCGAGCTCCCGAAGCTCTGACGTCTGGAACCCACCGCAGCTTTCGTAGAGCCGGCCCTGCTCATCAAAGCACAAGCCTTGAGTGTAACAAGAGGGATCGTGCGGAATTTTGGCCAGCACTTTCGGGGCCCGCACCTCTACCCCAAAAGCATCCAGACACAAAGGCTTACCATCCGCCCGCCTCTGAGGAGCCTCAAAAGCCCGACTGGACGGTCCTTCCTGGCCCCAGGCCAGAAAGGACACCAGAAACAAAAAGACCAACCGTCTCAAGGCTGTTTCTCCTTAAATTTGAGCAACAACTTGCTGGATTGACCCGATCCAAGTTCTAGTGGATTCAAGGTGCGCTCGGGCTTCAAATGTTCCGGGAGGGTCTCTTCTTCAATCTTCACGGAATAATGACCAGGTTTGAGCCGTACAAAGTCGTGACCGTGCTGGCCCACATAGATCGGCCCGACCACCAACCCGTCGGGCCCTTCCAGCCGAATTCCCAGGCCCGCTTCAGGCGGCACGCCTTCGAGGTCTACGTGCAGGTGAGCGAATTTGTAGAAAACAAGCCTGGCCCGGCAAGTCTGGCTCACCGGAACCTCAGTTTCAACCGACCCGCCCGCCCCGCTCAAGTCGACCTGCAAGCGGCTTCGTCCGGCGGCCACCCGGCCCAGGAAGCGCCCATCGGCATCGCTGCGGCCGATCGGCCTCGAATTATCCAGCAGACCGACCTCAGGGGCTGGCCGGGCGCCCTGGGCGCTCAAAGCGCCCGGCCGATATTCCAAAACTTGCAGTTCAAGCTGGCCAAAACCCTGCACACCAAACTCCAGGTGACGGGTTTGTCCCGCCGTCAACTCAACCCGCTGTTCGGAGGCGGTTGTCAACTCCATACCCGGCTGGAGACTGCTCGGATCGAGCCGAACCAGAAACGGCCCCGGCTGAAGACGATGCAACCGAATCTTACCGTCCACGTCACTCTCGAAAGGTTGCCCGTTGATCCAAAATCTGGTCCGAGCTGCAGGCGTATAATCGACTCCCAGAATTTTGTGGTCGGATTCCGAATCCTGGAATACAACAAGCTCCAGGCCGCTGAAGGCAACAGCCTGAAATGTGCTCTGGCTGGTCCGGCCCGGCTCAATTTCTATGCGCTCGTGGTCCGCCCCAAGCAACTCGTAATTCTCCGGCATCTCGGTCACTCTCAGATCGAATTCTCCGGCCTGTAAATTGCCGAAGTAGGCAAAACCTTCGCGATCGGTTAGCGCTTCACGCTCTCCGAGCAACAGGCGAACTTCGGGTACCGGGTGCCTCCCGTCCTCGGCCAGGACCTGAACCCGTGCCCGGCTCTCCAGTTCGCCGCGTAGACGCTTTTCCATGGGACCTCCCCAGGATGCATTCCAGCTCAGGGTGGTCACGTGGCCCAGTGGGACACTGGTGAAGTCATCATAGAAAAATCGGTTCTGAGAGTTTTGAAAGCGGTGCTCCAAGATAAATTCCTGATGTTCATCGGCTACCCAGCGCATTTGAGCGAGACTGAAAGACTGGGGATTGACGCTAGCTCTGAGCTTGAGGTTGCCTAAGAGACTGAGCTGGGCATTCGCCACCAGACTGTCGCGGCTGGCCTGGCGAAAGACCGTGTTCTGAATCTGGTCCTGGCGATAGTAACCGATGTCCGCCGAGCCGTATTGGCCGAGCTTAAAAATCAGTCCAGCATTGCTGGCCAGAGATCCACCGCTGCTGTAAAACTCCTGCAGACGCACGGAAAGCCATTCGTTCAGAGGAAAGGTGAGACCCAGTCCCAGTTCATCGTTCTGGTAGCTTCCCACGGTGCGTCGCAGGGTGGTGTTGACTCGCAAACCGCCCCACTGAGCGTAAGCACTCAGATAATAAGAATTGCTGTTGGAAGAGGTCCCCTGAGCGACCTGTCCGAGCTGCTGAAGGCCGGCGGTCACCAACAAATCCTGGGTTTGATAACGTACACTATGATTAAAGCTAGAGATATGCGAAGCCTGGGAGGTGCCCATGAAGGTGTCGGAAAGGCTGGCTGACTCCATCAACGACCACTCCGGACTGAAATGGATACTGCCGGTCAGACTGGAAAAAGAGGTGCCCCGCAAATCAAATAGACCGGTGGATGGCCCGAAGCTCTTACCAATCGAGCGTGTACTCCAATCCGCATCCAGCCACTGGTTGTGAAATCCCCCCAGCACGCGGAAGGCGCTGTCCCCTGAAAAGCTGTCCCGGCCGTAACCCGCGGAAAGACCGTAGCCCCCTCCGTCGCGAAATTCCTGGGCCTGATACAACTGAGCCATGGCCAGATAACGATCGATGCCGCTATAGGCCTGGGAGGCGTAGGGCATCACGGCCAGGCCCAAGGATTGAAAATCGTCTGGACTCCAGGCCAGCGAGGCTCCGGCTACCTGCTGGCGCATGAAGGTCCCCCGCAATTCCTGGAGCGCGTTCTGGCTTTGACCAAAGTAGGCCCCCCCGGACCAGGGTCCTTGATGCCAACCCCAGCGCCCGCCGGAGAAAAGAAATTGCTCGTAGATAGGCGTGGCGTTGTTGAGCAGCTGGCTGCCCAAGGTGAAATCCTGGTGTTTTTGATGCCACTGAGCCAGAAAAGCGTCCAGGGGTCGCCCGGGTTGCAGCAGCGTGTAGGCACTGGCCAACGACAACATCTGCTCACCTCCCAGAGCCCACTCCTGGTGGTGGAGCAGGGCGTTGTAAAAGCGCAGACCGGGAGCCTGGCGGATCTCGTCGAAGCCCGGCACTGTCCCCAAGGCGCGCAGATCGGGCTGAGCGAGGCCAGTGGCGGTAACGAGAAGCAGGCCTGAGAGAGCCCTAACGCAGGGACCCCAACCCACTAAGGCAATGAGACTCTCAGCGAGGACTCTCGGGTTAACTGGGGATAGCGCAGGTCAACCAGACTCCACTGCAACTGGTATTCCCCGCGCGGCAATAACTGGCCGCCCGAGAGCGGAAAACGCAAGAGCAGATCACTGCCGCTCACGATGTAGCCGAACTCGTCCTCGCCCTTGGAGTGGGAGACAATATTCCCGTTTGGCCCCAAAAGACTCCATTTAACCCGAGGCTTAAGAAAAACATTTCCGGTATTTTGCAGTCGAACGCAGTAGAAAATTTCTCCATTGTCGAACGCCTTGCCTTGGCCCTCCCATTTCCAGTCAGGCTGGCGCAGGCTGGTGTCGCCCACGAAAGTGATGATCAGCATGCCGATACGACTGCGTACGCGCACTCCTGAGTGCACTTCAGAGTTGGACCGGCTGGCGTTTTCGGATTGAGGCTGGGCGGGTGAGTCGGGTTCGATGAAAACATAGGAAAAATATTCGCCCACCGGAGTCTGGGCCGGCACGCTCAGGCGAAAGGCGACCCGCTCACGAGCTTTGGGCTCGAGCTGCAGGGACTCTTTTTCGACCTTGAGCCAGGTTCCAGCACGGCTGGGGTCCTGGCCGCGCACGCCGCCCACCAGCGTGCCGGCTGGTGAACTGGTCCCGTCTGCCGGATAAACGTAAAAGACCCCCGGCTGATCTCCGGTGTTTTCAACCTCAATAACGTGTTCCACCGTATCTCCGGGCTTGAGATAAAAGTCGTAATAGCCCTTGGAGGCCTCGACCGCACGCCGGCCAGGATCGGTAATGTAGCCCTTTACCCCCACGCCAAGCTCGCAGAAGACTGGCCCGGTCAGCAGCAGGAGAGCAATGAATAAAAACTTACGCAAGAGGCGGCTTCTTCTCCAGAATGGTTTTAGCAAAGGGCGGAGGCCAGGGGCTCAGCCCCGACCTCCGCCAGCGACGTGGCCCGTTAGGGAGTGGCGGAAAGAGTTGCGGTCATGGTCCAGTTGTAGGCCCCGGCCAGAGGAATGGAGCCACCGCCGCTGACGTCCTGCAAGGCCCAGGCATTGCCGATCCTGTAGTTGCGGGAACCCGCGTTACCGGCTGCGGTGCTGGCAGCGGAGATGGTCTTCACCGGATTGGCGTTGGTATCTTGGGTACCGGCGGTCACGCCGGTACCGTCGCCCAGGCCGCCACCGCCCTGAGTGCCCTCAAAACTTCCCGTGAAAGTATTGAGATTGGTTAGGGTGGGGCCACCGTTTCCGACATTATAAAACAAGTGCTGATTAGCTACCGTAGTCCCGCTGGGACTGCTGTTCGTTGCCGTGGTCAGGGCGACACTCCAGCCTGCGTTGGTTCCGCGCGCGTCATTGATGACGAAGGTAGGCGGATTGGTCAGGGTGAGTGCGTTCTGCCCCGTGGTCAAAGTGGGCGCCGCCAATGGGCTAAAGGTGCTGGTCGTCCCCCCGCCAGTGATGCTCAAGGCTCCTGGATTAATGGTCAGCGTTAAAGTTTGAGTCGCGGTATTCTGAGCCGCGGCGGGCAGGCTCGAGGCCACGAGTAAGGCAATTAGAGCTAGATGGTTGCGAAGCTTCAAAGTCGTCTCCATTTCTTCCCAAGCGGCCGAGGAGCCGCGTTCATTATCGATATTGTCGACAGTAGCTTAAGTTTCTCTAGCGCCTGCCGACTGTATCGCTTGATGCAAGCTTATTGGGAAATACTGCCCAGACAAGGTTCAATTGCACTAGGCCTGCTCAGCGGAGCAGAATCTCTGCGCAAATCCGCAACCAAGAGACCGATCAGGGCGCGGCGTTGAGGGTGGCCTGCAAGGTCCAAGTGAACTGACCAGCCTTGCGTTCTTGATTGGGTAGAATGAGAAACCAGCGGTCAGGTGCCGGCGAGTAGAGAAAAAGCCCCTGGTTGGTGTTGGCCGGTGCCGAGAGCACCTTACGCCCCGAGGCCAGACCGCCTCCGAAGTCGGCGTCCAGGTCCAGGTCCCCGGGCAGGCGCAGACCGCTTAGCCTTTGGATCTGGCCGGAGCCCGGTTGATAGTCGAGTTCCAGAGTGTGCTCCGGACCGTGAATGGCGCTCAAGTTGAGCGACCAGCCCTGGGCGTTGCCAATATTAGTAATGAGAAACCTGGGGGTACTGGTCAGCCTCAAAGGCGTCTGGGTGCCCACCAGATTGTCCACCGAAAGGGGCGAAAAGGAATGCACCGGAGAACCAACGTTATTGATCGAGAAAATACCGCTAGAAAAGGTGATATTCAGGGTGGTGCTGTCTGCAGTCTGGGCCGGGACCGGCGCGGCAAGCATTACCAACAACCATGGTGTGCTTTTCATGTCAAGGTTGTCCGGAAAGAGTGACGGTCAGGGTGGTGGAGTAGGTTCCCGCGGATCCGGCGGTAGGCTGAGCAATTTGAAAGTTTCCTATTGTATACAGAAAGTCGCCCTGGCCCTGGGTGGATAGGACAGTTAGCCCTCCTCCACTGAGTTCCCCTGAGAGCTGTGCGTCGGTTTGGGAAACTGTCGTCAATTGTGGAGTTAACGCGGTCAACTGGCCGCTGCCCGGCTGGTAGCGCCAGACAGACAGTTCGCTTTCGCCCTGGCTGGGAACCGGTGCGTATAGGGTCACCGACCATCCAGAAAAGCCTTCACAGTGAACGCGATAGCTAATGGGAGGGGTAAAAGAAATTGTCTGAACACGAGGATTGGCCTCAAGCCTCAAATGCCCTAAAGTCGGACTTCGGGGTCCGGACTGGAGCAGTGTTAACTTCAGTCCGGGTTGGGCGGCGACCGGACCAAAAGCAAGCAGCACGAGTAGCCATATCTTCACCCTGCCAGCATAAGAGAGCGTCTTATGGTTGCGCAAGGGGCTGGTCGGAAGGGGCCACGCTAAGAGTCACCACCTCATCATTGCCAATACGTTCCCGAGTCCAGACCAGTTGGGCCTCTGCGTTGCGCGGCAGACTCTGAAAGGGCCCGTTCGGCAGCAAACCAGTACTCAGTTGCAGCGGGGCCGGCGCGATGATCAACTCCAACTGCTGGCTGGCACTGGTTGTGCTGTCGGCCAGAGCCGCCTGACTAAGAACAAGGAACAGCATCAGATGCTTCACCTTCATTGCATCGGACGCTATGAAGCAAACTTTAGGGGCCTTTAGTTCCTCAGCGGCGAGGCCAGAAGTGCAGGCGGACTTGTCCGTCCTGACCGGCGGCGGCCACTTAATCCGGGCCCACTGCCAGACAGCGAACCTCGCCCCCCTGCTGGCCGAGGCCCCCAGGTCAGGCTGTTGTCCGAGAAAATGGGAATCTCGTTAGAGACATCTGGCGCCGCCATTCGGTCGCCTTACCCACCACCTGAGACCTCACATCAAGCGCTCAGAACTTTCACGCTCTGGGCGCTTCTTTCAGATTAGTCCCCCCAGCATGAACCGGTTGTGCTCTGAATGACCAGAGCACAACCGTCGTCTCGGAGCGAAGCGCCATTGCGAAACATGTTGACGGCCTGGAAAAGATCAGCCAGGAGCTGAACCGGCTCTCGAGTAGGCTCTCCACTCAGGCTGGCACAGACTCCCTCCACACCGAACTGCTTTCCCTCGACTTCACATTCCAGCAGCCCGTCGGTTAGCACAACCAGACGATCGCCGCTCTGCATCTGAAGCAGCGGGGGAGTGAACGATTGGTCCTGGAAAATGCCCAGCGGAGGATCCGTTCTTTCTAAAGTGCTCATCCCTCCAGATTGGCTCAAAAGGAACACCGGCCCCTGACCGCAGGCCAAATACTCAACACGGCCGTCGTTATAGCAGCGACCTAAATGAGCAGCAACGAAGCGAGTATCTCCGGTCGTTTCGTGAAGCATTTGGCTCAGATTCTCGGCTTCACTTTGAAGGCTGGGCTGGTGGGCCAAAGCAGACCAAAGCGAGCGGCACTCGGCCGCCAGCAAAGTGGAGCCGAGGCCGTGCCCAACAGCATCGGCCAGGAGAAATCGGACATAGCCCGGCATAACGGAGTAAGCGAAAAGGTCACCTCCTAGATGGTTGGCAGGCTGCAAACGGGCTGCAATATGCCAATGGTCGGTGGCTAGTTCCGGTTTTGGTAAAGACTCTTCTAGAATCCGTCGACCAACCCGGAGCTGTTGAATCAGTTCGCCGTGTTCTTGAGCCGAAATCAAAAAGTTACGTCGTTCCAAGGCCCAACTCACGACCTTGAACAGCGAGTCCGAGACCGTCACCTGCTCCGGCGGAATAGGCGAGGCCAGCCGCAATACTCGCCAGAACATGCCCATTGCTTCCCAAGATCTCCAATCCCAGCTCTTGCCGGTTCGCACCTGCCTGGACTGGAGCCAGGCGGCAACCGACCTGGAGAAACTGGGCAGCACCATCTTCCAGTGTCTGAAGCAGGAATTCGGGGTCGCGGCAATCACTAATTCTCTCCCAAAGTCTGAGCAGGGACTCCGGTGAAGTCGATTCCAAAGCGACCTCCTTTCCCAAAGGTAATGAGCGAAGACAGAGTTGGCTGAAACCTGGAATCCTTGCTACGAAAGGAACTCACAGCCACCAGTATAAACTTGTGCTATCTCCTTGGCAAACAAAAGGCAACGGTTCTTGATACGATTCGAAATTTGTTCCTCACCTGAAATTATCTATTTGATTCCAGAGGAGAGAGCATTGGGCTGAATATGGCGCTGCAACAGAAGAAACAGCAAAAGAGTGGGGCTGACCATCAGGACGCCAAAAGCAAAAATCTGAGCCCAGTCTAGGGGCGGGGCGGAATGGAAAATGGCGATTGCCAGTGACAGTGGCCTCACTCTAGCGGTGGAAGTGACCAGTAGGGGCCAGAGGTAGGAGTTCCAACTGGCCAACAGAGTGATGATGCCGTTGCTGGCAAGCACGGGCGCGGAACCGGGCAAGGCTACGCGCAAGTAAATCTGCCAGGTTTCCGCGCCGTCCAGGCGGGCGGCCTCCTCCAACTCACGGGGAAAGTTCAGATAGAATGTGTAAAATAGATAAATGGAGAACGCATTCGCTAGAAATGGGACGGTTTGCACGACCAGTGTATCTCGCAGTCCGATGCGACTTGCTGTATAGAACAGCGGCACGGCAACCGCTTCGAATGGAATCATCATGCACAGCAGGACCAGAGACAGAAGCAGGCCACGACCTCTGAAAGAAGCCCTGGCCAAAGTGTAACCAGCCATACTGTTGATCAAGCTTCCCAGAACCACGACCACGGCCGAAATGCACAGAGAATTTAGGAACAAAGAGCAGAAATCGACCCTACTGAGGACCGCGGCATAGTTTCTCCAGCCACCGTCTCGCAAGCTTCCAGCAGCCATCATCGCGATGGGCCAGCTATACAGGCAGGCCAATCCAACAGCCAGCGTTCCCCTCACAACTGTTGTTCCCGAACAGCCAGTCGTTGCAAAGCGGCCAGCCCGATCACGATCCCGACCAGTAAAACAGTGAGCGCGCAGGCCCGTCCCATTTGCTGGCGTTCGAAGGCGGAGCGAAATAGTTCGTACATCAAAGTGGTGGTGCAGTCAGCCGGTCCTCCCTGGGTGAGAATTTGCACCTGATCGAACAACCGGAAGGCCAGAATGGTCGTCATGAGGGTCGTAAACACCAAGGTGTTGCGCAGCATGGGCAAGGTGATTCGGCGGAAGCAGAGCCACGGCCCGGCCCCATCCATTGCGGCGGCCTCATACAGATCAACCGGCACCTGCTGAAGCCCTCCTAAGAGCAGAACCATTTGCAGACCAACTCCTTGCCAGACCGAGAGGAGGGCAAGGGCGGGTAGAGCCCACCGGGGTTCGTGTAGAAAGTCATGGGGCTGCCACATGCCAAAGGTCAACATGCCAAGGAGCCAATTGAACGGACCCAGGGGTCCGGGCGCATAGAGATAACGCCAGATGACCGCCACAAGCGACATTGGAAAGAGCACGGGCAAGAAGAAAAGTGCGCGTAGCGGTACCGCGAGCCGCCAACCCGGACGGTTGACAAGACAAGCCAGCGTCAGGGCCAGGCCGGTTTGAATGGGGGGCACAAACAATCCAAAAAGCAAATTGTTGCGCAAAGCGCGCAAGACCCCCTGATCAACCGCCAGGCGGCTATATTGGCCCAATCCCACGAATCGGATTGGGTAAGGCGTTCCTAGCCGAAGATCGGTAAACGAAATCAGAAACGAAAGCACGAAGGGGATCAATAGAAAAAGCACAAGCCCGAGCAAAGCTGGAACGAGAAGAACCAGCCCCCCCCATCTTTTCAACGGTAGCCCTCGTTATCGAGCTCGTCCTGATGTAGCCGCGCCGCCGCCCCCTCCAAGACGAACTGAGCACTTGAGCCGTGAAAGATGTCCTGAACCGCCTGTTGAAAAATTGAGGTAAAGATTGGATAGGCAGGGCTGGCCGGACGTGGGCTACAGAACCCCTGCAATAGCTGAGTGGAGAACAATCGTAATGGCCCCTTGGGTCCGTAGAGCTCAGATCGGGCCAGCGCGCTGCGGGTCCCAGGTACCGCTCCGTTAGCTCGCGTCATCTCCAGGACCTGAGTGTCCTGCAGCAGGTATTCCAAAAATTCGGCGGCCCTCTGTGGGTCGGCGCAATCCCGAGTCAAAGCCCAATTCCAGGAACCCTGTCCGCTTTGGCTGCCACGTCCAAAATCGGGTAAGGGCAGGAGGCAGAGGTCATCTTTCCAGCGCTGAGAGTAACGGGGATATTCCCAATGTCCAGACCAGGACAGGGCAACCCTACCCTGCACGAAGGCTTCGTCGTCCAGGTTGGGGTCCACCAGATTTTGCTGGAGCCAGCCCTGGAAATGCTCCAACACCGACCTCGCTTCCGGCT
Organism: bacterium; assembly: GCA_018266105.1. Taxonomy (GTDB): domain Bacteria; phylum Vulcanimicrobiota; class Xenobia; order Xenobiales; family JADMJV01; genus JADMJV01. The sequence continues at coordinate 30,999 of JAFEBA010000102.1, read as the reverse complement.
GGTCCAGGTGCCCCAGGTCGGCTCCGCCAGAAGTCAGGGCCGGAGCGAAGGCGTAGGTGAACCATTCCCCCTGATAGTTCAGCTTGAGGTCGAGAACCTGCCCATCCTCATCCACCTGGGCCAACTCTTTCAGCAAAAGATTGAATTCCGGCATTTTCCAGGCATCCGCCGGCCCCCGGGGTAAGCGTGCACCGACTCTGCGCAGAACACTTTTGCGTGCGTAAAGCCCCAGGCCCGAATCGAAGCAACCTAAGCTGTAGAGTCGACCGCGGAAGCTCCCCTGTTGAATGAGGCTGGGAAGCACATTTTGACGAGTTCGGTCGTTGACAAACCCATCCAGCGGTCTGAGGCACCCCTGCCAGGCGTATCGATAGAGCAAAGGGCCATCAAATTCCAGCATGTCAGGCAACTTGCTAGCCAGAGCGGCCGCCTGGACCTGTCCGTTGTAGGAACCCTCCGGCAGGAAGACCAGAGCACAAGGCCTCCCCGGTCTTTCTTCTAAAAAACGGTCGAGTTGCCTGGTCAGAACCTGGCGCTCTTCCGCGCGTCCTTCGTGCGCCCAAATCTGCAAGACGTCCGTCCTCTCATGCTGAACGCAACCGGCCAGCAGGCCGAATGTCACAACTGCCTGGAGGCCGAACTTAGCGCGAGTGGCTCCCCGTCCTCGAGCATCCCGGTGACGTGAAACAGGCCACAACTCCTCGCGCACATCCACGGATGAACCTTTGTTTGCACTCAGGCCTGTCCTTTTCGCTTTTGCGTAGGAGGGTAGCGTTTACAATGCAAACGGGACGAAGCTACGGATGCTCAGGCGACTGTCAAATTGAGCAGCCTAGTTACAGCAATAGAGGCAAGGGAGATACTTTCGCATAAGTTTTTCCTTCTTCCAATAAGGACCGTAACTGGCGAGCATCTGGTATCTCCTCTGCTGACAGCGCTCCCGCAGCAACTGAACCTTTGCATCGAAAGGAATCGGCAAAAAGTGGCAGACCATATCGAACCAAAGGCTGCCAGGGAAAGGGTCCGGCCCGGCTTTTGACTGCTCCCGCAAGGAGCAGATCGTCTGGTGGGCTTCAAAAAGCCATCCTTCCGGAGGACTTGCGTGCTGATAGGGAACAGTCAAGACTTCAATTTGAACGCAACGATAGGGCTTACCACGGGGGAGTTCGGCTCGGATCTGAGCACGAGCGATGCCCAGCAAGTCCAAGAGTAACCCGCCATCAGGTAAAGAATGAACGCGCCGAATGCGGGCCAAGCAAACGGCACCGTTCGGGTCCTGGAAACCCCCAGGGGATCCGACCGGAAAAACTCCTAAAAACTTACGTCCCCGAATTGAGTCGAACACTATGTCTTGCTCTAGTGGGTGAACGACGGCGCAGTGGAACGGGATGCCGGGAAAGAGCACTTTCCTCAGCAGGGGAAAAAGCGGAACCTGTTTGTGCGCACCCATCAGAAGCCTTTCGGTCACCTGTTAGACGACCGGACCCGAGAGCTTTTGTGTTATTGCGCAAGAAGCCCCTCTCGTTGCGCACTCCAAGAAAAAACTTAAGGGCAACTGTTCAATCAACGCAATTCATCAAACAAATTACGCAGGTCAGCAAAAGACCCCCGAGCCCGGTTCGCCAAGTTCACCCCAGTCCGGAACCGAACCAGATCAGTCGTTCAAGTCGAGTATGGATCCGGACATCAAGTCCAGAAACAACAACATCGGGCAGTGCTGACCCAATCCCACTCCGGCAGCTCTGCCCTTTTTCTTTCTGCTCCGCAGTTTAAGGCTCCGGAACGAGAAGGTTTTAACCAGTTGGGTTCCCCAGAGACATTCCTGGCGGCCTGCGAATACGTATTTACAAATTGCGAAACCTCGTTGAGAATCGCGACTTATCCGTTTACTATAAAGCCAACTTTGAATCCGTTCTTATTTTGGAGGTCAGTTCAGCCATGAGCAGTTTAGCCACACCCGTTGCTTCATCCATTCGCCAGTTACGTGTGGCGTTTCCCCAGCAGAGCTTCCCGGTCGGCCAGGACGCGGAGTGGTGTGTGGTCTACGATGGAGGGGAATGGCGAGAATTCCGCTTTCACGACTATGCGCAGATATACAGCCTGCCGGGTCTGTATGAAAAGATTTTTATGGAACATCTCAAGAGTCGCTCTCATATGGTTATGGCGGAGGCACTCGTTCGAGAATTGCAACTGCGAAATCGGCCCCTCGAAGAATGCCGCATTCTGGATTTAGGAGCGGGAAACGGCCATGTTGGCGCCCAACTGTATGAACTGGGTGCTCGCCACCTCTGGGGTGTGGATGTGCTGCCAGAGGCCCGATTTGCGGCGCGACGGCAACACCCGCAGGTGTATTCAGGCTACACCTTGGTCGAACCGGGATGGCTGAGAGAACTCCAAGATTTTCGCTTCGATACGGTCATCTGCGTGGCCGCCCTGGGATTTGGAGACATCGATCCAAATCTCTTCGAAACCGTCTTGGAGGCCCTTCCTACAGGGTCACTTTTAGCCTTCAACATCAAAGAACAGTTTCTCAATGCACTTGACCCAAGCGGATTCAACCACCTTTTCACGCACCTGCAAGCCCAGGGAAAATTCAAGCCTCTGCGGCAGTGGAAACATTTCCACCGATACTCTACGTGGGGAGAGCCATTACACTATCTGGGAGTGCTGGCGGAAAAACCATGAGGCTGCTTGAGTTGGAAGGGATTTCGAAAGCTTACGGGAGCCACCGAGTACTTGACAACATCTCGCTCAGTTTACATAGCGGCCAAACAATTGCGCTGCTGGGATCGAGCGGTTCCGGCAAAAGCACTCTGCTGCGCATGGTGAACGGCCTGGTCGTGCCCGATACCGGCAGGGTGATATTCCGTGGACAAGACCTAAAAAGCTCGGATCTCTCAGCATTTCGGCGGGAAATTGGTTACGTTATCCAGGACGGCGGACTTTTCCCGCATCTAACGATTGAGGAAAATCTCACCCTGCTTGCTCAAGACCTGGGCTGGGGAAGTTCAAATCTGTTGGAACGCGTGCTTGATCTGGTGCGCCTAACGAGGCTGCCAGCCGAGTGTCTCAATCGCTATCCCCACCAACTTTCAGGGGGTCAGCGTCAGCGGGCAAGTATTGCCCGAGCGCTGTTCCTCTCGCCTCCACTTTTGCTCCTGGATGAACCTCTGGGAGCACTGGACCCGCCTGTGCGTCGGCAACTTCAAGATGAGCTGAAAGAGCTTTTCACTCGGCTTCAATGCGGGGTGATTCTCGTGACCCACGATATGGCAGAGGCCGCTCACTTTGCAGAACAAATCTACGTGCTGGAAGGCGGGAAACTGGTCGATCAGGGGAGCTTTCCCGAACTTGTTCGCCAGGGTTCTCTCTGCTTTCAGACGATGCTCAGCAGTTACCGATGCCTACCCTGCTAAGGGCGACCTTGCTGCTTTTGCTCCTAACGTTGGCAGGGTGTGAACGACCCGGCCAGATCAGAGTTGGTTCCAAATCGTTTACAGAGTCGGTCATCTTGGGAGAGGTGATCCAGCGTCATTTGTCATCTCATTCGATATCCAGTCAACACCGCAGTCAGCTGGGAGGCACCCGAGTGCTGTGGGAAGCCCTGCTGGCAGGATCAATCGATGTCTACCCAGAGTACACCGGGACTCTGGCACAGGAAATCCTGCACCAGCCAGGCCTGGAGGGGGAAGCCTTGCGCACCCGACTGGCCGAGCAAGGTATCGGAATGACCGAGAGCCTTGGCTTTAGCAACACCTACGCTCTGGCTATGCGGGCGGACCGCGCCAGCCAACTCAATCTCAGCAAAATTTCCCAGCTCAAATCCCACCCGGACCTGCAGCTAGGATTTGGCCACGAATTCCTACAGCGCCAGGACGGCTGGCTCAGGGTTCAACAACGTTACGCACTCCCGCAGACGAAGGTCGTTGGGACCGACCATGACCTCGGCTACGCCGCCCTCGTAGCCGGTCAACTCGATGTGATGGATGCCTATGCCACCGACGCAGAGATAGCTCACCACCAACTGTTTCTGCTGGAGGACGACCTGGAGGTTTTCCCGCGCTATGACGCTGTGATTCTCTATCGCCTTCAAAGCCAAAACCAGTTGGGCATACCCTTGAAACAGCTTGAAGGAAGGCTGGACCGGGAACAGATGACCAAACTGAATGAAAAAGTCCGGCTGGGAGGCCAAAGCGAATCTGAAGTGGCGTCCGCCTGGCTGGGAGCTTCCACACCACATCAGCCTGGGTTGGGCGAGCGTTTGCTGAAAACCACGGGCGCTCACTTTCGCCTGGTAGCCACGTCAGTCAGCCTGGCTTGCTTGTTGGGTCTCCCACTGGGCATGCTGTGCCACTCCCGACCCTTCCTGGGACAAGCAGTCCTTCCAATGGTCAGCTCGATCCAGACCATTCCCTCCTTAGCCTTGCTGGTCTTCCTGTTGCCGTGGGGCGGCCTGGGAACCGGCACCGCAATGACCGCGCTAACATTGTATGCCTTGTTGCCGATTGTGCAGGGTACCTACCTGGGACTGCAAACCATCCCTACCTCGCTCCAAGAATCGGCGCGGGCGTTGGGGATTAGCCCACGCTGCCGCTGGACGAGAATTGACCTGCCCTTAGCCCTGCCCAACATCGTCAGCGGCATTCAGACGGCGGCCGTCATTGCGGTGGGGACGGCGACTCTGGCGGCACTCATCGGAGCTGGTGGCTATGGCGAGCCCATCCTTACGGGTGTGCGACTCGCACGCACCGATTTGCTCCTGGAAGGAGCCATTCCGTCGGCCTGTATGGCCCTACTGGTTCAGTGGTTCTTCACGCGCTGGCAATCGAGACTCAAATACCGCAGCTAGCCAGGGAAAAGCAAAAAAGAACGCGACCAGCGCTGGCCGGCGAGATCGCGTTCTGAAACTGACTTTCCTGCCAGGCATATGCGCGAACGGTCAGATATTTCCTGCCCGAACAATCGACTGATTAGAAGTAGCCAGAGATTCAGGCCGCCTGAACCAGAACCAAAATTCGAGTCTGGAGGTCCAATTCCAAAACCATTCTGGGAGAAGGGTTGATTCGCAACTCGGGCGACTCAGCTCCCAGGGCGAGGAACCCTTGCTGGAACAATTCTTGACTCAGTTGGCTCCAAGTTTTGGCCCCCAGAGCTAGGGAATCTCCCAGTCCCATCTCCTGTAAGGTGAGCAGCCGAAGTTCACAACCTCCCTCAGTGAACAGTTCTTCATAAAGTTCGCGAAAGGCTGGTTTTAGAGAGACTTGGGCCAACAGATGGTTTACGACCTGATCGGTGATTACAATGTCGTTGTCGTCCCCAAAAAGCGGTGCGTTGCTTTCTTCATGAAGCTCCACCACGAACCGGCTGGCTTTGCCCAAAAGGTTGGCATAGCGCAGGGCGGTCTCCGCGTCCGCCGTAGCGGGGTCCTGATGGTCGGAGGACAACAGCAAAACACGGTCATATCTCGACTGGCTTTGATGAGGCATGGGATCCAACTCGACATTGGAACCGAGAGCCGCCCGCAGCGACTGCTCACGATCGGGAGTCAAAGGCTCAGCTAAAGTGAGGCAAAAACTTTCTGAACGGTATCGACCCAGTTCACCGAGGAGGGCGAGCAGCCCCTCACTCCAACCCACCGCCAGCACCCGCAGGCCAGGGAGGCTCGGCGCGCGCCCGGTTGTCCCGAAGCGGACCACTGGATCGAGGACGTCCCGAAATGACACTTCGCTCAGGCTGGATGCCAGAAGAACCAATTCGTCCCCAGGCAGCACGGTTCGCTCCCAGCCTAAAAGCGAGGCCTGACCGTGGGTGATCACGCCCAGGATAATCCCTCCATCAGCCATCTCACGAATTAAGCCGAGAGTTCTACCTTCAAGCGAAGCAGGGCAGGGCAGCAACAGAATGGACTGGCCCACCGCGTCGGAAAGGAGTTGCCTGTAGGCTCGAGAGATACCGGGATAGCGCAAACACTGACAGAGTAGACGTCCGGAAAACTCCAGGCTGGAGAGGATGTCGATTCGGAGATTGCCGGCCAGCGCGGGGATAAGCCTGGCATTGGCTGCGTAAGAAAGATCCAGCAACACCCGAGGCGCTTGAGTCGGCATGGCCGACCGCAAGGCGACCAGAGTTTTGAGCACATTCAGGTCCGAAGGTCCTACCCCCCGTCTCGCCCTTGAACTCAAAACAATGATCACCCGAGCACGAGTGTAGTCGGCCCTTTCCAAAGTAGCCGGGTCGGAAGGTAAACCGGTACGCAGCACGACCCGCTGGCGTCGTCCCAAGCTGGCGGGGCGGCTGTATTCCAGAGGGGTCTCGCTTACCACCACAATAGTAGGCAGAGGCCCCACCGGCCAGCGCTGAGCGGACGCACTGGAGCACTCCGCAATCAGATCCGCAAGGCCTGGATTACTTCCGAGCAGCAGCAAATGTCCTTCCTCGATGACCGTGCCTCGACCCGACGAGAGTTTGGCCATCAAGCGGTCAAACCAGGTGGTCAAAATGGCAATCACGCCGCCAACGAAGACGACTGCCCCGATAAAAGTCAGGCTCACGGCCACAACTCGCTCAAGGCCATCTTTATCCTCTCCCAGGTAACCGGTATCGGTCAGGTGCAAAAAGGCCCACCAACTGGCCTGAGAAAAGTCGCGGTAGCGAGGGTGCACCAGCACCATAACCAATCCTCCCAAGAAGGCCAGCAGAACCAGGAAAGTCAGCAGCAACGCCATTTGAGCGATGGGGCCGCGAATCCATAGGGATTCCATCTGATAAAGCAGACGCCTGAGGGAGCGGCTTTTCAGCATTCCTCCTCCCCTACGCAAGCCAGCTTTTCGCGAAGTCGCAGGTAGGTCTCCTCATCGATCCGACCCTTCAGCAGTGCTTCCCGTAGAGCCCAACGGCGAGCATTACGGAGAGCGGCTCCGGCTTCCTGGGCCTGCTGCTGACGAATCTCCACCTCGTTCTCAAGCAGGGCCAACTGCTGTTCCAAAGACTGAATCGAGAGGTCGAGGGGCTTGCGCATCTCCTCATAGAGTTCTTCTGATATCAAGCGACGGCTGCGACGGCTGCGCAGCAAGCTCAGAGCCTTCTCCTCGGCCGCCAACTCGGCCCACAGGGCCTCATAATGGCGCAAAGGTTGATTCTTTCCCCCCATTCCCAATCGGGCCAGCAAGCCTTTGATGGATAAACCCTGGACAAAAACGGAAGCCAGGACACACCCAAAGGTGAGCAGCAAAATCTCCTGACGCTCCGGGATCTCCAGGGCCATGGCCAAGGCCATGGCAATCGAGCCGCGCAGGCCGGCCCAGACGACGACAGGGTACCAGGCCCTGGGCAAGCGAGCCCAGGGTGCAAGCACCATCACGGCCAGGGTCCGCGCAACCGTAACCACCAGAAACGCTATCAGCACGGACCCACCACGAGAGAGCAAAAGAGTCAAATCGACCTGGGTGCCGATCAGCAAGAAGACCAGGGAGTTACAGAGAAAGCCCAGGTAGTCCCAGCCAGTGCCCAGCGACAGGCGAGTGTTGGCAGACATACTCTTGCCCATTGCAAAGTTTCCATAGATAAGCCCGGCCGCGATCACCGCCATCACCCCGGACGCATGCAGCTGCTGGGCCAACAAATAGCTTCCGTAGGCCAGGATGGTGCTCAGCGTCATCTCGATCAGATGGTCATCAATTTTTTCCTGAACCTTCCAAAACAGCCAGCCCAGGGCAGAGCCCAACAGCAAGCCGCCTCCGGCTTCAAGAAAAAACGTGACCACGCCAGCAAAGGGTGAAATCTTGGCGCCCAGCGCCGAAGCGACCAGCAGGTTGAAGACGACCACGGCCGCCCCATCGTTGAGCAGGCTCTCTCCTTCCACGATGACAGCCAATTCTTTAGGCGCCTTGAGTTCTTTGAAGAGGGCTAAGACCGCGATGGGATCAGTGGCTGAGATCAGGGCGCCAAAAACCATCGAGGCTGAAAGGGGCAGGCCTAGAAGCCAGTGGAGGCTCCAACCCACAACGCCTGTTGTGATCAAGAGCCCTGGCACAGCCAGCAAGAGAATGGGTCTGAGCTGGCCCAGCACCAGATCAAGCGGCAGATGAATGGCCGCCTCAAACAGCAGAGCTGGTAGCAGCACAACAAATAACAGATCCGGGGTGAGCTGGACCTTCAGTTCAAAATAGCCGCGCAGAAGGCCGACCAGCAAACCTGCGGCCACCAGCGCGATGGTATAGGGAAGACGAAGGTACTTGCAGCCAAGGGCTACAGCCGAAATGAGCAGTAGCTCCGCCAAGAAGCTGCTCACCGTGGAGGCACCAAGAGTGACAGCGGCAAAAGAAAACATAAAACACCTCTGAGTCTAAATTGAACGGCGAAGACTCAAAGGCAGGGGTCGCGAGGCGAGGGAGGATCGCTGGCCACGTGATTCATGCACCTTCTGCCTTCTGGGCCTGCACACGGAGCGCCTGCCGGATGCTCGCGGCCAGAGCAACTCCCGCTGTGCTGCGACCCTTCGGCCCCTTACAAGATGGGCTCTTATAAACCGAGCAATTGAGGGAGCATCACCGAAGCCGGTCCCCGAAGGTGCTGCTGATAATGCTGTGAGACCGGAGTCGACTCTGGATTAATTTCAATGCAGGCGGCACCGGACTCGATCGCGTGCAACGGCAAACGAGCTGCAGGATAAACCGCTCCACTTGTGCCGATGCTGACAAACAAGCTACACCGACTGATCGCATCTACAGCCTTGGTCAGAGTTGAGCGACTTAGCGAGTCTCCAAACCAGACGATATCGGGGCGCAAAAAGTTTCCGCAATGATGGACCCTGGATCTGAGAGGAAGCTCAAGATTGTGGCTGACTTCGCAGCAAGAATCGCAGCGTACCCGCCACAGACTACCATGCAGTTCATAGACGATTTCGGAGCCAGCCCGTTGGTGCATGCCGTCGATGTTCTGAGTTACGACCGTAACACCACCATTTGTCCCCCGACCAGCGGCCTGACGCTCCTTGGCCAACCGCGCGATCAGTTCATGGCCGACATGAGGTTGGCAGGCGGCGGTCACCGCCCTGCGTTGGTCATGAAAATTCCAGACAGCTTCGGGGTTATTCTCGAAGGCAGATTGGCAAGCATAGTCCTGATAGCGATATTCTTTCCAAAGTCCACCTTCGCCGCGATAGGTCGGCACTCCAGATTCCTTACTCATTCCGGCACCTGTAAAAAAAACGATTCGAGGGTAAGTAAGCATCAGGTTCATCTTCACGAGTTCGCATATTCCAGGGTGCTCCCTGGTCGGGAAGGTCACACCCTGTTGGAAAGGAAGCAGTCAGACTTGATTGAAGAGTGGCGACGGCTCCGAGATTTTGGCTTGAAGGTCCACGAGGAACGCAACCACCTGGCCAGAGACACGCGTCGCTTGCACGAGCGCCTGGAGCGAGCCCATCGGAATTATGCTAAGGCCACCAACTATCTGGCTCTACTGGAAGAGTTTCGATGTCGTAAACTGGAGGAAATGTCTCGACTGGAAGGACCGGCTCTTCGTCAGGCTGAGGTGCTTATGGAAGAGACCCGACTGGCACTGCAGCTTCATTCACTCAGGCGCGACCTGTTCAGTTTGCTCAGCGGGCGCATTGCTGGAATTCTATGCCTCAATCAAGTCTGGTCCCAGATGCTTGCGGACCTGTCTGAACATGTCCGCGAGGCACTTCAGGCGTCACTTGATATCATGCGCTGCTACGCTCGCAAAGAAAATCCGCCGAGCTACCTGATGGGCGAATGGCGCAGGGCTTTAGGGAAACTCCAGCATCCTGCAAGAATCTACCAAGAACTGCAGACTCGTCGGGACTAACGGTCCGGTTCGTGCTGTTGAATGAAAGCCGGGCCCGAACTCAGGGGCGAACGCTGGGAGCGCGTAGCCAGAGAGCGGACCCCAAAAACTACCTGCTAAGATTGTTCGTTCTGGAGCTGGTCGGAGAGGAGCTGCCAGACCAGTTCGGCGGCCTGCTTCTGGCAAAGATCTTGGGCTTGTTCGGCCAGCAGCTTGTCTTCCTCAGGGCTGGCCAGGGGTGAGCGAAGTCGGGCCTCAATCTTGCGAAGCGGCTCGGTGAGCGCCTCGGTCAATCGTCGCTCCAACTCAGCGCGCTGTTCGTGGGCAAGGGTGTCAAGTTGTTTCAGACGGGAAAGAGCCAGCGCCCCGGCGACCGCTTCGAAGACCGAATGCATCCATACAGTCCCTCCTCGGTCGGGAAAGACGGCTCCCCAAACCGGCACCGAACCCAGCACCAGATCGGCCATTCGCAGGATTTCCCCGTTTCGGAATTGCTTTTTGAGGAGCTCTCGTTCCATCTGTTGATGGCTTTCGTACTCTTCCGGATTGGCATGGGGACTGAGCCCTAGCGGAGCGGGCCAGTGCAACCGGGCTTGGGCAGCCAGGCGACAAAATTCATCCATCCCCCAACTCAAGGCCTCCTGGTGGAGGCGTCGGGCCACCGCGCGCAAGGTCAGCTCGGCCAGATGGTCAGGGCGGCGGTCAAGTCCCAGCTCCAGCCAATGGTGGTGGATGAACTCTGACAGTTCGGTCAGTTCGGGTAGTCCCATTTGAGTGTGGAGTTGTTGATGAAGCTTGAGAATGTCCTCGCGCAGCAAGGCCGATTGTTGCGCGATTAACTTCCGTTGTTCAGCGTGCTTGCGCTCTTCGGCCTCGGCCTGTTGCCGTTCGATCTGAGTGTCTAAAGAGTCCCGAGTGGTGCGCTCTACTTCGGCAAGGAGTTTTTGCAGAGGCGACTGGGGCGCGTCCTTGTTCTCGCCCGCCAGGCCCCACATTTGCAGGAAGTATTCCCGCAGGTTGTTCCAAAAGGCTGGAGTCTTCATCGGAAACCCTTTGCGAGTTCACTTCACTGCCCTCCCTGGCGCTCGGCAAATGATACTTCTGCCTCTCCAAAGGGAGCGTAGAGCCTTTCAAACTGCCATGAGTCGCTCGCCGTGGCCAGAGCCACTTTCCAAAAAGCTCGCCCCGCTGAAGTAGTTCTTTCCCTCACAACGAAGTCGAACTTGTGAGTGAATTTGCACCTCTGTTTTGGCTCGATAGGAGCCGAGCTGAGATTCGGGCCAAACTTGGGCCTCCTGGGTGGGGAGGTGGTGATCAGGATAGCTGGCTGAGCCGGGGTATATCCTGCTGGTATGACGGAAATGAGCGCATCCGCGAGGTGTCTTTAGGAATTATGTTCGCGACCCCTAAAGGTCAACCACTGAGCCGTTTCCAAGGAGAATTTCTGGGGCTACGCCTGGGAGAGCCGCTCCCGACGGCACTCACCCCTGCCTTGAGCTTAGACTCCCAAGGCCTGCAATCTGATATCTATGCGATGCGAATTGCCGATCACTTTCTACAGGTGGAAGTCTGGAACCAGACTTACGCCGATCGAGGCGAGAGCTTTGTTAGTGGAACAATCCGTGGTATTCGGCTGATCCGCGGAAATCCGGGACCAGCCCGAGAAACGCCTCCAGCTGTAGAAGCCCTGATTTTATGCGTTTTTTGTTGCCAACCACTCGCTCCTGGTCTCGACTCTTGCACTCACTGCCACCAGGAAGTTGGGTACGAACGCCTGGAGATGAAAGCTGAGGAACTGGACAAAGCCGAACGAAAGGCCTGCCCCAACTGCCGTCAATTGGTTCCGGCCATGGCCTTCCGTTGTGGGTTCTGCGCCCACAAACTGTCTGCCTCCTGATTTGCCTCGACCAGGATTTCGATCGGTGTAAACCGGAATGCACCGGTGGGCCGGGATTTGCAAGGCTGGAGAAGAATCAGAGACAAGTGGAATTATTATGAGCAAATGAAACGAACAATTCTGGTCGCGCTGCTCCTCCTTCGGTTCTCTATGGCTGCGCCCCATCCCCAGCCCTTTGAATCGGAGTGCCTCAGCCTCCAGGCCGCCATCCGAGAATATGCGCCCGGCTGTCCTCAGCGTCTGAGGGCTGTCGAGGCTCAACTCGACAAAGTTGGCCCTGGACCGGCCAGAGCACAGTACTACTGGACTGCCGCACTCTGGGCGGAAAAACACGGCGACAAATCGGCCCAGAAGCGCTTCCAGCAAATGGCCGTGCAGCAACCAGGACTGACTCCGGCTCACAAGGCGCGCTGGCTGCTGCAAATGGACCAGCGCGATCCGTGGCCTCTTGCGCAAGTCACACAACTCTACGAGCAGCAATCGGATGACCAGATACTCTACTGCATGCAGCGGATGCAGGCCAATGCAGCTGATTTCAAAGGTCAGAAGGCTTTGGCTCGAAGTTTGCGCCGAGCGGCGCTGCATCTGGCTCAAAAGCAGGGCTGGCTGGATGACCAGCTGAGCTGCTGGTTGGCACTGCAAGGACGGGTGGACCTGGTTCCAGAGAACGAGAAGGAACGTGACCGTTGCTGGGAAGAGGCTCTCTCGATCGCGCGAAAGTCTCGCGACCCGAAGCATCTTTGGAGGGTATTGGGGAGCTGCACCGACCGGAGCCAATGGTCCCGGGCTCTGTCCAGCTTTGCTCGGGCGCCCGACCCAGTCCAGGTTGACCGCCTCTACGCCGAAGTATTTGCCCCTTTCGAATCAGGCAATCGTAACATTCTCCCTCCCGAAGCGGGGGTAAGACTCTGGTCAAATCTGGTGGCCCGCTACCACGCCCGCAAGGACTTCGAAAATGAAATTCAGGCCCGAGAGCAGCTGAGCCACAACTTCATTCGCATCGGTCGAACCCAGGAATCGATTCGGCAATACGAGGCGACGTTAAAATTGCGACTGGAGCACCCCTTGGTAGAGGACTGGGGTCAGCTTACGCTAGGTCAGCTCTCGACTCGACTGGCCTTGCGTCAACTTCGGAGTTATCCTTTGCAGGCTCTGGCCACCTCTGAAGAGGCACTGGAGCGAGGCTGGGCGACCAGTCCCCAAATTCAAAGCCAGTTGCATTCAGCCGCCATGCAGTCAGCCTGGAGAGTTGGAGACGTGGAGCGCTTGCAGAATCACTGGCGAGCATATTTTCGAAGCCTTGACTCTCTGCCAGAGGAGAGTCTATGGGGCGCTTACATCGAATTACACAACAACCTGCCACCCTCCGAAGATCCCACCCCATTTTACGCTCGTTGGCGCCAATGGGCTGAGAAGGTTATCAACCGACCGGACGCGTCGACTTCCATGCACCTCCAGGGAGTTTCTTCGTTAGGCTTTGCTCTGCGAGCTCAGGGGGAAGTGGATTCGGAAATTCGTCTGTGGCGCTCCGAGCTCAACAATTCGCGGAACCGAAGAGATCAGAAAGGCGTCGAGCGGAGCGTGGGTCTGCTTTCTTATCTCTATGAGCAGACAGGCCGCTCCCAGGAAATGAGAGAGTTGATTGGGGAGCGCCAGGCTGACCCAGGTTTTTCCGCTGAGGAATTGCGCCAATTAGCCCTGTCAAGCTGCGCGCTGCTCAAAGGTGATCCGGTCTCGTTAAGTCTGGCTGATCAGTTTCTTCTATCGGCGCAACGGACTGCTCCACAATCTTCGGAAGAACTTGCTGCGCTTCTCAACAAGGCCTCAGTTTTGATCGATTCCAAGCGTTACGAAACGGCCAGGCAATGTCTGGAAGAGGCCCAACGCCTCTATCTCAGGCTACCTGATGCTAGCCGAAGCGCGACTCTCGTTTCCTTGCGCTCTCGCTTGCTCTGGGAATCCGGCCAGAAACAAGCGGCGCTGAGCGCTCTTCAAGAAGCGGTCAACCGAGAACTCGCCCACGAAAGCCCTGGTTCCCTTCAACTGATCAAGGAGCTGGCTGAGAGACGACGTGATCTGGGCCAGGACTGGCAAATTGACTTTCAGGATGCCGCAACGCGTCTTGAGAAAATGGGAGACCCAGTTCGCGAGCAACTCTCGCAGGTGCTGTTCGATTGGCTGCAGCGACTTGCTCAGCAGCAGGACTGGGAGCGGGGCCGGCATTTGCTCACTCGTTTCCCTTGGCGCGAAAGTCCATTGGATCCGGCTACGCGCAAATTGCAGGAATACCCGGCCTGGAGCGACCTTCTTCCCCCCAAGGCGGGTCAACTCAACCGAGAGAAAAACTCCCTGGCCTCAGTCGTAGACGATTTGCGTCTCCAGAATCCCGAATTGAGCCAGCTGATGACAATGCGCAGCTCCAATCTCCGTCATCTCGAGAGCCAGCTGAAGCCTAACGAAAGCCTGGTTACCTATTGCCTGGTGGGGCAATCTATTTATCTGGTTGTGTTGCGCAGGCAAGGCAGCTTCTACCGTAGAGAAATTGCGGGTGATTTGTCGGGAACGATGCAGGCGTACCTCAGGAATTTGTCTATCGACCAGGCTCAGCCGGCCGAGAGGGAACTCTACTCGCTGTTGATTGAACCGGTTTTGCAAGACATGCCGGATCAGCGTCTCTACCTCGTGCCGAACGGTTGGCTTTGGCAGGTTCCATTCGGGGCATTGCGGGATGCCGAAGGTAGAACCTGCGCCAGCAAAGCTGAACTGGTCCTGCTTTCCTCGGGCGACCTATTGCGCATGGCGGACCGCAGCTGGCGGCCCTACGAGCTCAGCCAGCCCTTGGCGATTGGGGCCCCGGAAGGCTCCGACTTGCCCGGCGCCTTTGAGGAGCTGGCCGAGGTGGCACGGTCATTGCCTGAATGTGAGCTTAGGCGGGGGACTCAAGCCACTTCCAGTTTGCTTTACCGGCCTGATCGGCGTTGGGGCCTGCTGCACTTTGCCAGCCACGCGCGCTACCGAGTGGACCGGCCCACCGAGAGCGAGATCGACTTGCAGGACGGACCGTTGCGACTCAATCAGCTTTCTCAGCTGTCCTTGGCCGAACATTCGCTAGTGGCTCTGAGCTGCTGCCAGGGAGGCGCCGCTACGGGTCAAGACCTTGACGAACCTGTGACTTTGGCCACCGGCTTCTCGGCAGCCGGAGCAGAAACGGTGGTCGCCCATTTGTGGAGAGTGGATGATCAGGTCGCCCGCACTTTCTTCTCCGAGTTTTACCGGAACATTGCCGCCGGAGCTGGGCCCGGCCAAAGCTTTCGGCGAGCCCAGGAACTTTGTCGCCAGCGCTACCCCAACCCCCGCGACTGGGCAGGATTCTTCCTGATGGGGAATCCAAACTAAAAATGCACTGACCTCTAGTGTGGGCACCTCAGCTGCCCGCTAGCGCAGAGCCCGCAGCAACTCGTCCTGGCTGGTCAGGGCCGCCTCCACCTTGCGCTGACCGTCTTGCTCCAAGGATATCATCCCCTCCCGGCGGGCAGCTTCGTGAAGGTCCGCAGCCTCAATGATCGCCTGAGACAGGGCCGGACTGTTGAGCAGCAACTCCTGGATTCCCAGCACCCCCCGATAACCCGTGCTCCGACAAAGCTTGCAGCCCGCCTGCCGGCAATCAGTGCACAGCCGACGCAGTAATCGCTGATGTAGGGAGCCGCGCAGCGCCTGAGCCACCAGATAACGCTCCACTCCCTGCTGGCAAAGCCGCTCTACCGCGCCAGCCGCTCTGGAGCTATGGGTGCCGGCCAGTACCAGGCAGCCAGCGCAAGCTGCGTCGACCGCCAGCAGACAAGCGTCCGTGCCCCGCAACTCGCCTACCATAATCACTTCGACGTCGCTATGCAAGGCGCCGCGCAGGGCGCAGCCAAGGTCCAGCCCGTAGCGATGCTGTAACTCGACCTGAGCCACTCCTGGGATTGGATAGCGAATCGGGTCCTCGATACTCATCAGGCTGCGCTGGGCGCCGTCTAGGGAGGCCAGACTGGCACGCAGAGCGGTGCCTTTGCCTGAAGCTCTCAGTCCCGAAACCATCAACAAACCTCGGCCCTGGAGCAACGACCGCCAGAACTCCAACAAGTCCAGCCTCAGTCCCAGTTGATCGAGGCCAGGTCTGACCTCAATTTGTTGAGGCTCGATCTGAAAAACCGTCCTCTCGCCCAAGGCGCAGGGCAAAATTGTCACACGCAATCGGTAGTCTCGGCTTTCTTGCTGCAACAAAATCGAACCGTATTGAGGAATCCGCCGTTGGGCGATGTCCATCAAGCTCATCACCTTGATGCGCCCCACCAGAGCAGCGTGAAGATGGCGCGGCGGGGTCATCACCTCGTAGAGGGTCCCGTCCACCCGGTAACGCACCCGGCACTGCTGCTCGCCCGGATCGATGTGGATGGCGCTGGCATTATCGCGAATCGCCTGGGAGATGATCAGGTTGACGACTCGAACCACGGCCACCTCCTCCATCATCTCCTTCAAAGTCTCGAGGTCAAGTTCTTCGTCTTCCATTCTGCACGGTTCGACACTGAATCAGAGACGCCTTATCGAAAAAGTGAAACCCCGCTGGCTGCCAGCACCTGCCCTCGGCCGAGAGCAGGAGGAGTCGTTGGCCTACTGACCCCTTAGGCTGGCTCAACTGGACGAAAGCGGCGGATCGTCAGATTCGATGGTGACCGCTACGCGGTGGTGGCAAGGGCAAACTCAAACCGCTGCTCCATGGTTCGAATCCGAAGGAAGCTGCTGGATGTAAAGCTGGAGCAGTTGAATCGAATGACGGGTCAGCTGCGAGCTGAGCGACCGCAGTAAATTGAAAGCGCCGCAGCCCAGTTGGGCGCCCGCGGCCACGAGGGGAAGGAGCACTTGAGCGGCCGCAGGAGACCAGATCAGGCTGCTACAACCAACAAAAGCGACCGTTCCAGCCTTGACCACATCGCCAACAGTCCAAAAGCGAAATGGGGATGCGGGCAACGCCGACAACAGAAACTCCAGATGCTGTCGAAGGTGAAGCTTGAACAGCAGGTCGATTCTTCTTTGGCGTTCCCGTCTGCTGGATTCGAGAAGTTGAAACCCGCCGAGATCGGTTTCGAACTCGTCGGCTGAGAGATAGAGCTGAACTCCAATCGGAAAAAGGCCGGAAATCGCGTCGACTTGAACCACGACTCCGTGGCGAATCCACCAGCATTGATCGCAACGCTGGCATGGCTCAACCCGCTGGGTCTTTTTACGGCCCTCATTGTCGTCCACGAACCCGTAGCCGATAACAACCTTCCAGATGGCGCTGATCCTGGAAGGTGCTGAAACGCTGATCAGGGGTTGGGAGTCGTGCCCTTGCCGACCCATATTCCAGGTCGGCCTTGGCAGGCGCTGCAAGTAATCCGGTCTCTCCCATTCGGTAATTCCCGGGATCGGAGCCTGTCCCGCCAAAAGCAATGTAGCAGTTTGGCCCTGGCCGGTCTCGCCCGCGGGAAAAGCCAGGTCGTTGATTTTCAGACCGTCCAGGCGAATGGGCACGTGGCAGGCATGGGCATTGTGCTGCAACTCGCGCACTTCGGAAGCCCGGATCGCGCGATGGTTGAGCTGATCACCCGTATATCGGGCGACGACCTGGACTAAAGACAGGTTGGAGCCGGGTTGCTCCTGCTGCTCGCGCTTGAGTTGACCACCGTCCCAGGTCAATCGGTGGAGCCGGCTTCGATTTTGAATTCGAACCTCAAAGGGTCGCTGCTCACCCACCAGTCCTCTGAGAGCGAGAACCAGATACTCGTAAATTCTGGAGGCTGGCTCCTGAACCTGGCAAAGGCCGGCGGCGATAATCTGCGGGTCAAGCGGTTCCAGGCTGGCAAAGGCGAAGCACGAGGCCTGGCGATTGTGGGAAACGATTATGTGTGGTGACTCACTCACCACACCCGCCTGAACCATTTTGAGAATCCAGGCCGAAGGCCGGGGGAGCTGATAAGCCGCCAGCTTACGGGCAGCCGCTCCCACATTCAAGGTGAAAACACCTGTTGATTCCCACTGCCCGCTATGGCTCAGATTCTTCAGAAAGGCATCCATACTGGGGGGCTGATTCGAGACACGTTCTGTTCCTCCCTGGACGGTCTGAGTCTGCCCAGGTCCAGGGTATGTCCCGCTACGATTGACTGGCTGAGATCCTGCCCCTCTCTCCTGTCGCGGGCGATTTCCGGTGACGCAAACGATAGGGCGGCCAACTTCTTTCGCCGCTCATCAGGCCGTCGACGTGAATGGAGTCACCAATCCTAAGGCACGTGAAAAACGGAAGTGCCAGTGAAGCTCTTGCCGCCATCCGTCCACATCGCCCCGGCATCCACCGACCCCGCCCGGTAGACGGCCTGAATGGTGATGTTGCTACTCGACGGTAGGGAGCCACGTTCCCCAAAAATAAGGTCTCCTCCCGTCGGCACACCCGAGGTGATGCGGGTCGGGTTGTTGCCCTGATAGCTGGTGGGAGTGAGGATGCTCCAATTCACCAGGTTGGTCAGGTCCACCGTCTCTCCCGTAGGCAGGTAGCCGGTGCAGTAAAATTGGTGAAAAGCGGGAGTCTCAGGCACGGTCTGCAAAGCCAGGTTCTGTGGAGAGATCATGATCGACTGCAACTCAGGTTTCACATTGGTGGAATAGGTCTGGCTGCAGGTGGCGGAAATCGGCTGGCTGATGGTCGCCCGGACAGTGGCCGTGCCGGGTCCCCGGAAATGGACGGAAGCGATGGTGGTATTGGGGTCGTCGCGGAAGGTTAGGAATGCGCAGTCGGGCGGGCTCATGTTCTCCAGCGTCCACACCGCCCGGTCGCTCATGTTGGATGGGTAGGGCAAGTTGCCCACCGGACCTTCGGCTTCCCCCAATAAATAAACTTCGCGCAAGAAGAATTTGCCGTTGTCGTGAGGGTTTACTGCACCAAAATAGATGCTCTTCAGACCCAGACCATAGCCTTTATGAAATTGGTCGACGGTGTCGCCGAAGGCGGGGGCATTGTAGTCCAGCGTGCGCACATAGATGGCGGTGTAGGAAGGATTGGTCCCGAAAGCATGTAATTCGATGCCATCCTCATTCTTGCTCATATCATATTCGTGAAAAATATCCGTAAAAACAGAACCGTTGTACCAAAATTTCTTATAATTTTCCGAGGCATCTTCGGAAAGCCCCGTGAATCCGAGCTTCTTCAGGGCGACCAGGGTTTTTTCAGGATTCTTGTCCCCTCCCCCAAGAGCTTCAACTCGCTTGTAAAGTAGCTCTAATTCACTCCTCTCCGGCAAGCGCCAGCCAGGCAAAAACTCTGAGCGCCGGAAATTGTTGAAACTGGAATATTGAAAAAAACCACTTGCGGTCTGGGACGCTAGCGGACTGGGTGGGGCCACGCCCGGCGGAAGGCGCCAGTTGTTGACCTCTAAGCCAATCATGCCATTTTGGGCGACGTCATACTGGCATAGTTGAGCATTCAAATACCACATCAGCTTGTGTTCTCGATCGATCAGTACTCGGTCGCAACCGACTGATTCGGCCACCTGCTGGTGGCCCTCGAACAGGATGCGCGCGGCGCGGACAATGTCGCCCAAAGCCTGGTTGACCGGACCCGAAGGCGCAATGAAGCCGCTCACGCTCAGCCCCTGGGGTAAGTACCGAGAAGTGGCGTCCTCTGAAGCGACGTTGGCCAACTGAGTACAGTAACCCACAAACAGCTCAAAGTTGGATTCCAACTTGTCGGTCAAGTCATCGCGACGCAAATCGTATTCGGTCCCGGTAGTATCCGCAATATTGAGTTCCTGCCTGGCTTTCTGGTTGGCAATAGTCAGCACATTGACATTCCGGTCGGAACTGGTCAGCGAGTCGGTGAAGACGTCCAAAGCCTTGCGTTTGACAAAGAAGTCGAAGCTCTGGATCAATGTTGTGGTCTGGGTGGGAACCACCGCTGGTCCGTGATCATACACATTCGGTTCGAGCGAGTAGCTCTGGCTGGTGGCCTGAGCCTGTGCGCTTAAAGCATCTTGGGCGATCCCCAGATTGCTCACGACGTCCTTGACGCTCTGGCTGCGCAGAGCAATCAGACCGTTCAAAAATCCGGTGTTCACCGCAACGGTCAGATCACTAATCTGCTGGCTGATTTCGTCGAGTTTGGCGTTGATCTCATCGAATTCGGCCTGGGTTCCAATATGAAAACCGGTGGCACCGGCGATCTTGCCCACGCTGAACTCCACCGTCGAGTCAAACAGCTTGGAGCCCACTTCCTCGGCCAAAAAACCAACCAGTTTACGCCCGGCACTCACTTTACCGAAGGCGTTCGATACAGGTGGCCGAAAGCTGGCGCCGCCCCCGTTCTCTAAATCGGTAAGCAGCTTCGCGCAGTAGCCCTCAAAGCCCAGGCCCGAGTTCTGCACCGCCCGCAAGAACAGCCTGTGCGAAAACGGCGAATTGTGTAGACTGGAAGTACCGTACAGCCCTTCCCCTTCGCTCATTGCCAAGGCCCGGCGCAGCGCGCTCTCGGCCTGCACGACGGTCACTTCCGGGTGTCGTCGAATAAAGAGACTGATGAGATGAGAGGGAATGTTGATCCAAAGGTGCGGTAGCTCGCCGGGGTCCACCATACGCTCCACCCGGACCCCTTCCGGTGTCAGCGCCGAGACCCGAAATCGGCCCGGCAGAGATAAACCTTCAGGCAGCTGAAAAATACCTGCCCCGTTGGTGATGGCGCGAGCCAGCACAATGTCCGAGTCGGGCGCCAATACCTGAACCTCAACGCGATCGGCGCTCTTGTCCAGATGCACAGTGCCCGTGTAGGTGCGAGCCAGGATGCGCGTGGACTGACTGCCTCCCCCAAAACCCGAATCAGACAGGCCCGCTGAAGAGGAGCCGCAGCCGCTGTAGAGCGACATCGCCAGGACAATCGCCAGAGAATATCTGGCACTTCGCACCCTAAAACGCATTTGTCCACACCTCCCAGAGACGGACCTTCCTAGCCTTTCCTGCAGAGACCTTTTTGTAAGGATAAGCAACAGCGCAACGAAAGCCGCTCTACCGCTCCAGCCGCTCACTCCTGAAGGCTCAGCCTGCTAACTGTGGAATCCAGCCAGATGATACGGCCAGGTTTCCTTTGGCTGGCCCTCGCCGCCCTACCGGCCCAATCCCAGACACGTTACAGACTGACGTTTCCTGAGGCGGCCCAACACTGTATCCAGATCGAAGCTCGTTTTGGCACCGGGGGCGAGGCGCAGCTCGACCTTTTCATGCCTGTGTGGACGCCCGGAGACTATACAATCAGGGATTTCTCCAAACGGGTTGACCAGCTCAGCGCACTGGGTATGGACAGTCGGCCTTTGCCTCTCCAACCCCTGAGTAGGAATCGCTGGCGCGTAATCTGTGCGGGTCAGTCGGAGGTCGTTCTTCGCTATCGGGTCAAATCAGCAGAAGGCCCTTTCATTTCCGGCAACCACGTCAGTTCAGAGCAAGCGGTGCTGCAGGGAGCCGCCACTTTCATCAGCCCGGTCAAGCCGGTGCAGCCGGCAATCGAGCTGCGGGTGGAGCTACCGAAAGGCTGGAAATCCATAGAAACAGGCCTGCCTCGCGCGGGTCGGGCAGAATACCGGGCCCGCGACTTCGACCAACTCGTCGATTGCCCGATTGTGGCTGGCTCACCTCAGGTTGACGAGTTCCAGGTGGCGGGGGTGCGGCACCGCCTGGTCTATCTGAGCCGACCCCCCGACAGCTGGGACCGCGCCCGGGCCACTCGCGACGCAGCCAGAATGGTGGAAGTTACCCATAAATTGTGGGGTTTCTTTCCTTTTGCTCAGGATCCGCCCCGAGGCTACTGGTTCCTTAACCTGCCAGCGCGATTCTTGGGCGGCGCCGGTCTGGAGCACAAGAACTCAACCTGCATCGAATACTACGGCGGCTCGCAGAAGAATCTGGCTGGTTACAGGAAGTGGCTGGAAACCGCTAGCCACGAGTATTTCCACACCTGGAACGGCAAAAATCTGCGCCCCGTTGCTCTGGGTCCGTTCGACTATGAAGCCCGCAACGAGACTCCCAGCCTGTGGATCGTCGAAGGGCTGACCCACTACTACGAGGGACTCCTGCTGACCCGCGCGGGTCTGGCCAACCCGAGCGAGTACCTGGCAAGCCTTTCTAGCTACATCGGCGGCTTTCAGCGCACAAGAAGTATCGATATCTCGCTCAGCGAGGCTTCTCTGCGAACCTGGGAACCGCACCAAAGAGTGAGCTACCGCAGCGGCGGAGTGGCGGTCGGATTTCTGCTGGACCAGCAAATTCGCCAGGCGACAAGCGGTCGCGCCAGCCTCGATGAGGTTATGCGTCAGGCTTACCACCAGTATTCGGGGGAAAGCGGCTACACCGAGGAACAGTTCGAAGCCGTGGCTTCTCAGGTGTCCGGAGTCGACCTGGGCGAATTCTTCCGCCGAGCGTTGCGCAGCAGTGAGACTCTTGATTTCGCTCCGGCTCTGCGCTACTACGGCTTGCGCTTCCAGTCCGCTCAGGCATACTCACAGACCTGGAGACTGGAGGTCGACCCCGAGGCCCCGCCGGAGTCCCGGGCCCACTGGCAAGCCTACCTCAGTCCGTAAGGCCCACCAGATTGCGTCGGATCGGGCCGGTTAGTCAAAGCGGTAAGTCGTTGTAGCTGTTGTAGCCCGCCTTCTTATTTGACCAGTTGGGCCTCGTATGCTTCAGCCTCACTCGTGGTCGGTGTCCGCAAACGATAGAACGTCCAACTGCTCAATCAAGAGGCAGGCGCTCCGTTGACGAAGGACTTTGCTCGAAAATCGCGCAGAGAATCCGCTGATGTTGTTGGCAGGCAGGGTTCTTTCAAGACTAGCTAACGCCTTGCTCATCCCAGGGTTACTCTTGTCTATTTGGGCCCGCTGCGAGGGTCAGGAGCTTTCCGCGACTCCGCTTTGCCCCGTGAATAACGGTCTGACGGGGTTAGCTTTAGCGCAACGCGTGGAATGGTTCAAAGCTCGTCATCCTTCCGAGGAGGTGACCGTCTGGCTCTTCAAAAGGACCGGCCCCTTTGATGAAAAGTTCCTCGGCGGTCAACTTTACCTGCGCGGAGAACTGCAGCCCAAGCCTGGGGACGAAACGCAACGAGACCACCTCCCGGAGGTGGACGGGGAGAGCTGGGTTTATCTGAAAGCACGCAATCCAGAGAAGCCAGACTTTGTAGGCCTTCCCCATTTAGTTCATCGCTCCGTGAGCGAGTTTTATACCTTTCGCGACGGGGGCTCCAACTCGGACCGACTGGAGATTCTAGAACACCGTCAGTTGAACGGCGAACTCGATTTTCAATACTGGCTTCCGGTGGAATCGCGCTGGAGTCTTGACCCACGCCGTGGCTCGCTCAAAAACTTTCCCGACCAAACCTGGCAGTTCTTGCAGGTGGACCGGAACTTTCAGGAACTGGCGGCAAATCCGCAAAGAATTTTTCGCGAGGCTGAGGCTAAGCTTAAAGATTACGCGGCCTATTACTATGCGGCTGAGGAAGCCCGCAGTCTGGCCGCCCCCGCCATTCTAGAACTCGGCAGCAATCACTGGCCAACGGTCCCGGTCGGTGTGTTCGAAAGCAACGCGCAGGCAACGTTCGTGACGATTGATTGTAATTACTCCGGCCTATGGCTGATGGAAAAAGTTGTTGAACAACTTCGTCCTGACTGGTCCCCGAGAATTCGTCGTTGCCTGGCGGACTTTACTGAGCCTTTCCCTCTGGCCGATCAGACCTTAGATATCGGCGTCTCCGTGGCGGCCTTCGGAATGATGAACTTCGAAGCCCCTGAGGTTCTGTCTGTGTTCAATGAAATGGAGAGGGTTCTGCGGCCTCGGGGGCACTTTTACTGTGACTGTATGGACCTGGAATCACGTCCGGCTTGGATGACGTGGCGCATTCTTCAGCACTGGAAGGTTGGGCGGAGTTTGGATGGTGGTCGTTGGCGTGAAATTTGCTGGGAGAAGCGATGATGCCGGCCAGCTCTTGTCCGTGACATTCACGGATCAGATGGCAGGCCCAGTTCACAATCGTGAGCTGAAGCGGCGCGCCGACGTGGTAGGCATTTTCCCAACGATAATTCCGTGCTGCGCTTACTGGGACGCATTCTGATCGAGCAGAACGATGAGTGGGCAGTATCTCGCAACCTGATCAAGTAAAGAGTCGCTGAAGAAAGCCCTCGCTTTGAGGCCCGAGACGAAACCCGAAGAGGAGCAGACCAAGCCCGCGAAGGCCCTGCGCAACCCAACTAAACATCGAACAGAGCCTGAGCATTCGATGGCAATTTACACGACTGGTTGGGGCGTGACCGTTTTAGGTTTCTTTAACACCCGACCGCTACTCTCTAACAAGGTCAGAGAGATATACGCTTCGAGCGTAACGTGATGATATCTTACAACTGGAGACAACAACAATGGCAAGAATGGTCGGTTATCCAGGTTCTGCAGCGCGATACTATTTCGGTTCCAGGAACATTAGTGGTTATGAAGCGCCGCCTATGAGCGCTCGCGAAGCCAGGGAAATTGAAAGATTGGACCGCATTGACGAGAGCCTTCGAAGACTAATAGAACTGCAAAACCGAAAGGAAGAAAGATAGATCCGACAGTTACGCGGCTATCAAGAAATGACCCCGTCGTCGGTATTCGGAAGATTATCGCAATACCTCGGCAAAATCGTTTAAAAGCAATTAACGTGGGTCACCCAATAAGGTAAAGGCCCCCCAGAAATATGGATGGGAAAGACCGGGCTGGCTCAGCATCTGCAACTTCGCCTGACGCAGGGCTTGTTGACGCGAACGACCCGCGAGAAGCTCACGATAGAATGATGGGAAAAATTTAGCAGTAGCTTGATCCTCAACAGGCCAGAGAGCGGCCACCACAGAGGCGGCGCCACAGGAGCGAAATCCACTGGAAAGCGACACCAGATCCGGTTCTCTATGGGTCTGGGCCACGGCCCCGCCGCAAGAACTAAGCACCACCAAACTGCCCGGATACAGGTTCATCGTGTAAATCTTCTCCAGGGAAATCTGTTCCCCCGCCAATTCCAAGAAACTATCCAGGGGCCGGTCGGGGCGGGCCTGGCTGTGGGTGGCCAGGTGCAGATAGCGAGCGTGCGTGGCCGCGCTCTGCAGAGAAGGCCAATCACGCACGACCTCGCCTCCCGAAAACAGGCGCTTGATCTGAGCTAACTCCTCCAGCGTGCCCGGAAGCCTGGGGTTCCCCGCCCCAACCCAATCTCCCGAGGCCGGCGCCGGGTCCGAGACCAGCTGGAGGGCTTCGCTTGGGCCCAGGTAGGCGCAAGCACTCGACTCAACCAAATAGCGTCCCGCCGGATCAATCAGAGTCTCAAAGGGCAGGTCCCAAAGTTCACCGCTTGGCATAATCCAGAGGTCAAAATCAGGACGCCCCAGCGGAGTGATCAGCAGGGAGTAGAGTTGCCGGCCGGCTTGCCTTTCCTCTTCACTTGGGGGTCGCGGGCTCTGCACGGCCCGGCTCCACTGAGAAAGCAGCTCAAGTAGGCGAGCCTTTTCAATCCGCACGGTGCTGAGTGTCTGGCCCTCTTGGGTCAGGGACTGAATAAACAGCCCGTCAGCCGCCGCGTATACTGCACCAGCAGCGTGGCTGGCGGTAAATGCTTCTGCAACGCCAGCAGTTCGTCGCCCTGGGCACTCAGCGCTGATTCAATCTCGGGGTGACGTTGGCGAAGCTGGCTGAGCTTGACCAAGAACTCGGCCCGGGTGTCGGCCAGACGCTTCTCCAGCCCTGGCGTGGCGGCGCTTTGGAGGCCGGTCAGTTCGGCTCGCAGCTGCTCAAGCTCCTGGTTCTGCAGTTGTGGCTGGGCCCGGCTAAGTCGCCAGAGCGAGAGCAACTGAGCGGCCTCCTGACTGCGCCCCAACTCCAGGGCGGCGGCTACGGTCAGTTCCAAAAGTGCACGCAGGAGGGCGAACGGAAAATGGCAGCTCGCGGAATTTCGGGGCGATTCTGTCCGCATCGAATTCGATGAAGTCCATTTCATACCACCCGCTTCGCGGCCACGGCCCGGCATCACCGGGGAAAGCCGATCCCTC
The DNA here is from genome assembly GCA_018266105.1 of bacterium. GTDB lineage: Bacteria > Vulcanimicrobiota > Xenobia > Xenobiales > JADMJV01 > JADMJV01. Next base: position 5,181 of record JAFEBA010000102.1, on the reverse strand, counting down.
CACGACATCCATGGGGACCTCCGCCAGCCCGGCCAGGCCAGACGGTGGCCGTGATCTTTGGTGACCTGGGGCGGGGAAGCGCCGCTTCAGTCCAGCAAGAAGCGCAGCAGCAGCGCCTGATTAAAGGCTTCCGGCGTTTGCGGCATGCACGAGTGTCCGGTAGCGGGTAAAATCGTCAGGCGGGAGCCGCCAATCCCTTCAGCCAGTTCCGCGCACACTGAGGGACCTGGAGGCTTAGGACTGCGTCCCACTCCGCGAACAAGTATGGTCCGTGGACCCCGAAAGGATACGGTGTTCTGGCACAAAGGCAAGGGAGGATGAGGATTCACGAACCCGCGGCTCAAAAGTCCAGGGCGCCCATCAAGGTTAGTGCAGCCCAACTTCATTGGAGGCCCTGGTGGTCACCTCCCCGGCTATACGCCCCGGATCCCATGACTTCTTACGTGCCTGCGACCTGGATCATGGTCTCTGAGCAACACGCTACGACCCGAGCGAAATCTATGCCGCGGGTGCCTCAAAAGCGCGCCCCGTGCGGGGCGTCTCCAGGAATCTTCTACCGAGATCAGTCGATGTCAGGACGTGGTGACACCGCCCACTTCATGACATCGGCAAAGTCAGAATGCTCCAATCAAAGCCGTGAGCCGGACTCCTATTCGGGCAGCCCCTGAGCGTCACCAGTCGGCTGGGTCAAGGCTGGCCGTTTCGCTTGAAGCGACGGCTGCATTGACGAAGCAGCCTGGCTTGAGCAGCAAGAGCAGGCAGACCGATAGCAGGGCGCAAGTCCCGCCGAAGAAGAATGGCGCGCGCGGGCCGACCAGATCCCAAAGGCCACCCGCGATCAGACTGCTGACCAGGGTGGTAGCGCCCAGCAGCATTCCCGAGACCCCCTGGCCGGTGCCCTGTAAGTGGCGGGGCGAGTGGTCGGAGAGCCAGGCCCGTCCGACTCCTTCGGAGAGGCCCATGTATACCCCGTAACCGAGGAAGAGAGCGTAAAGACTGTTGGCGCTGGCATAGGCGAAGCCCAGGTAGATGAAAGCGTAGACGAGCCAGCCGGCACCCAGGGTCTTGGCCCGTCCCCATCGGTCGCTGAGCACCCCCGCCGGGTAGGAGACCAGGGCGTAGCTGAGATAAAACAGACCGTAGCATCCAACCACCCTGGCGTCGCTGAGTCCGAGCTGGCGGGCTCGCAGGAGCAGAAACATATCGCTGGAGTTGGCCATTGCAAAGACCGCCAGAATTCCCAGCGTGCTCCAGTAACTGCGCGGCAGGTTGGCCAGGCCCTCCTTGAGCCTGCCCACCGTCGCCTCTCCCGGCGTAGCAGGCTCGCGCAAGAACCGGGCCACCAGCAAGGCGGCGATGCCTGGCAAAACCGACCAGAAGAAGATTTCTCGGTAGTGCCCGGGAGCATAAGCCAGCCAGAAACTAGCGGAGGCGATTCCGACCACAGCCCCGGCCGTATCCAGGCTTCGGTGATAGCCGAAGGCTCGTCCCTTCTGCCCGGGCGGAGCGGCCGAGGCAATCAGGGCATCCCGTGAGGAGGTTCGCAGTCCTTTTCCAAACCGGTCGAAGGCCCGGGATGCCAGCACCAGCGGCCAGCTGGCGGCCAGCCCCAGCAAAGGGCGAGCCGCGATCGAACAGGCGTAGCCCCAGCGAACAAAGGGCACCCGCGAACGGCTGCGGTCGCTGTGCCAGCCTGATAACCCCTTCAGCAAACAGACCAGCGCCTCCGAAAAACCTTCCACCAATCCCAGCAGGGTTGCCGGGGCACAGAGTGACCCGGTCAGGAACAGAGGCAGGACCGGGTAGATCATCTCGGATGCAATATCCGTGAGAAAGCTGATCCAGCCGAGACGAATAATGGTCTCAGGCAGCGGGGTGGTTTTCTTTTTGGCCATCTGTCCTCGCACCGGCTTGCCCAAGCAGGGCAGCAACCCCACTTTAGCTTCTAGAAAGTCAAGTTTTGGTCAGGAGTGGAGTGACAAAAGCGTTAGCTTCAGGGTTGATGATGGCCGGGTGGGGGTCGAAGCTTTACCAGTTATCCCATCCCGAATAAGATTGTGGCGGTGTTGTCATTTTCGCTCCTACGCAAACGACTGTTGCTGCTCAATCTGGGTGGTCTGTGTGTGTTATTGCTGACGGTGGCTGGGGTGGTTTATTGGCTGGTCCGAGTTCAGCTCTATCATCGCTTGCAAGAGGACCTTGTCTTAACGGCGCAGGCGGTCACTTTTTCGGTGGAAAAAGTTAGAACTGGAATCGACGTCTCAGAGAGCATCTACCTGACTTCGCGACCGTTGCAGTTCGAGCTGCGTGACCAGGTCACCGTCCAATGGTTGAACCCTGAAGCCAGGGTCGTAGCCGCTCGCGGCAGTGTGCCTGTGCCTTCTCAAAAGCTGGAGCCCGGTCGCTTTATCCGTGACCAGGTGGCTTGTAGTTACACCCTGGCGGCCACGGACCGAGGCCAGGTCTACGGATACGCCCGGGTTACACGTTCTTTGCTGCCGCTTCACCAAGAACTGGCAGAGCTGATTTGGGTGCTGGCCATCACAGGTACAGTTCTCATGTCGCTGGCCGCCTTGCTGATTTGGTTATGGACGGATCGAGCGCTCAAACCCGTGCAGACCGCCCATGAGGAGTTGGAACTTTTTACCGGCGCAGTTTCCCACGAACTGCGGACGCCTTTGACGGCCATGCTGACTGAATGCCAGAGCTTGCTCCGGCATTTTGACCAGCTGGACAGTTCGGAAATCCGCGAAAGTTTGGAAGACCTGAGTCAATCCAGCGCTGACATGGCTCGTCTGGTTCATGACCTGCTGCTGCTGGCTCAGGCCCGACGTCAACAACCTGAACTGGAGTTTCATCCGGTCCACCTGCCGGAAGTTGTGCTTGAGGCCCGAGACCAGCTTGGAGAAGGCCAGATCACAATTCAGGGAATTCCACTCAGCTTGTGGGGATATCAACCCTACGTCCAGCAAATCTTACGCAACCTTTTGGAGAATGCAGTTCGCTATAGCGAAAGTCAGAGTCCCATAGAGGTCAGCTGGGAAGTGCACGGCCCTTGGGTGGAACTTGTGGTTCGCGATGATGGAGTGGGGCTGGACGCGGAGAGTTGTCAGCGAGTTTTCGAGCCGTTCTGGCGAGCAGATCGGGCCCGAGCTCGTCATCAGGGAGGGGCCGGCCTGGGCCTGGCAATCGCGGCTGGCCTGGCACGCGCTCAACATGGCGAGTTGAGCGTCACCAGTCGCCTGGGTCAAGGCTCGCAGTTTCGCCTGAAACTACGCCTTCATTCACAAACCAAGTTCACCAAGGGCTAGCTTCGCTTCTGGGGCTGAAAAAGATTCTGCTCGATCTCAAACTCCTGAAAATCAACTTCGATGAAGCGGCTGCGGCGCCACTCCAGCTTGGCCTCCAGATGCCCTTCCTGGTTGTGTTGCAGGCCAGCTCTGGCCTCCAGCTTGTGCAGGCAGCCAGCCATCATAAAGTAGCCGCTTACAACCATCGCCGCGTAGCCCAGGCGACGAAAAGCCGCTTCACTGAACCGACCCAACCAGCTTTTTACCAGGAAGTTGGCGGCCAGAGCCGAGACTGCAATGGCCAGCCCAATGCGAAGGCACTCGACGCTCAAGAGTCCATAGCGCCAATAAAGGTAAAGCTTCAGCAGGTGCAGCCAAATTTCATTGGAGGCCCTGGTGGCCACGATCTGCTCCTTGCTCAAGCCGCAGCGAAAGTAGAAGCCGTTAAAGAGTACCCCGACCGCTCCGGTCAGTCCGGAGAGAAAGCCTGCGGCGGCTCCGATGGCCACCGCCCTCCAGCTCTCAGGCGATTGGTCAGCTCGGAAAGCTTCGCTCTGGCGAGGCCACAACAAGCTCACATTGGAGAGCAGGAACAGACTGAGAGCGAGCTCCAGGTAGACCGGTTCAAGGCGGCTCAGCATGAAGACCCCCAGCCAGCAGGCGGGTAGAGCGGCCGGTATAAATCGGCGACTTAAGCCCCAATGAATTGATTTGCGAAAGAGGTAAAGGCGACTGAGGGAGCTGCTGGCCGTGCCCAGGGAGAGAGCCGCGGGCACCTGGGCTGTGGGTAGAGCCAGGCCGAGCAGCGGCAGAAGGATGAGGCCGGCTCCTCCTCCGCAAAATGCGCTGAGGGCGAAGGCCAGGATTCCGGCCAGCGAGATGAAAAGGGTGCTCTGCATAGAGGTTAGCCTACTCGCACCTGGTTAAGATATGGTCAATCCAAGCAGCACAGGGTTTCACTCGAGGCTTCGGAAGTGTAGGGGATGGCGAGAATCCTGGTCGTGGAAGATGATCCGCGCATCGCGCGGCCCCTGGGTCGGGAACTGACACGGGAAAGGCACACCGTCGATCTGGCGGGCGACGGAGAGGCGGGCTGGGGCTTCCTGCACAGCACCCCGTACGACCTGGCTATTTTAGATATTATGCTGCCCCATATCAACGGAATTGATCTTTGCAAGCGCATTCGGGCGGCCCGTTTGGAAGTGCCGGTCTTGCTGTTGACCGCTCTGGACTCGGTTCAAAACAAGGTCAAAGGGTTGGATGCTGGTGCCGACGATTATCTGGTCAAGCCATTCCAACTGGACGAACTACACGCTCGCATTCGCGCCTTGCTGCGCCGAAAGGTCGGGTCAGCTCCGGTTCTTCGCTGGGGAGCGGGACTGCAGCTGGACCCAAGCAAAAAGACGGTGGACTACCTGGACACCCGTCTCGACCTGACCCCTCGGGAATATCAGCTGCTCGAATTATTGATGCGAAGCCCTGGCCAATTCTTTTCGACCGATGAAATACTGGACCGGGTTTGGGGTTGGGAAGCCAACCCGGGCAAAGGCACCGTCAAGACCCACATGAAAAGCCTGCGTGACAAGCTCAAGGCGGCGGGTTTGGGAGAGCCCATCGAAACACGGTACGGTCGAGGTTACCGCTTGCCAGGCCAGGCCCTTCAGTGACGAACTGAAGTCCAACCCTGCGGCGACCAACCTTCCCCAGGGCACCAATTGAGTAGAGAAAAGGAAAGTTGGGTTGGTCCGGCAGACTCAAGAGTTTGATCAACCCTTCCAGGACTGTCACCACCTGGACAACCAGGGAAGGCTCTCTCAATCCAGTCACGAGCATGAACCAGAGCAAGTCTTCAAGTGTTCGATTCTGTAAAGGCGGTAAGTCATTGTAGCCC
>JAFEBA010000101.1 GCA_018266105.1 bacterium | reverse complement strand
AGGTCCGGAAGGCCGTCTGGTCTTTGATGAATACCTGTTCTGTCTGCAGGCTGGACTGACCGTGTGGGATGTGGCCACCGGTGAGTGCCTGTTTCAGCAAGCGGGCACGACGCCGCTGGCCTACCACCCCCAGCGAAGGTTGTTTTTAAGCCAGGAAGACAATGGCGAGGTGCGCCTGAGCCGACTGGCGAACACGCGCTGACATTTCAAATACCCCGGAGGTCAGCTTTGTCGGTCGCGGATTATGTCGAGCAAAATCAGGAGCGCTTTCAGCAAGAACTCTTTCGGCTGCTGGAGATCCCCAGTGTCAGCACGGACCCCGCCCGCAAAGGCGAAGTTGCCCGCTGCGCCGAGGAAGTCGCGGCACAGATGCGTCAGGCCGGACTGGAAGAAGTCCAGGTGCGGGAGACCGCTGGCCATCCGCTGGTCTACGGTCAGTGGCTGCACGCCGAGGGAGCCCCAACCGTCCTGATCTACGGGCACTACGATGTGCAGCCCGAAGACCCCGTCGAACTCTGGACCTCGCCCCCGTTCCAGCCCACGATTCGGGACGGCAAAGTCTACGCTCGAGGCGCAACCGACGACAAAGGTCAGGTCATCGCCCACGTCAAGGCGGTCGAAGCCTTGATGAAATCCGAGGGCAAACTGCCGGTCAACGTCAAATTCGTGATCGAGGGGGAGGAGGAGATTGGTAGCCGCAATCTGGCCCCCTTCCTGGAGCAGAATCAGGAATTGCTGAAGTCAGACGTGCTGGTGATCAGCGATAGCGCCATGTTCGCCCCGGGCAAACCCAGCATCGTCTACGGTCTGCGTGGCCTGGCCTATGTCCAGGTGGAGCTCAAGGGCGCTGATAGCGATCTTCACTCAGGCGTCTTTGGGGGCGCCGTCCCCAATCCGGGCTTCGAACTCTGCAAGATCATCGCTCAGCTTAAAGATGCTGACGAGCGCATCACCGTGCCCGGCTTCTACGACAAGGTCGTCGACCTGAGTGCCCAGGAACGCCAGGACTACGCCAAACTGCCTTTCGACAACGAGGAATTCCGCAAAGAACTCAACGTGCCTGGCCTCGCCCACGAAAAGGGCTGGACACCGCTGGAAGGTCGTTCGGCTCGACCCACCCTGGAAATCAATGGAATGCTCTGCGGCTGGACCGGCCCGGGCGCCAAAACCGTGCTGCCGGCCAAGGCCATGGCCAAGATCTCCTGCCGCCTGGTGCCCGACCAGGACCCGGAAGAAATCGCGCGCCTGCTGGCCGATCACATCAAAAAGCTATGTCCTCCCACGGTGGAGTGCGAAGTGCAGTCTTTGCACGGCGGCAAGCCCTGGGTAACGCCCCGTCAGCATCCGGCCCTGGAGTGCGCCGACAAAGCGGTCCAGACTGTCTTTGGCCAGCCCGCCCTGTTCGTACGTGAAGGTGGCTCGATTCCAATCGTGGTTGACTTTCAAAACATCCTGGGCCTGCCCGGATTGCTGGTGGGCTTTGGACTGAATACCGAAAACCTGCACGCCCCCGATGAACACTTCGATCTGGGCAACTACCATCTGGGAATCCGCCTGTCCATCGAGTTGATGCGCGAACTGGCCCACTATAAAAAGTAGCCGGCGTCGGGGATTAAAGGAGGGTTGGCGCCTAGTTGGAACGCCAACAGGCTGTGAACCTTGTCACCGAGCGCACGGATGTGGAAAAATTGCGACGTTGTGGGCTGATTGTGGCCGACATGCTGGATCGTCTTTGCGCCGAAGTGAAAGTGGGCGTTTCCACGCTGGCTCTGGACGAGATGGCCGGGCGCATGATCGTTGATGCCGGGGCCCTTTCGGCCCCGCGCAAAGTCTACAATTTCCCGGGCAATATTTGCCTCAGCCTGAATGACCAGGCCGTGCACGGCATTCCCAGTGAACGCGTTATCATGCCGGGCGACGTGGTCAAGGTGGACGTCACGGTCGAGTCCGAGGGCTGGATCACGGACGCCTGCCGAACCGTTCTGGTCGACCCGGTCGATCCTAAAGCCAGCGCTCTGGCTCGCTGCTCCGAAACGGCTCTGATCAAGGCTTTGAGTCTGGCCCGCCAGGGACGCGCCATCTGGGAAATCGGGCTGGCTATCGAGACCGTGGTGAAAAAGTCGGGGTTCAAGGTGCTGCGTCAGTTATGCGGCCACGGCGTGGGCCGAAGCATCCACGAGGCACCAGTCGTCCCCAATTTCTACGATCGTCGTTACTCAGACCGACTGAAAGCCGGCATGGTGATCACCATCGAGCCGATTCTGGCCATGACCACCGAGGAAATCGTGACCGATCCGGATGGCTGGACCCTGCGCACCAAAGATGGCTCGCTGTCTGCCCACTTTGAACATTCGCTGCTGATCACCGAACGCGAGCCCATCATTCTGACCCTGAAGCCATGACCGCCCTGTCCATTCTGGCCGTACTGGCCTGGGTGGTGGTAACCCTGACCCAGGCCCTGGTGGGACGGCGCTTGCAAACTCTGCCAGGTCAGGTTCGAACTCAACTCCCACGCCTCTCGGTGCTGGTGCCGGCCTGCAACGAGCAGTCCACCCTGGCGGCCGCCCTGACCTCGTTGCTGGCAGTGAACTACCCGAATCTGGAGATCGTGTTGGTCAACGACCGCTCCACCGACTCCACCGGGGATTTGATGGAGAGCCTGGCCGCTTCCGATCCCCGAGTGCAGGTCGTTCACGTGCGACAGCTACCGCCGGGTTGGCTGGGCAAAACCCACGCTCTGCAGGTGGCCAGTCGGGTGGCTGGTGGCGACTGGCTGCTTTTTACGGACGCCGACGTGCACTTTGAACCCGACGCCTTAAGTCGAGCCGTGACCCTGGCGCTGGACCAGCAACTCGACCATCTGTGTCTGGGGCCCCGCCTGGTATGCGGCAGTTTCTGGGAAAAGATCTTTGTGGCCCTGTTCTGTACGGCTTTCCTTTTTCGCTACCGCCCCGACCTGGCTGCGCGACCCGGCCCGGCTCACGTCGGCGTGGGGGCCTTTAACCTGGTGCGAGCCTCCGCCTACCGGCATACGGGTGGTCACTCCAGCCTGGCCCTGCAGGTGCTGGACGACATGGAATTGGGTCGGCTGCTCAAACAGCGAGGCTTCCGGCAAGCTTTCGTCGGGGCGGGCTCGGCCGTGCGAGTGCGCTGGGCGGTGGGCTTGAGCGGACAGGTGCAGGTACTGGAAAAGAACGCCTATGCCGGGCTGGGCTATTCCATTCCCGTGGCCCTGGGGGCCACCGCTATCACGGTGGGAGCCTGCCTGGCTCCGCTCTGGCTGGCCTGGAAGGGCCTGTGGGGCTGGGCCTGCCTGGGCTACGGCTGCATGCTGGTCTGTGGCCTGATCAGCTGGATCGGCCTGGCCTTGCCGCCCTGGACCGGCCTCTTCTACCCCCTGGCCGGGCTGGTTTTGGGCTGGGTCATGCTGCGCTCCTGCTGGCTTTGTGAGCGCCAGGGGGGAATCGTCTGGCGCGGCACTTTCTACGACCTGCGTGCTCTACGTGCCCACCGCCTCGACTGAGCCCTGGCTGAGGTGGCGTTGCAGACGCAAGGCCTGGTCACGCAGCGCCTCAGGAAGTCCGCGAAGCTCGAGCAACTCCTGTAAAAGTTCCAGTGCCTGAGGGCCGCCCTCGGAGTGACGGGCCCAGGTCAGAGCCAGATTGAGACGGGGCTCCGGACGCAAGGGGGCGAGTCTTCGAGCGCGCATCAGCACCTTCTCAGCTTTGGCGTCCCGACCCAGCCGCAGCAGCAACAAACCCCAGTTGTTCAGAGTATTCCAATCACAATCGGCAAAGCGGGCGGCCTGACGATAGGACTGGCTGGCTTCCTCCAGTTGCTCCAACTCTTCCAGCGCGGCCGCCTGGACGGCCCACAGAGGGCTGGACTTCGGCTCCTGCAGCTGACAGAATTCCACGGCCTCGGCAAAGCGACCCTGAGCCAGCAGTGCAAGGGCCGAGTTAGCCTGAGCCGCCAGATTGTCGGGTCGGGCTTCAGCCACTCGACGAGCGCTTTGAGCGGCGTCCTGGATCTGCCCCTGCAGCATTTGCAGATTGGCCAATTCGTTGAGCAGGTGCGGTTGATCAGGCAGAACCTGCAGTCCGTATTCGATGAGGGAACGTGCCTGATCGACCTGCCCAATGGCACTCAGGGTCCGGCTCAAGACCAGATAGACGTCCACTTCAGTCGGGTCCAGGTCAAGAGCCTCGGCAAGACTCTCCAGAGCCTCGCCAGGTCGATCCAATTCCAAGAAGTTGCGGCCTAAGTGGTAGTGAAAGCGCCCCTGCCCGGGCACCAATTCGACCAGCCGCTGAAAGTGAGGCAAGGCCTGCTCATAAAGGCCCTGATTGGCCAGCGAGGAGGCCATTCCGTAGATCGCCTCGGGCAAATCCGGGACTTCATTGAGAAGGGACTGATAGCCCCGACCGGCCTGTTCGTGTTGCTCACGAGCCGCCGTCAAGGCCAGCCGAGTAAGGCGAACCTGCACCGCCACCGGACCCAGACCACGAATGCCGTCCAGGATCTCATCGGCTTCCTCCAGGCGGCCCTCGGCCGCAGCCAGTCGAGCCAGAGTGAGCAAGGCTTCGTGGTCTTCGGCGCTGACCTGCAGTCGAAGCTGAGCCGTCATCCGGGCCTGCTGCAACTCGCCGTTTTCCAGAAGTTGAAGTAACGACATGTTTTGAGTGGCCTCCACAGGAATTAGCGCAGGTCGAGCAGCACGATCTGGCTGGGGTCAAAACCGGGGCGGTCCCAGTCACAGAAGTTATTCAAAAAGTCGCTGACGGTCTGTGGGTCGCTCTGATGATTATTCATTGTTCCTCCGGTTTGCTTGTTGGATGCCACAGTAACCATCAAGCGTTAATCGCATCTTACGGATGTCACCAAAATATGAACAACTTTGTTACACTTTTCGACCGCTCTCCAGGTCATTTGTGAGCGTGTTTTAGAATTCTTATTCGGCCACGGCGGGTAAAGAACGTCCCGGCGACAAACTGAACTTCAACTGCAGTAGCGGAGGATTCGGACGTGCTTGGATTATTTGGTCCTGAGGTAGTCCAGTTTTTCGAAATGGACGGGCCCATCCTCACCTTTGTGAGCAAGGGCGTCAAGAAGCTGGAACAAGAACTCAAAGTGCGCCTGGCTCTGGTGGACTACAAGGTCAAACATGTGGATATCCCGCTCAAAATTGTCGACTGCAAGCCGACCGGCAGCGGTAAAACTCAGTTCTGCCAGGGCGCCATCGAAATGTCGGTGGAACACCTCCAACAATTGGAGAATCTGCTCTATAACTTCTCGCCCCGGCCGGACCTGGGTGAGGCGGCCCGACGCAGCCCTCGCCTGCCCATCGGCCTGAAAACCGTCAGCCGCGAGATTCCGGGCTACAACTGCGTGACCGTGGACATCTCACGCCATGGGGTCCTGCTCAGTTGTCCCCACGGCGCCGTCGAGCCAGGAACCATCGTGCACCTGGCTATCGAGGCCGACATGGCCAATCTGCAATGCATCAACGCGGCCGGCCGAGTCGTCTCCTGCCGCGAAAGTAGCGAAGGCAAAAGCAAGAATAAACCCCAGCTGGTTGGGGTCGACTTTGTAGGCGCCAGCCACGAGCAGATCGAAACGCTGCAATACTACACACGGGTGCTGGCGGGCCGGCTCAAGGGAGATGTGATGACCCGCCAGATCGCCGACGGTGAAATGACGGCGCGCAACGATCCGGCCGCGGCACCGCTCAGCTTTCCGGGAGCCCCTCCCCCTCCGCCACCCATCTAGAACGAACCCGACGGGCTCAGTTCATGCACATCCCGGGGTTGGGACAGCCACCACATCCTCCGGGCGGACAGAAATCAGCGGCGGCCGACTCGGTGCTCGGACTGGCGAAGGTGGAGAACAGCTTGCGCAGGTCCTTGCTCTGACACTTGGGACAGTCGACCTCCTGGTCGGTTTTGCGCAAGAGTTTTTCGAAGCGTTGTTCGCATTGATTACAGCTGTATTCAAAGATCGGCATAGGAGAAGGGTTGGCCGAGTTTGAGCTTCTTCCTTTTATAAGGGGAGAACCGCCTGACCTTTAGAACATGACTGGTCTGTGTCCCAAAAAGGTACTGTTTCGTTAAAAGAGCGTCTGGAAGCCATCAAACAGAGGGCGAGCGCGGTCAAGGGTGAGCTCACGAACCCCAGCCGGCACGAGGACGAGACGCGAGAGGATTGGGCGCCCGTCGATACTTCCGAGGGGGCTGCTTTGCGTGCGCGTTTGCAGCAGTTGAGCCAGAAGCTGCAGGATCGCGACAGCCAGCTGGCCCAGCTGCATCGCAAGCTCACGGAAAGCGAATCCGGCCAGGGATTGCGCAAACGCCAGGCGGAACAGCTGGCTCAACAACTCAAGTTGAGCCTGGAAGAGAAAGCCGGCATGGCCCGCCAGCTCAAGTCGGCCGAGGGCGTACGCCAGCAGCTCGAACAGCACCTGCTTCAGGCCCGTCAGCAACTGGCTCAGCAACAGTCTTTGCTGGAGGACAGCCAGAACAAAGTCCACGATCTGCGGGGAGAGCTCCAGACCCAGCAGAGGCGTCTGCGAGTCGTGGACCGCCTGCAAGGGCAGCTTGATGAAGCCGGCCTCAATTTGGACGAACTGCTTCAATCCCTCCAGCAGCTTGAAGTCCAGTCCCCAATTCTGGAAGGTCTGCGCGAGCAGATTCAGGAGCTCCGTCAACAGTTAGAGGCCAGCCAGCAGCGCGAACAATTGCTGCTCAGCCAGCTGGAGTTGAGCCAGACCCAGCGGATTGATCTGGAGGGCGAGCAGGGCATGGTCGCCGGCGAATTCGCCGAGCTGCAAACGCGCCTGCTTGAAACCCAAAAAGAACTGGCCGGAGCGCGCGGCGAGCTACAGCGTTGGATGACCAAGCAGGCTCAACTCGAACCCGCCCTGCACCAGGAGATGGAGCGCCTCAGCGAGCGCAATAGCAAGCTGGAGGCCAAGTTGCGCCAGGCAATCCTGGCCCTGAGCGAATCCCGCAAGCTGGGCCAGGAAGCAACCCAGGCCCGCGAGGCCGAGGCCCAGGCTCGAATGGAGGAGGCCGAAGCCCACCGCCTCGAGGCGGATGCTCGCAAGAAGGCCGAAGTCGAGCTGGAGAACAGCAAGAAGCGCGTGGTTGAGCTGGAGACTGAGCTGGATGAGCAAAGCCAGGCTCTCAATGCTTCCTGGGAAGACATGGGCCGGCTGGAACAGGAGCTGGAGGAGTCCAGAGGCCGGGCACGCTCCTTGGAAGTGCAGGTCGGCACCTCAGGCGAGCTTCAGCAGCGCCTGCTGTCAGCCCATCACGAGGTGCAGGAACTCTCTCAAAAGCTAAACCAGCAGCAACAGGAGGCGCGCAATGCGGCTCAGGAGCTGGAGCGAACCAAGCAGGAGCGGTCCCAGTTGGAGAACCGCCTGCAAAAGGCCCAGGCTGTTCTGGACGAATTGCGCAAAAGAGCCGAGCACGGCGCCCAGGAACAGGCTCTGCGCCAACAGTGGGAAGAACGCGCTCTCAAAGCCCAGAGTAAGCTCCAGGAGGCCGTGCAGCGCCTGCGCGAGCAAACCGAGTCTCTGCACAGTCAACAAGAAAACCTGGAAGAGTGGCAGACGCGCGCGGCCCAGGTCGAGCGCCATCTGCAAGACAGCCAGGAGCTAGAATCTCAGCTGCGCCAGCAGTTGGAGAGCTGGCAGACCGTCAGCGGCGAGTGGCAGAGCATTGCAGCCGTCGGCCAGGAAGGCACGGCCCTGCTGGAACAGCAGCTGGTCGAGCAGCAAGAGTTAACCCGACGAGCCGAGCGCCAGGCTCAGGAGCTGCAGGAGCAGATGCGCCGGCGCGAGGCCTCCAACCAGGACGAGATCGGACATTTGACCGAGCTGGTCGAGGAACTGGAGTCCAGCAATCACAGTCTGGCCGAAAGTCTAAAGTTGAGCGCGCAAGAGCGCGAGCAACTTCAACACCAGCTCAAAGAGCTCAGTCTCAGTTCAGAACAGAAGCGTCAGGCTTTCGAGCAAAGATGGCAGCAGGCCCGGGACCGCATTACCGCCCTCCAGAGTGAGCTGGAGGCCAGTCAAAGCCGTGGACTCAAGCTACAAGAGAAGTTGCAGCAACTGGTGGAAGTGGTCCGCCAGGAAAAAGCCCTGGTTCAACAAGGCTCGGAAGAACGCCGGGACCTGGAAACCCAGCTCAGGCTGGCCCAGCAACGCCAACTTGAAGACGGCCAGGCGCTGGCCGAACTGCGCGACGAGAACGAAACCCAGTCGCTGGCACTGGAACAGTCCTGGGAAGAAGCTTCGCGGCTGGCCTCGGAGCTGGACGAACAGAAAAAGCTGCGCCAGGAGCTGGAAAAGCAACTCCAGGCTCTGCAATCCGGCCTGCGCGGAGCCCAGGCCGAGCGCGACGAGATCCGCGAGCAATTCGAAGAATTACTGCAACAATCGGACCTGGAGCGACTGGCCGCCAGTGAAGAACTGGAAAGGCAGCTGTCCAAGAACAGCCAGGAGCAGGCCGAGCTGCAAAATCAGCTCATCGAGCTGGCCCGCTCCCTGGAACAGAGCCGCTTGCGCGTGCAGAAACTGGAACGCAAGCTGGTAGAGACCACCGACCGGCTGCGGGGCGAGCGCTCGCGAGTACTGGAACTGGAGCAGCATCAGGCCGACTTGCACGAGGCCCACGCCGAGCTGGAGCGCCAGGTTCTGGAGGAAAGCCAGCTCCGCAGCAGGGTCGAATCCGAGCGCGAGGCCCTGAGAGCCGAGCTCGCCACCCTGCAGGAAGAATTCGATACCCAGTCGCTGGCTCTGGATCAGTCCTGGGAAGAGGCCACTCAGCTTCACGAGCAATTGGAGCAAGAACGCTCGCGCAAGACGGCCCTGGAAGGCCAGCTGCAATCCGCCCAGCAGGAGCAAGCCGGACTGCAGGCCCGTCTGAACCAGCTGGAAGGCCAGATCGCCGAAAGCGAGCAGCTTCACGAGCTGGAGCAAGAAGAAGTTCAACAGCAGATTCTGCAACTGGAAGACGAGCGAGCTCAGCTTCAGGAGCAGCTCTCTCAGCGCGTGCTGCAGCTGGGAGAACTCAAACAGTTACGCGGCCAGGCTCAAGAGCGCTCGCAACGACTGGAAGAAAAACTCAAGCAGGTTGTGGAGGTGCTGGGCCGAGAGAAGACTCTGCGCCTGCAGCAGGTTGAGCGCATTAACGAACTGAGCGCCGAAAATGAACGCCTGAGTTCGTCGCTGACGGAGCTGCGCTCCCAGTCACAGGCCCGTATGCTGCAGCTGCAGACTCAATCCGAGGCCAGCCTGAGCGAGCTGCGTCAGCAACTGGAAACGCTCCAGGAAGAGTTTGATACCCAATCTCTGGCCCTGGATCAATCCTGGGAAGAAGCCGGCTCACTGAGTGAGCAGGTAGACAAGGAACGCCAGGCTCGGGCGGCCCTGGAAAGCCAGCTATCCCAGTTGCAGGGCCAGATTGATCGGTTGCGCGGCGAGCACGATTCTCAGGAAGTGGAGCTGGAGGGAGCTCGCCAGGCGGCCGATCAGGCCGGCGAACAGTTGCGCCAGCGTCTGGTGCTGCTGGCCGAACTCAAACAGCTGAAGCAGCAGGCCGAAGAGCGCTCCCAACGCCTGGAAGAAAAGCTCAAGCATGTGGTTGAATTGCTGGCTCGCGAGAAAAAGACGCGGGTCGAGCAAGTCACCAGTCTGACTCAGGATCGCGAGCGCCTGGGCAAAATGCTCCAGGAAATGCAGGCTCAGGCCCGCGGGCGCATCGAGACGGCAGAAAGCGAGCGGGCCAAACTGGTCATGAGCCTGTCTCAGGCCCAGGCCGAGATCTCCACCGCCAACTCTGAACTGGCCGCCCTGCGCGAAGAACTGGATACGCAAACGCTGGCCCTGGACCAGTCCTGGGAAGAGACCAGCCACCTGCAGTCGATGCTGGAGCAAGAGCGCGCCCAACATCAGCAATCGCGCAAGGAATTGGAGAACCTGAGTCAGGCTCAGGTCGAGTTGGAACAAACCCGCCGCTCCCTGCAAACCGAAAGCCAGTTGCGCAGCGAGCTGGAGCGCGAACTGACGACTCTGAGCGAGCAGTTGGAGGAAAGCGAACAACTGCGCTCAGGCCTGGAGCAGAGCAACACCGCCCTGCAGGAGCAGTGGCGTCAGAAAGCTCAGGCCGCGGCTGAGCGTTACGAGAAAGTTCAGCAGGAACGAAACCAGAGCTTACAGCGGGCCGCCGCCCTTGAAAAGAAACTGGTGGAAGTGGCCGCAGCCTTCAAGGATGAGAGGATTTCAGCTGCCCAACAGCGCCAGCAGCTGCACTCTCAACTGGAGGCGCTGGAGTATGAGCTGACCCAGCAGCAACTGGCCCTGGACGAATCCTGGGCGGATGCTTCCAGGCTGCAAGCTCACCTGGAAAGCGAGCATCAGAAGAGCGCCGGGCTCGAACAACAACTGCTCACGGTCCGTCAAGAACTGGCCAACCTGGTGCTGGAGAGCCAGCAACAGCAGGATGATACCCAGGGGCAGCTGCAGAGCGTCCGCCAGGAGCTGACCCAGACTCAGGCCCAGCGGCGCCAGCTTCAGGAAGAACTGGAGAAGCGCCAGCACCAGCTGCAGCAACTCATCCCCAAGCAGCAGGCGCTCAATGAAGAACTGCGAGCCCAGCGACTGGCGCTGGAGGCAGCCCGCAACGTGGCCTCAGTGCGCGGCCAGGAAAATGACTCGCTGCGCGCCGCCCTGGAGCAAGAGCAGCAGCAGCACCAGAGTCTGCTGGAGGAATTAGACAAAGCCCACGACGAGGCCAGCCAGGCCCGCCAGCAGGGTCAGCTCTGGCTGAACGAGCTGCAAAGTTCTCAGCATCATCTGGCTCAGCTGGAGGCCAGCCTGCAGTCGCTGCAGGCTGCTTCCCAGAAGCTGGGAACGGAACGCGACCAGTTGACCGCCCAGCTGGAACAGTTGCGGCTATCCACCCGTCACGAAGTCGACTTTCTGACCGAGGAGCTGGAGCATCGGCTACACGAACAGGAGTCCACCGCCGAGACCCTGCGTCAGACCGAGCAGGCCCTGGAAGAGCAGAAAAAGCACCTGGCCGCGGCCGAGCGCAGGGTTCGGTTGGCAGCCGAGGTCGATCAAGAGCGCCAACGCAGTCTCGAGCAGTTAACCGAACGCCTCAAGCAGGTCAGCGGAGCCTTCCAACAGGCCAAGATGCACCTGGCCAGCCGCCAGCAGCAGCTCCAGGAAGCGCTCAAGCAAAAAGACCTGTCCAACGCCCGCGCGGAAAAGCTGGCCGGCGAGCTGGAACAGGTCACCTCCCAACTGCGCCTGCTGGAAGGCGAAGTGGTGGAACTGCGCAGCCGGGTTCCCCTGGAAGTTTATGAGCAGGCCAGCCAGCAGTTGACTCGCAGCCGCGAAGAAGTGCAGACGCTGACCCAACAGCTCACCGATCTGGAAGAAGCTCTGCATTCGTCGGAAAGCTGGCGCGACAGCCAGACCGAGGAACGGCGTAAACTCGAAGAGCAACTTCACAAACTGCGCCAGGAGCTGGCCCGAGCGGGCCAGACCCAGCAGGCCCTGAAGGAAAAACTGATCGAGGCGGTCACCCGACTGCGCGAGACCCAAGAACTCAACCAGCAGCAGTCCGGCGAGCTGGAAGAGTTAAGAGCTGAGCAGGCGGAGCTGGCCAGACGGGCCCAGGCTCACCTGATCGAGCAGAGCGAGTGGTTGCAACTGCATCAGTTGCTGCAAGAGCAAATCGCCAGCCTGGAGGAGGAGAGCCGATCGCGCCAACAGCGCCTGGACCGGCTCAGCGAAACCCGCCAGCAAGAACATCAGGCCTTCCAGGATCTGGAGGCACGCCATCAGGCTCTGGAACGCTCCCAAGCCGAAGCCGCGCGCCTGGCCGAGCGACGTCAACAAGAGCTGCGCGAAGAAAGCCGCCGTGAGCTGGCCGAGGCCCAGGAACGCTTCCGTCAGGTCGAATCGGCTCAACGCCAGCGCCTGGAAGAGGTACATGACCAGTACCGTCGCGAGCTCCTGGGCGTAGAGCAAGAACATCAGACAGCTCTGGGCCACGCCCAGGAGGAACGGCGCCAGCTGGAAGCGGGGCTGGATGAGCAACGCCGCCAGGCCACCGGTTTGCAACAAGAGCTGGAAGGCGTTCGCCGCCAGTTGGATCAGGCCAACCAGCAAGCGGAACAGATTGCCCAGGAACTGATCGAGCGCCAGGAGCAGGTCTTCGAGCTGGAGTCAGCGCTGCAGTCGGAGCAAGAAGAAGCAGCACGCGAACAGACTCGTCGGGAAGCCCTGCAGGCGGCGGTGGCCACGCTGGAGCAGCAGATGCGCCAGCAGACAGCCGAAAGCGCCGCTCGCTTGCAACAGATCAGCGCCCAAGAGAACAATCTGGGCCGCTACAAGGCCCAGCTCAAAGTGCTGCAGAGCGATCGCGAAAAACTGGTGGCGGCTTACCAGCAAGCCCGCCAGGAGCTGGCCGAACAGCAGCAGTTCCAGGTTGACCAGACCCGGCGCTACGAGGATGTGGTCTCTCAACTGCGCGCTCGCCAATCCGAACTGACCCGGACCCAGGAAGAACTGCAACTGGCTCAGGCTCAGATCGAATCAATGGAACAAGACCTGACCCAGTGGGAAGCCCGACTGGGTCAGGCCGACAGCCGCCACGAGCAACTCAGCCGAGAACTGGCCGACAAAACGCAGGAAGCGTTCCGTCTGCGCAGCTCCACCGAAGGCATGCGCAAGGAGTCGCTGCAACTGCAACGGCGCCTGGGCGAGATGGAGCAGGCCCACAAGCTGCTGGCCGACCGCCGCCTCAAGGAAACTCAGCAGGCTCACGCTCAACTGCAGAAGGTGCTGCAGCAACGCGGCTTACTGGAAAGCAAGCTCAAGGAGCTGGTCACCGCTCTGCAAGGGCTTCGCGGCCAGAACGAAGGGCTTAAACGCGAACTGGAGGAGGCCCGCAGCAAGGGAGATTCACGCCAAACTCAGGTGCTGGAACTGCAACAGCTCCTGCAGCGCCAGCAGCAAGAAGGCCAGCAACTGTTGCTCAACCAGGGGCGACAACTGCAAGAGGCCCGCCGAGAGCTGGAAGCCCAGTTGCGCTTGCTGGAGCAAGAACGCAATAAGCGCCAGAAGTTACAGGCTCAGGCGGCCGCGCTGCAGCTGGATTTGAATCAGGTGGTGGCGGCCGGGCAACGCCAGAACGAGCATATCCGCTCGCTGGAAGAGCGCGCTCAGCATCGCGAACTTGAGTTCCGCCGGGCGGCCGAAGGCCAGCAAGCCGAATTCAGCAAGCAACGCGAAGCTCTGGAATCCAAACTGGGCCAGGCCAGCTTCTGGCAAAACCAGCTGGAGCAGCGGCTACGTGATGAGGAGGGCAAGCTACACCAGGCCGAATCCGACCTGGCCCAGCGCCTCGAACAAATCGCCGCTCTGCAAAAAGGCTTGGAACAGGAGCAAGAAAACCGGGAGCGCACCCAGGCCGAGCTGGAGACGGCCCAACGCCAGCTGGTGAAACTGGCCGAACACCGCCAGACACTGCTGGACAAACTGCGCCAGCTCAGCCAGAACATGCAGTCGGTCAAGGAAGAGCGGCTGCAGCTCAAAGACTCGCTGCAAGCCCTGGAACTGCGCCTGGAAGTGGGCGAACTGCGCCGCACTCAGGTTGAGGGTGAACGCGACCATCTGCAAGCCGAGCTGGAGCAGACCCTGGAGCGCCTGCAACAGTTGGAGGGTCGGCTGGATGCCGCTCAACAAAGACAACAGGAGAGCGAGCAGCAACTCCAACGGCTGGCCGAGGTGGAGACCGAGAACCAGTGGCAGGAATCCAACCTCCGCCAGCTGGCCGAACGCGAAGAGAGCGCCCGCAAGCAAGTTTCGGCGCTGACCAAAGAGCGCACCGATCTGGAGTCTCGGGTTGGGGAGCTGGAAACTGAGCTTCGTTCCAGCCGTGAACATCTGGAAGAATTGCGCCAGGAGCTGGAGCAGGGCAATCGTCAGCAGCAGGCCATGCGTTTCGAGCAATCGGAACTGCGCCAGCGTCTGCTCAACTCCCAAAAGTCCCAGGAAGAACTCACCCACGCTCATCATCAAGAACTCCTGGCTCGAGCCGAGGAACTGGACAAACTGCGGGAACAGCTGGCCCACGGCCAGGCTGAAACAGACGAGCTCAACTCGCTGGTGCAGCAGCTGCACGCGGAGATCGACAACCGCGATCACCACGTGGACGAGCTACAGGCTGAGCTGGATCAACGCAATGCCGCCTTTAACAAGCTGAGCGAGGCTTTCCATAAAGTTCGCCAGAAACTGCGCGAGACCGATGCCGAGCTCACGGCCGCCCGCCACAACCTGCAGCTCTCCGAGCAAGAGCGGACGGAGCTGGAGAACCGCTACCTGAGTCTGCAGGGCGAGCTGGCCTCGCTGCAGCTGAGCCTGGAAGAAACCCGGGCGGAGCGGGAAGAGAGTCAGCAACGCGCCGACCAGTTGCTGGAAAGTCTGGAAAAGTCGCGTCTGCTGGAGCAAGAGACGGCCGAGCAACGCGAAGCGTTGCGGACGGAACTGGTAGCGGAGCAGGAGCGCGCCTCCCAACTGGAAGCCAAACTCCAACAGGTAGTGGCCAAATTCCAACAATCCAAAGGCATTATTGGACAGTTGCACGGCCATCTACAGGAAGAGCATGGCTTTGGTTCTCAGCTCAAGGAGCAGCTGGCCCTGCATCAGAGGCTCTACCAGGAAGCGGGTGAGCAAATTCTGGCCCAACAGGCACGCCTGCAAGAGGCGGCCGGCCAGATCGAAAAGCTGGAAAATGAAGTTGAGGGTGAGCGCATCCTCAAGCTGGAGATGCACAACCTCAGGAGCCAGCTGGAAGCGCTACAGCAACGCTCGCAGCTGGCCCAGGACGAACTGGACCGGGTTAAGCTTCGCGAACGCGAGCTGGACGTGCAGCTGAACAAGTCCCAGCAGCGTGAACGTGAGCTGGACGGTCATCTGCAGCGGTCGCTTTCGCGAGAGCGAGACCTAGAACAACAGTTGCAGGCCGGCCTGGAGCAAGAAGAGCGTCTGCGGGCGGAGCTGGCTACGGCCTGGAGTGACGCCCAACAGGCTCAATTGCTGGAGCAGCGCCTTCAGGACGAGCTGGCCCAGATGCGGGGCCAGACCACCCGTCGCGAAAAACAAGTCTCTGCCCTGGAAGAACAACTGGCCGAGCTGCAGCAGCGCATGCAGGCTGAAACGGCCGACCTGCAAAGCAAACACGGCCAGCGTGAGGCCCAGTTGTTGGAGCAACTGGAACGCCTGGGCGAAACGCTGCGTCAGCACCGGGGCAAAGCCAACGACGCCCTCAGCGGCTTGAAAGCGCGGGCCGAAGAAGTCCACGCCGAGCTGCAATCGGTGGTGCGCGAACGCCAGGCCCTGCGCGAGCAGCTGGATGCGCGCGAGCACGAACTGGCTCAACAACGGACCGAGCTGCAACGTTTTGAGCAGAACCAGAGCGAACTGGAGCGCGAGCTACAATCCACACGCCGTCGTCGCGACGAGCTCGATAGCCGGGTCAGCCAGTTGGAAGCCAGCGTGGACGAGCTGGAGGCCACCCGCGAGGAGCTGCGAGCCCTGGTTCAGAGCGGCCAGGAAGGCATCCGCGAGCGCCAGCGGGCCCTGGAAGACGCGCGATCGATGCTGGAACAGGCCCAGGCCCGAGCCGAACTCAGCGAGGCTGAACTGCGCGCCCAGGGGCTGGAGCGCCAGCAGCTTGAGCAACGCAACCAGCGCGTCCTGGCCGAGCTTCAAGAATCCCAGGAACAGGGCCGAACCCAGCAGGCCGAGCTACAGCAGCTGCGCGAGCAGCTCAACAATGATCTGGGCCGCCTGGAGCAGCAACAGAGCCTCTCCCAGCAGTCGATCCAGCAACTCACCAATGAACTGGCTGAAGCTCAAGGACGCCTGGAGCAGTCCGAGCTGCACAATCAACGACGCGAACAGATCATCACTCAGCTCAAACAGCGTCTGCAACAGGCCATGCAGGAACTGGCCACGCGCCAAACCGAGCTACGCGACGCTCATCTACAGAGTGAACGCAGCCAGCGCGAACAAGAGCAGCTGCGCCACGAGACGGAACTGGCCCGAGCCGAGGCCGAGCGCAAAGAAGCCCGACTCTCAGAAGTAACCATCGAGTTGGAAGAACGCTTTCAGAAGGCGGCCGCTCTGCAACTGGAGGTGGATCGACTCAGCAGTCGGCTGCAGCGCGAAGAAGAGCTGCGCGACGGGATGTCCGGCGAGCTCGAACGACTTCAGGAAATCGAGACCACTCTGCAGATTCAGCTGGAGCTGCAGGAGCGTCTGCGAGCTGAAAAGCTGGAACTCGAGGACCAGCTGGAGGCTCGTTCACGCGAGGTGCTGGGACGCGAAGTGCAGTTGGGCGAGCGCCAGCGTGAGCTTGAACTGGCACAGGAGCGATTGGAACAGAAGAACTCCCAACTGGAGTTGCTGGAAGCCCAGTTGCATCATTCGCGCACGGCGCTTTTGGAGCAAGAGAGCCGCACCGAGGATCTCTCCGACCAACTGCGTCAGAGTCAAGAACGCGGGCGCAATCTGGAAAACCAGATACAGCAGCTGCGCCATAATCTGAGCCAGGAGACCAGTCTTTCTCAACAGAATCAGCTGGCCCTCAGCCAGGAACTCAACGACGCCCAATCCCGTCTGGAACAATCCGAACGCCAAAATCAGCGCCGCGAACAGATCATCGAGCAGCTCAAGCAGCGTCTGGCCCAGTCCACCCAGGAAATGTCCCAGCGCCAGGCCGAGCTGCGCGAGCTGCAAACCCAGTCCGAACGCAGCCTGCGCGAGCGTGATCAGGCCCGCCACGAAAGCGACGCACTGCGCCAGGAAGTTCAGCTCAAGAACACCCGCCTGCAGCAACAAGAAGTCGAGTTCCAGACCCGGCTGGAGGAGATCGCCGGCCTGCAACAGCGCCTGCAACGCGAAGAAGAGTTCCGCGCCAAGCTGACCACCGAACTGGAGCAACTGCACGAGGCCGAGCACCAGGTGCAACTGCAGCAGAGCCAGCTGCGTCAGGCCCAAGAAGAACGGGCTCTACTGGAAGCACGCTTGCAAGCCCGCACCGAGGAAGTGGCCGCCGGCGAACGTCGGGTGGCCGAGCGCGAGCACGACCTGGAAGAACTGCGGCTCCAGCTGGAACAGGCCCGAGGCCGAGCCGAGCTGCACGAGAGCCAGTTGGCCAGTCTGCGTGGGCAGCTCAGCGAGCAAGATGTGCGCGCTCAGGAGAGCGCCGAGCAACTGCGTCAAAGCCAGGAGCGTGCGCGCGGGCTGGAGTCGCAGCTGGCTCAACTACGCCAGCGTATGACTGCCGAGGCCAACCAGTCCGGCCAGACGGTACATCGGCTCAATCAGCAGCTGGAAGAAATGTCTCAGAGCCTGCAGCAGGCCGAGCGTCAGGGGCAACGCCTGGAGCAAGTGGTGGTGCAGCTCAAGGACCGCCTGACGAGGGCTCTGGAAGAACTCTCCAACCGACAAAATGAGCTGAACGAAGCCAACTTCGCCCAGGAACGGGCCCTGCGCGAGCGCGATTCGGCGCGCCAGGAGCTGGCTCTGAAAGATGAGCGCCTGCAGGAGCTGGAAAAAGACCTGGAGCAGCGCGGCAGCCGTCTCTCCAGTCTGCAACTGGACCTGGAGCAGACTCAACAGCGCCTGCAAAGAGAAGAAGAAAGCCGGGCTCAGCTCAATCGCGAACTGCAGCAACTGCATACTCAAACCGACGCGCTGCAACGCGATGCCGATCAGACCGCTCTGGACCAGCGTCAGTTGCAACTGGAGCTGGACGAAGCCAACCATCAGAAGGTGCAGCTGGCGGGCGAGCTGGACCGGGTTCTGGAGCAAAAGGCTCAGGAAGCCATCCGCTGGCAAAAAGCCGCCGAGGAAAATCACCGCCAGCAAGAAGATTTGGAAAGCCGCCTGCTTTTATCCCAGCAACGGCTGGAGCTGCTGACGGCCGAGCTGCAAGAGCGCGAGCAGGCTCTAAACGAACAACGCCAACAAGGTCTGGACAGCGATTCTCGCATCTTGCGACTGGAGTCCGAGCTGGAGCTGGCCAGCCAGCGACTGCAGAGCGAGCAAGAGGGACGGGCTCAACTCCAAAAAGAGCTGCAGCAACTGCATGTCCAGGCCGAGGCTTTGGAACAGGCCGCCGACCAGACTTCCATGGACTTGCGCCAGCTCCGGCTGGAGCTGGACGATGCCAATCACCAGAAGGTGCAGCTGGCCAGCGAGCTTGATCGGGCCCTGGAGCAGAAGGCTCAGGATGCCATCCGATGGCAAAAGTCAGCCGAAGAGAGCCACCGTCAACAGGAAGACCTGGAGAGCCGGCTGCTGCTCTCCCAGCAGCGCCTGGACTTGCTCACCTCCGAATTGGAAGAGCGCGAGCAGAAGCTGGCCATCGAGCGCAAGCACGGCCAGGAAAAACTCCAGGAAGTACGGGCACAACTGCTGGAAGCTCACACCCTGCAGGTCGAGCGCGACTCCCGCATCGCCCAACTGGAGCGGGAACTGCGCTCACAACGAGACTCCCTGGAAATGCAGGTTCAGGACGTTCAGGCTCGCCGCTCCAGCCTGGAAGGCGAACTGTCCTCGCTACGGGCCTTGAATGAGTCGGCTCTGGCCACCATGCAATCCAAACTGGAACACCTGGAAGGTCGCCACCAGGAGCTGCAGGCTCAACTTCTAGATCAAGAAGAGCAGACTCACGCCCAGCGCCTGAAAGTCTCGGCCCTGGAAACCGACCAGGTGCTGCTTAAGCAAGCCCTGGCTCAGACCGAGGCCAGCCGTGACAACCTGCAGGCACGCCTGGAAACATTAAAGCTGGACGAGGAACAATTGCGCTCGGCCCTGCTTAGCGAGCAAGAGCAGGTGGTGACTCTGCAAGGTCAGGTGCTGGACGGTGAGCGCCAGCGCGCTCAGCTGGAAAGCCAGCTTCAGGAGCGCGATTCGCTGCGCCAACAGCTGAGCGCGGCGGAAGTGCGGCAGCGCGAGGTGGAAAGCGAGTCGGCCCGACTGCGCGAGCACGTCGAGGAAAACCGCCAGCGCCACGAGCTGATGGTGAGCGATCTCAAACGCCAGCTGGAGCAAGAACGACTGCGACTGGAGCGCGAGGCGGAATTCACCAAGGGTCTGCAAGAACGGCTCAAAGAGAATCAGAGTCAGCAGATCCGACTGCAGCAAGACCAGGGCGAGGCTCGCCAGCAGTTGTTGGCCCTGCAAGCCGAACAGACCGCGCTGCTGGCCGAATTGGAAAAAACTCGCCAGGACGCGCTGGCGGTCGAAGCTGTGCGCCTCAAGCTGGTGCGCCAGGAAGAGCTTCAAGTTCAAGCCTCGATGCGTGTGGCCGAACTAGAAGGCGAGCGCGAGCGCTACCTGAGCGATGCCGAAGCCCTGCGCGACGAGCAACAGTCCTTGCAACAACGCCTGCGCGACGCCGAGGAGCGCACCCGAGCCCTGCAGTCCCAACTGGGAGCTGCCATGCAAGCGGCCGGAGAGGCCGACCGATTGCAGGCCATGCAGCGTGAATATGAGCAAGACCTGGACGCCCTGCGCCGAGAGCTGGATAGCCGGCAGGCCGAAATCGAAGGTCTGAAAACTCAGATGCGCGGGCGCGGGCGCCTGCAGACGGAAATCGATCGCCTGACCGGCGAAAATCGGGAAGTCCTGAAAAAAGCCTCCGAAGCCGACCTGGAGATTCAACGCCAGCGCCTCCGGGCGGATGAACTGGAGTCAGAGCTGGCCGAGAGCCGGGTCTGGCGGGTCCAGGCAGAGAGCAAACTGGAAAAAGCCGAAACTGCCCTGTTGGAATTGCAGCGCGAACTGGAAACAGCCCGGCTCAATTCCGGCGATACCGCTCAACTGGAATTGCGCCAGGCCCAGCTGGAGCTGCAGCTGGCCGCCGAGCAGCGGGCCGCACTCCAGCACAAGCTGGACTCACTGCAGGCGGTTGCCCGCAACGAGCAAGAACTGCGCACTCGCCTGGCCGAGGCCGAGCAGCGGCTGGCCGAACTGCGTGCCCGCCAACAGGTCAGCGAACAGACCCGACCGCCTTCTCCCAGCGCGGCCGCTCCCAAGAGGAAGGGTGGTTCGCCGGTCTGGTCACTGCTGGACGCGCAGCCCTCGACGGAACGTCAGGAGTCGCGCAGCGGCGGCCTGGAACTCCCCGGGTTCTAAAGGATGGGTGTGCCGAACTGGCTGGCCCCTCCCCCGCCCGGGGAGCCGGTGCCGCGCGAACAGGTTCCCGGGCGCTACCGATACTGGCGCAACCGCCAGTTGTTTTCCACCTACATCGGCTATGTGGTCTACTATTGCCTGCGCAAGAACATCCCGGTTGCGCTGCCCCTGTTGAAGGCCCAGCTGGGGATCACCAGCACCACTTTCGGGGTCATCCTGACGCTCCACGATCTGGTCTACGGCTTTGCCAAGTATCTGGCCGGGACCGTGGCCGATCGGGCCAATCCTCGCATCCTTCTGTCGCTGGGCCTCTTTCTGGCGGCCGCCGCTAATCTGGGCTTCGGCCTGAGCTCGACCGCGGCTCTGCTGGGGACCTTCTGGGTCATCAACGGCTTTTTTCAAGGCTTTGGCTTTCCGCCCTCGGCCCGCATCCTCTCGCACTGGTTTCGCCCCTCGGAGCGCGGTCTGAAATGGGGAATTTTCAACACCTCGCATCAGGTGGGTACTTTTGCCATCCTGGCTCTGGGTGGTTACTGGGGCAGCCTTTACGGCTGGCGTTCTTGCTTTCTCTTTCCGGCTCTGATCGGGGTGGCGGGCGCCATCTTCGTCTACGCCTCGGTGCGCGACACACCCGCCTCGTTGGGACTGCCCTCGGTGGACGAAGCCTGGGACGAAGGCCAGGCCGAGCTGGGCTTCTCCCCGGCTGCGGAGGAGAGTCAGGAGCCAGGTCCGATCGGCTTTCAGAAGCTGGAGGAGCCGCCCGCCGAAGAACTGGCCGAACTGGTGCGCCGGCGCGTCTATCGCAACCCGGCCCTGTGGCTGGCCTGCCTGGCCAATTTTTTCGTTTATACGGTTCGATTCGGAATCTTGAACTGGGCTCCGCTCTACCTGACTCAAGTGAAACATTGCTCGGTGGCGGCGGCCGGGGTGATGACCGGCACCTTTGAACTGGCCGGCCTGGCCGGCTGCCTGATGGCTGGCTGGGTGACCGATCGCTTCTTCGCCAGCCGGCGCGCGCCCGCTTGCTTCTTTTGCATGCTGGCCTGCGTGGCTTTTATTATTGCCTACTGGAAGGCACCCGACGGCAATCTGCAGTGGTCCACTTTCTGTCTGGCGGGCGTGGGCTTTACCGTCTACGGTCCCCAGTTCCTGGGCGGCTTGATGTCCGCCGATCTGGCCGGCAAAAGGGCGGCCGGAACCGCCGTCGGATTCCACGGATTCTTCGGCTATCTGAGCGGAGTGCTCTCAGGGGTGGGGATGAGCGCACTCGAGCAGCACTTCGGGTGGGACGCGGCTTACGCCATGTTGAGCGTGGCCGCCCTGCTGGGGGCGCTGGTCTTCATTCCCATCTGGAACGCTCGCCCGGTGCAGGAGGCCGAATGAAGAACTTTTTACTGCGTTCGTCCATTTTTCTGGAACACGATACCGGCCAGCACGTGGAAAACGCCGGCCGCCTGGCTGCCATTTTTCATCGTCTGGGTGAATGCCCGGGCTGGACCCCGCTGGACCCTCGAGCGGCCCTGGAAGCCGAGATCCAACTCTGCCATCAATCTCAGGTCACGGAAAAGCTGGCTCAGATCACCTCCGAAGGCGGCGGTTGGGCGGATGGAGACACCTGCGTCAGCCCCCGCTCCTGGGAGGTGGCCCGACTGGCGGTGGGCGGCGGGTTGCGCCTGCTGGAAGAGGTCGTGACTTCCCGAGGCCAAGGCTTCGCACTGGTGCGACCACCCGGCCATCACGCGACCCCCGTGCGTTCCATGGGATTTTGTCTCTATTCCAATATCGCCATCGCGGCTCGCTATGCCCGAGAAAAGCTCGGTTTGGAACGCGTCTTTGTGCTAGACTGGGATGTTCATCACGGCAATGGCACTCAAGATTGCCTGGAGTCGTCTCCCGAGATCGGGTTCGTCTCCTTTCACCAGTGGCCGCTCTACCCCGGCTCGGGCTGGTATGACGAACGCGGCCAGGGCAACCTCTACAACCTGCCGCTCCCGGCCGGCTGTGGAGACGCCGAGTATCTCTTTGCCATGCACTATCTGGTCCGGCCCGTCTTGCAAAAATGGGACCCCCAACTGCTGCTGGTCTCCTGCGGGTATGATGCCCACGCCTCCGATCCCCTTGGCTCGATGGGGATTTCGACCTCCGGATTTGGTCAAATGGCGGCGCTCCTGGCGGAGTGGTGCCCGCAGGCACTGCGGGTCGGCTTTTTGGAAGGCGGCTACCATCCTCAGGCTCTGGCCCAGTCGGTGGAAGCCACTCTGCGCGCCTGGGAGAACAAGCCCGAGGCCAGCCAACGGCCCAGACCGGAGCAATTTTCTTCGGCCTTCCTGAAGCGAATTTACGAGGCCGAGGAGTTTTGGAAACGATGAAAAGATGGTTGTTCTGGGGGCTTCTGAGTTGCCTGGGCTGGGCTCAGCCCGGGCTGACGCCCAAAGCTCTGATCGAGTCGGAGCGCCCCACCGAGGTACAGATGTCGCCGGACGGGCGCTACCTGGCCGTCCAGGTCAGCCGCGGCTCGGTGGCCGACAACCGGTCGCGAGGCGAGCTGCGCATTTACGCATTGGGAAGTTCCAAACC
Organism: bacterium; assembly: GCA_018266105.1. Classification (GTDB taxonomy): domain Bacteria; phylum Vulcanimicrobiota; class Xenobia; order Xenobiales; family JADMJV01; genus JADMJV01. Next base: position 5,651 of record JAFEBA010000101.1, on the reverse strand, counting down.
TCTGAGCGTAGCCAAGGGTTCCTTCTCGCCCCGCTGGTCTCCCGACAGCAAGCAGCTGCTGTGTGCTCGTGAACAAGGGCTATGGCTCTGCGCGACCGGGGCCTGGAAATGGCACCGTATCGGCAAACTGGATGCGGAGGAGGTCGTCTGGCGGCCCGATTCCAAGGCCATCGCCTACTCCAGCCCTGTGGGCAAACCCATGCAGGGGCCGCGGATTTATAACGATCTCTTTGAGCGACGCTGGACCTCCTGGTGGGACGGGCGTCACGAGCACCTCTTTCTCTCCGACCTGGCCGGCCACTCTCGGGATGTCACTCCCGGCGAGATCGATGCCGTGCCCACCTCGGGCACGTTTTACTCCGGTGACAACTTCTGCTTTTCGCCAGATGGGCAATCCTTATTCTTTAGCGGGCCACCCGCCCGGGGCCAGGCCTATGACACCAACTATGACGTTTATCGGGTGGACCTGCGCAGTCTGGGACGGGTCAATTTAACCGCCGCCAACAAAGCCGCCGACCTGGGCCCGCGCATCCAGGATGGACGACTCTATATCATCAGTTACGCCCGTCCCGGCTACGAGTCGGAATTCCCACAGGTACGAAGTTGCCCCCTCTCCGACCTGGGTCAGTGGCGCAACGAAAAATTTGGAGACGACCTGGGCGAATTCACTCCCAGCTCCTCAGGCTGGTTGATCACGCGTTCCTCGGGCCGCGGCTATCTGGGCGACAAACTGTTGCACCATCGAGGCTCCATCCACGCACTCACAGGCGGCGCGGGCAAGTGGGCGGGAATCGAGAGTTCGCTGAGCCTGCCGCCCCAGGTCATCTGGGGAGATTCCAGCGGTAAAAGCTTTGCGCTGGGACAGCGGCCGACTTTCAAACTGGGTGAAGTCGAAAAGCTGCAGGTTCCGGTCGAGGGCGGATTCACCATGGATATGTGGCTGATCAAGCCGCCTGGCTATCGCCCCGACCAGCGCTGGCCGCTGGTGCTGCTGATCCACGGTGGGCCTCAAGGCGGCTGGGGCGATGGCTGGAGTTCACGCTGGAATCCCCACACCTGGGCCGCCCGCGGCTATCTGGTATTGATGCCCAATCCCAGAGGCAGCAGCGATAAAGGCCGCGCCTTTCAAGAACAGGTTTCGCGCGACTGGGGCGGGCGTGCCTATCGAGATTTAATGGCCGGGGTGGACGCGGCCGTGGCCCGGCCGGACGTGGATTCCAGCCGACTGGCCGCAGCCGGGGCTTCCTACGGCGGCTATATGGTCAACTGGTTGGCCGTCAACTCCAATCGCTTTCGGGCCCTGGTGACCCACTGCGGCATTTGGAACCTGGAAAGCATGTACGGAGCCACGGATGAGCTCTGGTTCACCGATTGGGAGTTTGGTGGTCCCCCCTGGAATGGCTCAGAGGATTACACGAAGTTTTCTCCTCACAAATTAGCCGCCAGGTTGGGAGAGTTCAGGACTCCCCATCTGGTGATCCACAATGACCTGGATTTTCGCTGCCCCCTGGACCAAGGACTCCAGCTCTTTACCGCCCTGCAGCGGCAGGGCGTGCCCTCGCGTCTGGTCAACTTTCCCGACGAAGGACACTGGGTGACCCGGCCGGGCAACAGCCTGCGCTGGCAGGAGGAGATGCTCAACTGGGTGGTCCGCTTCTGCCCACCGGGCGGCGTGTAAGCTAATCCCAGAGATCCGCTCGCCAGTTTTCAAAGCGGCCTTTAGGCACCCAACTGCTGCCGTCAGCCAGAACGCTGCGCCAGGCAAAGGTGGCTTTCTGGGCGTTCAGTTCGTAGAGTTTGCCCCCTTTGGGGACCCGCTCGTGACCATAGCCAGCGTGTCCCGTAGCCCGGCCATAAATAAACTCGATGCCCTGAGAAACAATGCTGTAGTCGTTGACGTGGTCGTGGCCGTGAATGCAGGCCCGCACGTTGTGGTTCTTGAGTAGCCTGGCCGTGGCCCCGTTCTCAATCCCGTAGCCGGTCGGTTCCAGCTTGACCCCCTTGCCCTGGCCTTGCTCCCAGAGCCAGGCCTGTTGTCGAAGCGGAATGTGAAAGACTGCGAAAGCATTCGAATTTTGGGTCTGAAAGCTGGACAACCAGCGCTGCTGAACCGGGCCCATGCCAAAGCCGTTGGTGTTGATGCAAATCAGGTCCCAGATAGGCGTGTTGCTACGGTCCTGCAGATAGACACGATAGCACCCGCCGTGCTTACCGCCGCGATAAAGAGAGCCGGGAGCCGCCGCCAGAGCGCGATGGGCGGCCACATAATCGTCCAGACGATCGTGATTCCCCCAAACGAAGAGCCAGGGACGCCCTAAAGAGACCACCCAATCAAGACATTGCTGAAAATAGTAAGTGCCACAATGAAGCGGATTATTGTTCCACAGGTCTCCGGTCACCAGCAGCAGGTCGGGAGAGTGCAGGTCGATCAGCCGCCGCACGTCGTCGCGAGTCTGCCGGTCCAGCTCCTTTTTCCAGGGCTTCTGATAGAAGTGCAGGTCGGTCAACTGCAATAGCTTGATATGGGAAGGATCGGAAACCCTGAAAACGGCGGAGTCAGGCACTTCTTCCGGGCAGCTGGCCATTCCGACAGGATGAGGGCCGTGCCTCTCGTCATACTGATCCGCGTAAAGGCCGGCCAAAGCCAGACCCGCTCCCGCTTTGAGAAAGGTGCGGCGTTTCACCGGGCCTCAGTCGGGTTTGGGAATAAGATTGGAGTAGACGCGGTTGAGTCGGCTTTGCACACCGCGCGCCACTTTCAAGCGCACCTGCAGCTCAACCGGCTCCAAAGGTTTGTTCAAGAAGGCATCCACGCCCGCTTCCAAAGCGGCCTTGGCGTTCTGTCGAGCGGCTGGAGGAGTCATCAGAATAAAATACGGGTAGCCGCCGCGCGTGTCCTGCCGAAGCTTCTTGCACAGCTCGATTCCGGCCAGGGCTTGAGGATATTCGCAACAGAGGATGGCATCGAAATGGTGCTCGTGGTAGGCCTTGAGAGCCTCGGTGGCGTCAAGCATGTGGGCCACCTCGTGATGTTGCAGATGCTCCAACAGGCCTTGAGCAAAAGTCAGATCGGTCTCAACCAGCAAGATATGCAGGGGCCTCTCTCGAGGCTTCTCCTTCTCTACCGGGGCGGGCGGCGAGGGGGCGGGAGCCGGGGCTGCAGCAGGTTCAGGCTCAGGCTCGGGAGCCTCCACCAGAGCGGGTTCAAGAACGGCGGCCATCTCTTCTTGAGTCACTTCGGCCGTCTCCGTTTCAAAAGACGGCTCGATGTCTTCCAGTTCGGGTTCGACCTCCACCGGCACAGGGTCGCTCAACTGCATTAAACAGCCGATCAACTGACGCTCGCGAATGAGCGGCTGAAGCTTGACAGAAGTCTCTTCGATACCGTGGCGAGTTCGCAGAGGCACGGTTACTTCCACCGGACGCAATCCCTGCAACAGCCGGGTCAGGCCGCCTTCGGGCAGGATGCGGTCCAGTCCCAGCAGTGGAAAGAGCTCCTTGCCCTCCAGTTCATGCTCGGCGTAACCGATGCGGTTCTCGCCTTCGGCCGAAATGAGCAAAGGCTTGCCCTGAGCATCCAGCAAAATCAGAGCCGAATCAACCGCCGCCAACGCACTGCTGACCTTGTCTCGTTCCTGAGTCAGCTCCTTATACAGGCTCTGCACCTCGCGCGAATGCACGTCCAGAGACCGTTGCAAGCGATGGCGGTCTTCTTCAAATTGCCGAAACCGGTCGTTGAGCAGCACCAGCAGAGCCAGCCAGTGGTCTTCATCCGGCGGATGCTCTTCGTCCAGGCCCAAGCGATGCAGCAGGGCCTTGAGTTGGCGGTGCAAGATCACTTGTTCGCGGTTCGCGGAGCCGGATGGTCCTCCTTGTGATCAAATTCAAAGGTGTTCTATTTCACTGCCCGGACTCAGGCTAGCAGTTAAACTGACAGGGGACGTTTCTCGAGACGGGGAGAAAACGCTATGGCTAAACAGCTTCTACACGGTCGCTATGAGCTAGTCCGAGCACTCAGTCAGGGAGGAATGGGTGCCATTTACACTGCTAAGGATACCAAACTGGCCAATTCGCTGTGCGCCGTCAAGGAAATTCTTGAGGACAAGCAGAGCGACGAATATTACCAGCTCAGGTTTGCCGAGGAGATGGCCGCCCTGGCTCGACTGGACCACCCGAGCATCCCTAGGGTTCGCGACTTTTTCCGACTGCGCGGGCGCAGCTATCTGGTGATGGACCTGATTCAAGGCCTGAGCCTGGAGGACGAACTGGCCGAGCAAGGCCAGAATCCTCCACCCAAGGTGGTGCGCGATATCTTGCAGGTCCTGGACGTGTTGGAATACATGCACGGACACGAACCCCCCCTGCTGCATCGCGACATCAAACCTGCAAACTTGCTTCGCGATCGCCGCAGCGGAAAGATCCGTGTTGTCGACTTTGGGCTGGCGCGCAGCCATAGCGACTGCCGACATACGGCCGTAGGAACCATGGGCTACTGCGCCCCAGAGCAGATGAGCGGCCAGGCCGAACCCCGTTCGGATCTCTTCTCGGTCGGCACCACCATGCTCCACCTGCTGACCGGTGAACCCTGCAATCTGATGGCTCTGGCCCTGGCCGAAAAGGAGGGCCTGCCACCGTTGCCCGAGGGACTTTCAGAAATTGTGGGCAAGGCCATCGAGTTCAAGGCCTCTCGTCGCTACGCCAGTGCTCGCGAGATGGCCGAGGCCCTGGACCGCTGGTTGGTCAGCTACGGCCACCGACATCACCTCTCCAGCGCCTGCCTGCAGCGCCCGAGCACTCGCAAGATTGGCCCCCCTAAGGCCAGAATGCCCCATGTCTGGCCGATCTCGGTCGCGCTGGCAGCCACGCTGGCTCTGGGAGCCGGGGTATCCCTGGGCAAAAAGACCATGCCCACCTCCGCCCCGGTGGCAGTCCGGCAAGTCTCCAGTCTACCCCACAAAGCGACTTCACGACCCCGCAAAGTCAAGCAGTTGCGTGCCAGAGCTGCTGCCGGCTCCCGACCTGGAACCCCAGGGCACCCTGTCAGGCCTGGCCATTGAGACGGGGGCGACTTGCCGGAGACGCTTTTGCATCAAGGGCAAGAGGAGCAGAGAGAAGGTAAGGTGTCTCCACACCGTCCGGCCCTTTTGCTACCGAAGAGCTCTGACCCGACCAATACGTGGCACGAATCCGTGAGAAAACGGCTGGTCAAAAGAAGAAGTCTCAGGGCAAAGTGAGTGGTGGCCACTGGTTCGCAAGCTCAGCAGATTTTTGCATACCAAACCCGCAAACTTGGAAGCCTGCTGTAGCACCGATTGCGGGGAACGAATCCCTATTTCAGGGTGATCGGCCGAAAGCAGGTCAGTTACACCGGCCAGAACGGTCTGGCGAGAGTCATTGCGCGAACCGGCGGGGCACGCAGGGGGAGTGAACGGGTCGCAGTTTTCTGCCAACAATATTATCGAGAATCTTGAAATGCAAGTAAATCAGTGAAACGACTTGATCAGCCTGGCCAGAACATGATTTTTTCCTTTCCAGGTCGGTTGGTAGAAATTTGGCAGAAAGCCAATTGCTACTAAGTCGGTTGGTTACTTCGTATCGCCCATCTACGATGCCGGCAAAGTGGTGATTTGGGATCATATTCGCTGGACCGA
>JAFEBA010000100.1 GCA_018266105.1 bacterium | reverse complement strand
GTGCGCCTGTTTGGCCGCCTGACCGGGACTCACACCGGTCTGGAGGTTTTAGGGGCCGATGCTGAGGTGGTTTGTACGGCCGCCATGAACAAGGGCCGACTCGAGCTGAAGCCGGTCCCCGGCACTCTCCAGGTTCGCCTGGATTACCCTTTTTACGGAGCCATGCCGACCAGCTGGACCGCCAATCTGGAGCGAATCGCCGGCAGTGAATACAGCAACGGCGTATCTCTGGCTGTGACTCAGCCGTTCAGTCAGGACCTGCTCAAGAGCGGGGTGGTCGATCAGGCTCAGCTGGATGGCCTGCAACTGGCCAGCGCCCCCTCGGGCGATCGCCGCACGGCCCTGGTATCCCTCTCGGCGCCGGCCGCGGCTGGCTCCACCTCGCCGGCCGTGGACATTCTGCGCAATCGGGTGCAGGCTCCGGGGGAACTGAGTGTGGCGGTGGCTGAGGAAACCATCAATACGGCCATCCGCTCCAAGCTTCCGCCCATGTTGCCTATCGTTCGGCCGATTCCCAAGGAATATCAGAATCAGGGCGGCGTCTCGCTGACTGAAGTCGAAATTCCGGAGTTAGACCTGGGTTTCAGCAAGGGGCAGTTTGTCATCAATACCTGCGTGCTCAATGTCCACTGGAGCTTTGGCCTCTTTTCCGGAGTCGAGCCCGGGTGCCGGTTCAAGGGCACCGGCACAGTGGTGGGTAGCGGTAATCCCACCCGACTCGGCCTGCAGTTGCATATCGATCAACTGGAGTTTCTCTCAAGCCGAATCACCGGCATGGCTCCCAATGAGCAGCAGGATCTCAAAGATAAGCTGATCAAAGCCATGCAGGAATATACTATCGAGTTACCCGGACCAACTGACTTTCCCGTCAACCTGCTCAGCCCGCAGACGCGGCTGGGGTTAACGGGGGCGGGCGGAAGTCCTGAACCCTCTGAGCTGCTTATTCACGGCCGGCTCGATCCTTAGGAACTGAAAGGAACCCTCATGAAAAAGAGAATTCTGTTCTTTGTTGCGATGCTTACCTGCATTGTGATGGCAGCCTCGGACCGAAACGAGCTCCCTAATCCGGAGCTGGTGCCCGAAGCTGACGTGTATTCGATCGCTGTGGTGCAGCTGCGCGAGAACGACGAGCCCATCAAGCAGTTGCTGGATGCTGCTCTCAAAAGCATCAGTTCGGGTGAGACCAAACTACCTCCCTCGATGTCGGATGTCTCCGACTACCTGAGCCGCAACAACCGCGCCGACATGCTGTTCGCCGGGCTGCCGTTCCAGACGGTCCGGGTTGATCGCATGGTGAATGGTCAGGACCAGGGCACGACTGTGGTCACACTGGCCGGCTGGAAAGGTCTGCAAGTGAATGTGCGCAACAGCCTCTCGGCCGGTCCCGACGGCAAAGCTTTTCCGGTCAGTCGCTATCGCGTGACCGACCTGGTTCAGCGGGACGTGAACGTGATGTGTCAGGTGAACGGTTCCTTTGTCTTTACGCCCGACGCGGACCAGGCCAAGAAGCTGGTCGACCGCCTGGCTCCCAAGGACAAGCCCGTGCCTCCTGTGGCCAGCCCCGTGCTGACTGCTTTCAAGGCTCTGCCGAAGACCAGCGACGCCTACGGCGTGGTGATCAATCAGAAAGGCGCCTTCTCGGCACTGCTCAAGTCACTAAATAACGATCAGATTCAAAAGATTCGCGACAAAGTGGGCAATGACCGGTTGGAGAAGGCCGTGGCCAACACCAAAAGCGCCACCTGGACCATCGACATCACCAGTGCCGATCGCGCCGACCTACAAGCCGTGCTGGTTTGTGATCAGAAGGACGTGGCCGAAATCGCCGCCCTGTTCGAAGAAGGCAAAGCCAGTCTGGATGCCACCAAGGTGGCTGATGTCAGCATCACTCCCGGTCAGGGCCAGGTGACGGTCAAAGGCGCCATCGTCAACTTGAAGCAGTTGATGCTGGACGGCATGGTCAAGGGGAAGGTCTAGAACCTAGATTCCGCCCAGATCCTGGAAAGAGGCCCAGCGCCAGATGACTTTCGTGGGATCGCTCTCGGGCACCCTTTGGAGTTCAGCCCTTAGTACGCGCTGAGCAATGGGGTGCTCTTTCGGGCCCACCGTGCCGGTGCTGGTCACCAGCATAATTTGGTATGGCGATTTTTGATGGCTGCGGTCGAGCAGCACCTCATAGCTTCCCACATCAGTGGCTCCGATCTTGACGTCCTCGGCGTAGTTGAAGAGGGGTTGGTCGTCTCCGGGATTAGGGGGGAATCCCGGGTCGACCTCCAGTTTGAATCGAATGTCCTCCAGGCCGGCCTGGGCCAACTGGAAGGCCTGGGCCGCTTCCTGGCAGCGATTGACGCCTCGATAGCGAGCCGTCTGGGCGCTCATCATTCCCATCCCCAGCAAGAGCAGAAAAATGAGCACCAGCAGCGAGACCATGATCAGAAACCCTCGGCGTTTCAGCGCAGGACTGGGCATAGCACCGTCCCGCAATGAGTTTTGACGATATCGTGATAGCGGACCGAGAGTTCCACTGCATAGACCCCCTGGCCTCGACAGGTGCATTTCAGACCGCTGACCTGATCAGCCAGTTGGCTGGTTTCGCTATAGGTTCCGCTCTGTTGGACCCCCACGTCGCGGAGCAAATAGCGCCCTGAGTCAAAGCGATAGCGCACCATCAAATGGAAAGCGGGGCCGTCCCAGGAGGCATTGAGCGGGATGGTATCGGTGATCCGCAACGGATTGCTAAGATCGGCTTTGATGAACTCGATCTGGCCATTGCTGATGCTGGGTGCCGGGCCTGGATTGGTGACCTGGGTCGCCTCACGCAGTTCGCAAACCAGCCGGTCCAGGGCCACGTTGGCGGCCTGGGCGGCTTCATCTCGCTGATTGGTGTCGCGAAAAATGCGTAGCCCTGAGTTCAGCAGCGTCATGACCGCGCCAAAGACCAGCCCCACCAGCAAAAGCGTCACCAGCGTTTCCATTAGGGAGAACCCTCGATTTCTCACGGGATTAGCCCGATGCGTGGAGTGCTGGCTCTGTAGACTCGTCCTCGGTAGGTCACCGAGGCCTCTAAGACGGCATCCAGATTATCGGAATAGACCACCAGCCCATTCAGGACGACGTGATGCTTGAGTTCCACCTTGTTGGTCCCGCGGATGTAGCGTATGGTTCCGGCGCCTGGTCCTAACGAAGCCCAGCTGACCCGGCAGGGAAGGTTGAAATTGGTGCCCCCAACGTTGGCCACGAGTTGAGCCTGATAGGTCACCGTCTGTTCGTGATGGATGACCGGTGAACCCGGGGGAGTGCCGTCGGTGGGAGAAATCACCAGGCTGTAGGTGGCGGGTTGAGCGTCGGGCACCGGATCGAGAGGCGAGGTGCCAGCGGGCGAGGGCGGCGCGGCCAGGCTCCAGAGTGCCATCATGGCCAGCCAGGCCCGTCGGGGCTGCCAGGAAAGCTTTCCGGTGGGGGAGCAAATATAGGTGGTCAGACGCACGCTGTCTCGCGCACTACCTCCCCAGCTGACGGTGACGGTCACCTGAGTTCGATAGGCCGTGATGTCCACTCGCTCGGGTGCACCCGGGTTGACCAGCTCGAAGCGGGTACAAGGGTTGTAGAAAGTGGGCCGAGCAAATTCGGTCGAGACTTCGAAAAAAGAATCGTACGCGTCCTGTACCGGGCTGGTGGCAAACGGTCCCCAGTTGGTCATGGGGAGGTTGCCTGCCGGCAGATGGTGGGAGCGGCTCCATACACGAATGTCCTCCAGTCGCCGATTAGCGATGGCGACCGCTTGCTGACGCAAAGTGACGCGCGTGGAATACTGCATCGACCGGTGAAAGAGCTGGGCTACCACGGAAAAGCCGGCGATGAGCATAAAGATGGCCACCACCGCCTCGGCCAGGGTAAGCCCCCGTTTTTTCATGGCCGGGCGGGCGCGAAATTCGGATTGAAAGCGTTCACGTTGCCCTGCTCGGGGCTGGCTAGAACGGTTCGATCGGGAGCACTGGTGTCGCTCATAGGAGGGGTCAGATTGACGATGCGGGCCCACTGAGAAGGCAGGTTCTCCTGAACCAGCAGCTTCAGGCGGTCGCCCTCCACAAAGGGAACGGGCTGGGAGTCGCCACTCGGGCTACCGGCCTCCGCGATTCCCTCCACGGCCGGCGGTCCAAATCGGTAGAACCCAGTCTTCTGAGTGCCTGCATTGCTGGTGAAGAAGAGATAGTCTTCGCGCACCCCGGCCGCAGTTACGCGGGTGAAACTACAGGGCGCCATGGCCTGCATGGTCACAGGGGCACGGGTCGGAGGGGGGAGTGGAGAGGGTTGAATGGGGCGACCCGTGCCGTCGACTTGCACCTGATATTGGTAGATGTGCGTGGTTAGGCCGGGGCCATCGTAGAGAGTGTAATACAGGGTATTGTTTTTGGCCGGATCGTCCACCCGGGTATCCCAGCTCAAGCGGTCACGCGCCATCATTCCCTGACGAGCGGGGTTGGGGCCGGTTTGCATAAAGAAACCGTTATCCAGTCCGAGGTTGGCGACGTCGATGGTGGTGCGCCGGGCCGGGTCGGGGTCGACATTGGTGACCCGCAATAGAATCGTACCCCCGACCGCTTGTTTGTAGGCCACCAAGTTGCCGAATGGCGAGAGTGAGGCGCATTCGCAGGCATCGGCAGTGTTGTTGGAGACTCTGTAGAAGCTGGTGCCGTCCCGATTGGTGATGTAGATCGCCATTCCGATTCCGGTCGGACTGGTATCCGGGTTTTCGCGAGCTGAGCCGACCACCAGGCGGGAGCCTTCGGCCGAAGCCCCCAGGAAGATCTCTCCTTTTGGGGATGGATTTCCTGGAGAAAAGGGAGGGAACTGAAGCTCACGACGGGCGCTGCCGTCCAGATTCATACGCCCACCGTAAGCCAGGAACAGGAAGGTCGAGCCCGAGCCAAAGTAGACTTCTCCGGGCGGGCAGACCACCACTTTCTTCTGGATTTCGGCGGTTAGATTGGCGCCGGAAGAGTCTTGCACCACCAGGCTCAGGTCGAATTTGTCGCCGCCCCGGGCGTCAGCCGGTGGACGCCATTCCCAGGTGGAGCGCCAGCGCGAAGTCTTCGGATCCCAATCCATGGCCACTCCTCGGCCGCCGGCCACGGGAATGGAGTAGTCGCTGGGTCCGGTCCCCACGTTCCCGGCCTGGGGAGTAACCTTCCAGTTGCAGTAGAGGCGCTCGCCACTGCGAGCGGTATCGCCTACATTGGCTTCCAGGGTGATGTAGCCGTCGGGGCTGACGCTGACGTCGGTGCCCGCGGCCGGGTTGGGACCCAGCGAGCTGATCTTGACCACTGGTGTATCGGGCACTGGCTGAATGTGTCCGTCCAGGCGCGGAATAGCTGACTTGAGAGGGTTCAGGGAAGCGGACGAGAGGATCTGAACTCCTCCGCTCGAGGCCAATACTCCTTGGGAAAGGCTGATGCCCCCGCCTGCATCCACCGAAATAGTGCAGGTGGGACCCAGACTGTTGGGCTGGAAGTAGGCGGGCTGTGAGCTCATGCGGGTGTTGGCCGGAGGGGCTGTGCTTGAGTAGGCGGCCACTCCGTTGCTCACCAGAATGTGATAAGCGTGATCGAACGAGGGCAGGTCATTGGTGTGGACTCGGCCGTCCGGGGTGAAAACGAAGCAATAGTCGCGATGTGCGCTGGCCGGTAGCCAGTTGTCCAGTTGCCAGTTGGCCCACTTGTCGCCAATCACGGTCGGATTGGCCTGGTTGATCCCGGCCGGGTTGCGCAGCTGGCTGGCGTCCACGGCCCAGCTGCCTTGAAAGATGGCCAGTCCTGGAAAATCGCCCTGCATCTGGCGAACGCGAGTGACCTTCGGGNNGGTTGACCCAGCCTTCCAGCTGATAGAAGCTGCTCGAAACGGGTTGAGGGTTGCCTGAAGAATCGGTACCTGGAAAAATCACTCCCACCGGAGTCTGAGAGGAGATGGCCAGGGCCCGAGCCTGACGCAGTTCCTCCACCAGGGCCACCCCCAGCGTATCGCAGCTGGCCTGGCGTTTGCCCCCCTTGGTGTTGACTAACATCAGCCCGATGGTCACCGCCATCAGCGAAGCGACCATGAGCATCTCGATCAGGGTAAAGCCCGGACGCCTGGGACGAAGCCGCATTTTGGAATATTCTAGATCCTTGTCGACAGACCTGGGAACTTTCTCTCTTGAAGTTGGTTCAATGTTATATCGATTCTTATTCAAGGAGAAACGAACCGATGTTAAGTCCCCAACGTGTCCAGCAAATGCAACTGAGCCGCTATGACCACGCCTGGCGTCAACCCAAGCCTTATATGCCGGCCGCACCCGTGCAACCCCGCCCCTCGCGTTCGCTTAAAGACCGCCTGCAGCGTTGGTTCTGGCGCGCCCTTTACCGCCGCCTGTAGGCCAGAGCCTCTCGGATCTCATCCAGCACGCTGGCGTCTTCGATGGTGGGCGGGGTTTTGAATTCGATACCGTCCGCGATTTTGCGCATTGTGGAGCGTAGCACCTTGCCCGACCGCGTCTTGGGCAGCCGCGGTACGACCATCACTTCCTTAAAGCAGGCCACCGCCCCGACTTCTTCGCGCACCCGCAGGATGAGCTCTTCCCTGAGTTGAGGCGATTCCTGAGCGCCCGCCTTCAGCACCACCATCCCGAACGGGAGTTGCCCCTTCAAGGAGTCTTTCACTCCAAATACCGCGCACTCCGCTACTGCAGGGTGGCCCGAGAGGGCCTCCTCCAGACTGCCTGTGGATAGATTGTGTCCCGCCACAATAATGACGTCGTCTAACCGCCCCATGATGAAGATATGCCCATCTTCATCCACGTAACCCCCGTCGCCGGTATTGTAGTAGCCCGGGAACTGTTCCAGGTAGACCTGACGAAATTTCTCGTCCTGTTTCCAAAGCGTGGGCAGGCTTCCGGGGGGAAGCGGCAGTTGAAGCACAACCGCCCCCTCCTCTCCTTTGATTAGCAATTTATATCCGGGCACGATCCGCCCCGGGGAGCCGGCTTTTTTCGGGCTTTCACCCAGCCCCAGGCAGGTCGCGGAGACCGGCCAGCCTGTTTCGGTTTGCCACCAGTGGTCGACGACCGGTCTTTGAAGCAGTTGGCCGGCCCAGTGATAAGTGTCCGGGTCCAGTCGCTCGCCGGCCAAAAAAAGGGCGCGGAACCTGGTCAGATCATATTTCTCCAGGTACTGACCCTTTGGATCTTCCCGTTTAATGGCTCGAATGGCGGTGGGAGCGGTGAACAGAGTCGAGACGCCGTGTTCGGCGATCACTCGCCAGAATTCGCCCGCGTCCGGCGTTCCGACCGGCTTGCCTTCGTGGAGAATGGTAGTGCAGCCGGCCAGCAGCGGCCCGTAAACGATGTAAGAATGGCCGACCGCCCAACCCATGTCGGAGGCGGCCCAGAACACCTCACCCGGCTGAACGTTGTAGATGTGGCGCATCGACCAGTGCAATGCCACAGCGTGACCGCCGTGGTCACGAACAATTCCTTTAGGAATGCCGGTGGTGCCCGAGGTGTAGAGGATGTACAGTGGATCGGTGGCCAGGGTGGGATGACAATCCACCGGGTCCCCTTCTTCCCATTCGTGGTCGCGGCCCGGACGCATCTCCCAGGCGTGCTGAGGTCGCTGTAGCACCATCATGGGAATGGGGTCGTCCAGGGCTCGTTCCAGCAGTGGTTGGTATTCCACGACCCGCTTCGGCTCCAGTCCGCAGGAGGCCGTCAAAATCAGCCGCGGTTGGGCATCGTGAATGCGCGTCGCCAGTTCGTGAGAGGCAAATCCGCCAAACACCACAGAGTGAATTGCTCCAATGCGGGCGCAGGCCAGCATCGCCATGAGGGTCTCCGGCACCATGGGCATATAAATTAAAACGCGGTCTCCAGCCTGAACTCCCAGTTGTTTCAGCTTGCCGGCCAGGCGGGCCACATGACCATGAAGTTGTTGGTAGGTGAAGCTCTGTTTGGTTCCCGTCATCGCGCTGTCGTAAATGAGCGCCAGCTGTTGGGCGCGGCCGTCCAGCAGATGCCGATCCAACGCGTTGTAGCAAGTGTTCAATACGCCACCACTGAACCAACGATAGAAAGGTGGTCGGGAATCGTCCAGCACCTGCCGCCAGGGTTCATGCCAGTGCAGTTGGCGAGCCGCCTCTGCCCAGAATTCCTGAGGATTGTCCTCCCAGCGCTGATAGGTTTGACGGTAGGCGCTCACGGCCGGGTCATCCTCAATGAATACAACAAGGGAATCTTGTCTTCCAGGCCCTGGATCCGGTACAGCCCGTCTTGCCCCAACACGCTCTTGCGGAAACAAGCATAAGGGCTACTGGTGTATTCCTTAAACGACTCTAGCTTCAGACCGGCTTGTAGCAAGCTCTCGATCACTTCTGAAAGCCCGTGGTTCCAACCATAGTCACGATAACGTATGCAGGCTTCGCGGTCGGTATAGGTACCCTGGTTGTCGGATGCAATCGGTCCGGTATTGTGATAAGCATATTCGATCTTCTCGAACTGCTCATCAAACATCCACACCAGCGGATGAAACTCGACCAGCACGAAGCGACCTTTGCGTTTCAGGAAGTGATGCACTACTCGGGCCCAGCCGGCCAGGTCGGGTAGCCAGCCCAGGCAGCCATAGGTGGCGACGATCCGGTCGAACTTGGTCTTGAGCAGGTTGGGAAGGTGATAGACGTTACAACGCAGGAATTGCGCCTTGAGCTGCGCCTGGCGGGCCAATCTGCGGGCTTCGTCGATCGCCTCGTCGGACAGGTCGCAGCCCGTCACCCTGGCTCCCAATCGGGCCCAGGAGAGCGTGTCCTGGCCAAAATGACACTGCAAATGCAACAGTCTCAGACCGGAGACATCGCCCATCTCTTCCAGCTCGATCGGGTTCAGGCTGCTCTTGCCCGCCTGCCAACCAGCCACGTCGTAGAACGCGGAGTTTCGATGCACGGGGGTGCGCAGGTTCCACCCCTGGCGGTTGGCTTCAAACCACTCATCCACCCCTGCCAGTTCCCCCCTGATTAGCAATTTCATTTTCGCTGAGCAATTGTTCAGCGAACAATCATCGAACCCAAAATTGCTAATCGAGGATTGAATCGGCGGCTCTCCGGCCGCTGAGGAAGGCTCCGGCCACGGTGGTGGCCCACTCTTCCTCGCAGGCCTCGCCAGCGAAGAACAGGCGGCCGTCTACTGGCCGGGCCAGTTCGCGGCGGGCGGCCTGGTGGCCGGGCAGGGCGGCCGAGTAGGAGCCGCCCGAGAGAGGGTCGCTCTCCCAGTGGGTCACGATGGCCGCCTTCGGGGTGAGGGCAGGACCGTAGACTCCGCGCAGTTCGCTGAGCACTTTCTGCTCGGCCGCCTGGGATCCCAATTTTTCCCAATCCTGAGCGGTTTGGCCACCCACCAGAGAAATGCTAATGTCTGAGCCTTCGGGGCGAACCAGATGAAAGATGGGCGAGCCTTGCACCTGCAATCCGGTGTCAGCGGCTGCGGTCAGTTGTCCCGGGGGGAATTCGAAGGCGATTTTTTTGAGATGACCCATTTGTAAGGAGTGGATGGCTTTGTTCTTCCATTCGGGCAGAGCGGGGGAGAAGCGTACCGCGTCTTTCTGCAGAACGCCCACGGGGAGGGTGATGAGCAACTGGTCGGCTTCAAACTTTTGGCCGCCGGCCGTGACCCAGCAGCCTTTGGGCCCCCATTCCACCAGCGAGACAGGAGTATTGAGCCGCACTTCCAGGCCGTCGGCCAGCTTGTCCACAACCTGAGCCATGCCACCGGGGGCAATCAGGTCGGCTTTCTCGTCCACCATGGTTGCGAAGTCCTTGGATGAGGCCTTATCGAGTTCGACTCCCACAGACAGGGGACCCAGCAGATTGCGGGCTTCGCGGGCCCAGGCTCCCTTGACCGCCGGAGCCTGGGATAGGGGCCGATCGCCGGGGGTCTTGAGCCAGAGCTCTGATTGCTTTTCGGCTTGCTCTTTGAGTTCTTGGCTGGCGTAGTGAGTTGTGTCAGGAATGGACTGGATGCCCTGGGAGCGGGCCCATTTGGCCAGAGGGTTTTGGCCGGGTTCTTCCTGGTGGAACCAGTGGGCTCCGATGTCAAAGGGTCTGGAAAAGGTGGTCTGATCGGTCAGCACGCGACCGCCAAGGCGTTCGCGAGCTTCCAAAACGGCCACTTTCTTGCCATTTTCTTGAAGTTTGCGGGCGGCCGCCAGTCCGGCCACGCCCGCGCCTACTACAAGCACGTCGTATTTCATCCGCTTGAGTATAATTGCCCACGAAATCTTGGGTGTGAACAGAAGATGTCGTGTGGTTCAAGTGGAAGAAAGTTGGCAGTGGATTATTTGGCCAGTCTGGCGGACAGCTTTGGGTCCGCCTTTAAACCCGCGGAAGAAGAAGAGCAGCCCCACGGAGAGGAAGAGCAGCAACCTCCGGTTCCAGCCTTCTACATGGCTTTGTATGAGGCCACCGAGGCGGTGGCCTTAGGGGATCTGGCTATCGAAGATTGGATGGCTGTGTGGCACCGGGTCGTGCAAACGCTGGAGGCCATGTCGGAGCAGATTGAGGCCCAGGTGGAGCGGGTGGGCCAATCGCTCGGCCCTGAGGTGCAGGAGGCCGGAGAGTTGCTACTGGCCGGCGTCGAGGAAGCTCTGGATGCGCTCGAGGTGATGGGCAATTACCTGGACGTGGACCGCAATCCGGAGCATCTGACCCAAGGTTGGGAGGATCTCATGGATGCCAGTGACGCCATCGCCCGGGCTATGCTGGAATACCAACGAGTGCGCGCCGCCATCGGTCAGATTCCCCCAGAAACGACAAAAACCACCTGACTTGCATCAGATGGTTTTCCTCGCCTGGTGTCCAACCACACCATCACCAGGCACCCGCTCCCTTTTGTCATCTTGCGATGACTCTTCAGGTTCTCAGCCGACTTTTCACTCCGTAGGAGTGTCCTATCGGCGAGATTTCACCTCGCGGTTCCTGAAGCCGGGTTCGGCCTCTCTTCGCTGCCCATCTAGTGGCTTACGCTGTTGAAGCTCAGCGACTTGCTCGGTCTGCAAGTTACCCCTGATCCATTCAGGCTGAATCAGAGCCCCCTGGTCTCCATCCCCTGGCCAGGCTCCCACATCCATCGGGATACTGCCTTGCGGAAGTCCCTTTATGGTCGCATCGGTTCGGCGCTCGTTTCCTGACCTCTCGGTCATTCCCCGTGCGTCGTTTTCACCTCACGGACCGACACATTGATGTGAGCCACACGACACTGCTTTCGATCACTGACGTCGATGTCGTCCGACAGGCATAACTAAAGTCTGCATGCTACCTCTGTCTCCGGGACGAGACAGTGTCCCCTGGTCTCCCTACCCGAACCAGGCTCCTAATTTGGCTCGGCCATCTCGCGATGACCGCTTTTTTCAACCTGAGTTCCCTGGTCTTTCCTCGGTGCGTTTCCGATTCCCCGACCAGCGGTTCTGCTCAGGACCAATCTAGGCCCAGGAGCTGATTTGATGCCGCTCCGCACACGTTAGCTGAGGCTGCTAACTTCCCTGTCTCTAAGGTCTGAGACAGCACCACCCAAACGCCTACCTCCAGTTCGGGCACTCCCATTCCTACACGCTGTGACCGGGGTGGAGTTCGCCGAAGCGACCTCCCTTTTCACGACAATCGCTTGTGGCTCTGTCCTCACGGACGCCCGCAGCGGGATGGGCCTCGTTTCCATCTTTAGGAGTGGAAACTCTCCTACTTACTCGAGTCTGCAAGTTACCTCTGACTCTAGGTTTGTCAGAACCCCGGTCCTAACGCTGGTCCGGTGCGTCGGCTGCGGTCGTTACTCGCTGCCGAGGACCGCAACATATACCGACCCCGGGGGGGCTGTCAAGGGGTTGGTGTGCTGTTTACAATATTTTTTTCCGAGCCGCCTCAAACTCATCTCCGGGCAGCCACTGCACCATTTTTTCCTGGTTGGCCGCGCGCCATCCGAGGTTGTAGGCAAACTGCGTGAACTGGGCCAGTCCCTTGAAGTCCCAGTCTGGCTGAAATTCGTCCGCTCCGTGGTGATAACCGTTTCTGGTGTATTCTGAGGCCAGCTTGATTCCAAAGTCCTCAGGCTGTCCTCGGAATTTGAGCCCCTCGCCGAGGGAGAACCCCGGCACGCCGCCCTGGGCCAGGCTGAAGTGGTCCATTCTGTAGTAAAGTCCAGCCTGAGGGGCAGGGTCCGGGCGCAATTTCATTCCCAATTTCCCGGCTTCCTCAAGCACTGCCTCGCCGAAAGTGGTGCGCTCGCAGCCTGAAGCCGTCACTTCCTCGGGTTCTCCCCAAGGCGGAACCATGTCGAAGTTCAGGTCCAGAGAGATCTGTTTCAGCGGGATGGGTGGGTGCTGGGCAAAGTAGGTCGCTCCAAGCAGTCCTTGCTCTTCAGCGGTGGTGGAGACGAAATAGAGTGTGCGTTTCGTTTTGGTGCCCGCAAAGACTCGGGCCAGTTCAAGCAAAATGGCGCATCCGCTGGCGTTGTCCAGAGCGCCGTTGTAAATAGGGTCTTTTTCCCCGGCATGAAACCCCAGATGGTCGTAGTGGGCCGAATACATAACTGCTTCCGGGCCGGCCGGCAGTCGTGCGATGACGTTGCGAGAACTGAAAGGGCGCAGTTTGCTGTCCAGGCTCAGCCGGAGTTTGGACTTGAGTGCGATGGGCTGAAAGTCCGGCTTTTGGGCTGCCTGATAAAGTTGATCCAGATTCAGCCCTTCTTTCGAGAGCAGTTCGCGAGCCACTTCGTAGTGAATCCAGGCCGCAGCCGGAAGGGCGGGTTCACTCTCTCTCTTTAGAAAAGAACGCTCCGCGCTGCCCGAATTGCGTACGACCTCCCAACCGTAGGCGGCCAGGTCGGTTCGGTGGATAATCAGGGTGGCTACGGCCCCCCGCCGAGCCGTCTCCTCATACTTGTAGGTCCAGCGGCCAGCATAGGTCAGAGCCCGGCCTTTGAAAAAGGCAGGCTCCTGAGATTCTGGTTCGTTGACGAAAAGCAAGGCCACCTTGCCGTGCAGATCGAGGTTCTTATAGTCATTCCAGTGCTCAGTCGGAGCATCGATGCCGAATCCAACGAAGACGATCGGCGCCTCGAAGTGCACTCTGGCCTGCTGGGTCTGGTTGATGACCACATATTCATCGCCGCTTTTGAGGGTGCGCCCGGCCAAGATCAATTTCGTGCTGGGCAAAGTGGTCACACCCACAAGAGGCACAGACTGGAAAAAACCTCCCCCCGGAGCTCCACCCTCCAGGCCGTAGCTTTGGAATTGCTGGGAAATGTATTGGGCGGCCTCGTCGCCGCCGGGTTGGCCGGTGCCGCGACCCTGGAAGTGGTCGTCGGCCAGGTGGCGCAGGTGTTCGCGAATGCGTCCGGCTTCGATGGTGGGCTGAGACCAGGCGGCCAGGCTCAGGGACATCCAACAAATAAGCTTTTTCACAGGCCCAGTGCCACTCCATTCTGAGCCGGGTCGAGCCCTCGCTCGGTTTTTTCGGCCCGGGCCAGCGCCGCTTCGGCTCCTTCGCGCACAGGAACGATGGCGATGGTCACAACCAGAGGCACGAACTCGCCGTTGAGTGCGACCGGGGTGGAAGTCAGGAGGCGC
Organism: bacterium; assembly: GCA_018266105.1. GTDB lineage: Bacteria > Vulcanimicrobiota > Xenobia > Xenobiales > JADMJV01 > JADMJV01. The sequence continues at coordinate 17,828 of JAFEBA010000100.1, read as the reverse complement.
ACAAGGTTCTGGCCGTAGGCCTGTTGTTGGGCCAGCGGGGTCCGGGTCAGCACCAGGAAGCGTGGACCCCTCAGGCGGCCGAGCAGTTCCTCCGGGCGCAAGCAGCCGCGCAGTCGCTCGGCCACCTCGCGCAGCAGAACGTCACCCGCCTCGGCCCCAAGTTTCTTGTTGAGGCCGGCCACATTCTGCACCACCACCAGGCACAGACTCAGAGTGGCCGGCTTGCTGGCGGCCCGTTCCTTTTCAGCCAGTTTCAGAATGGAAGCCTGGTTCCAGCAACGAGTCACTTCGTCGGTGCTCACCTGCCGGCGCACCTGGTCCATCTCTGCCAGGAGCTCGCGCTCGCTCTGGCAAGTGGTTGCCCGCTGGATTTCGGCTTCAGCGCAGGCGGCCAGGTCTTGGAGGGCGGCCAGGTCCTCGGTTTCCAGGTGGCGCGGGCGTCCATCCAGCACGCAAAGAGTGCCTACCGCCGACCCGTCCGGCGTGCGAATCGGAATGCCAGCATAGAACCGAATGCCCTGCTGGACCGAGGGAAGCTCAAAGAAGCGCTGGTCGGCGCTTGCGTCGGGTACGATCAGTGGCCCTTCGTGTTGGATCGCCTCATTGCAAAAGCTCTCTCCCCGCGGAGATTGGGTGTGCATGTGCCCCTGGGCGGCCTTGAACCATTGGCGGTGCTCGTCCACCAGGCTAACCATGGCGAAAGGACAGCGGAGCAGCCGGCAAGCCAGCCGGGTCAGTCGATCAAAACGAGCTTCGGCGGGGGTATCCAGCATGTCAAGCTCGCGCAGGGCTTGCAGGCGTTGAGATTCCGACATGGGGGCCTGCTTCGTGGGGCCGGCAGGACTCCCCTGGGCGCGTTGAAGGTAGACCCATGAGCTGGGACCGACTGCAAAAGTTACTGCATATGGAAAACCAGTCGCAGTTCGATTTCACTGTCGACGACGAGATCCGCACCACCGGCGCCAGCGGGGGCCGCGAGCGAGTTCAGAAACTGCGAGCCTGGGTGGAAGCCATGATCGCCGAGACGCGCGGTCCGGACGGGTTCGTGGACGAGCTGGAATTGTGGCACGCCGAACTTTGTAAGATCATCGAAGAGCTTGAGGCCTTTGAGGATCGCGAAGCCGCCGCCAAGTTTCAAGACGCCTTTGGCGCCATCGCCGATGCCCTGGTGCCCCTCATCGATACCTTTGAGGGCGGCGGAGAATACACCGCGCTCCTTGGCCCGCTGGCCAATCTTGAGTCGGCCGTCACTGATTTTGACCGGCAGCTAGCGGCACAGCTGGCTGAAGAGGGCAACTAGCCCCGTCGTCGATTCGCAATTTCCCGGCGGCTCTGGAAGCGATTCTGTGTTCGCAAAAAGCTCCGTTCAGGGGCCACATAAATTGCTAATCAAATTCTGGGCGGCGAGCAAGGCCATGCGTTCTCGGGTGGCCTCCGTCGCACTGGCAATGTGGGGCGTCAGCAGAACCCGCGGGCTCTCCAAAATTGAGGGGTGAACCTCTGGTTCACGTTCAAAGACGTCCAGCGCAGCTCCGGCCAGGCGTCCGCCATTCAAGGCCTCTCCCAGGGCGGCCTCGTCCACCAGCGGACCGCGCGAGGTGTTGATCAGATAGGCCCCAGGTTTCATCCAGCTCAGGCGTTCGGCGTTGAGCAGGTGGCGGGTGTCCGAGGTGAGCGGTAGGTGCAGGCTGACCACATCACTCTCCCGTAGCACCCGCTCCAGCGAATCGCCGCGTCGCCAGCTCAGCACGCGCATCCCAAAGGCGGAGGCCCGGCGGGCCACAGCCTGGCCGATCTGGCCCATTCCCAGCACCCCCAGGGTGGCTCCGTGCAGGTCCAGGCCGAGCAACATCATAGGCCCCCAGCCCGGATAGGCACCGGCTCGCAGCATCCGGTCGCCCTCCAGCAGGCGCCGAGTTAGACCTAAAATCAGGGCCCAGGTGAAATCGGCGCAGGTTTCGGTGAGGACGCCGGGGGTGTTGCACACGCGGATACCCCGCCGCTGTGCTTCGTCTACATCGATATTGTCCAGGCCGGCGGCGCAATTCGAGATACAGCGCAGTTCCGGACAGCGGTCCATAACCTCGGCGTCAATCCGCTCGGTTAGGAGCGAGAGAATGCCCACCGCGCCCCCCACTCCCCAGAGCAGGCGCTGGCGATTGGGGATTTCCTCGGGCCCGACAAAGATGTCCCAGCCGCTGGCGTAAAGAGTTTGCAGAGCCTTCTCCGGCAGCTTGCGGGTGACGTGGATTCTCAAATGCCGGTCTCCCAAGAGGCCATAGCGTGCTGGTAGAATTCACTCCTCAGTCCCGGGGAGCTCTTCAGTTCACCCCAGAAGGCGCTCATCATGGGGAAATCCTGTTCATTGCCTCCGCGCGAAATCACGCAAAAGTGCTTGCCGCGCAGGATGATGCCGGCTCCGCGTGGTTTCACCTTGGTTACCAATTCGTGTAAAAAGTCATTGCAGATGCGTTCGTCCATCGTGTATTTGCATGCAAAGTGGCGAAACATTTTGACCAGCTTGGAGTAACCGATATAGTGCTCGCCCGGCAGGTAGCCAATGGTGGCTTTCAACCAGGCCGGAGCGTAGTGGTGCTCGCAAGCGGAGAAAGCAGTTGCCTTGATCGTCACCAATTCGACCATGGCCTGGTCCGGCACCGGAAATAGCTTCACATTATCGGGTTCGTACTGGGTGCGGGGATCGACCAGTGCCGCCTTCTGCCAGCGAGCAAATCGGTCGGCTGTATTTTCCAGAGCCTCCGGGCAATCTTCGCCCAGAGCTTCGGCCATCATCCGTTGGGCCAGCTGGAGCTTTTCGAGATCGACCTGGGTATGGTGTCCTTCCATGATAGAGCGAATCCTTTCGAGGAGAAGGCGGTGGGCGAAACGAACGCCCCCGGCCCAAGGAGTGTGTGCTGCGTGAGTTCTAAACCCTTTTCTTGCCGTGAACTTAGCCGAGGTGGCCAGGTGGTCCAGTGGGGTGATTTGCACCTGCAGGTGGGAGCTTACCCTGAAACCATCAAGGACACCATGACCAGCAGCGAGGGCGTACCGCAGATATTTGTGGTTCCCGAGCGACTCTTTGATGCTTATCTGGGGGTGAGCGCTGCCGAGCTGGAGTTTCCGGTTTACTTCAATTTTTATCTGAAGGGTCGCAAGTTGCGCTTCATTTGCCGGCCCAAGCAGTTGCGACCGCTGGTTCGGGTTCTCAAAGAGGCCATCTTCGGCCCCTCCTTTCTGCATATTGGTGAGGAGTATCCCCGCGGAGTCGAGCCTCCCGATCTGGCTCGCGAGATGCGCTGGTACAAGCAGGATCCCAAACGCAAGCGAGGCCGGCTGATGCTGGCCGACGTGGTCACGCCACTGGTTTTCGATGAAAACGGCAGCGTAGAGATCGATGGCTACCAGCTGGAAGATTTAGGTAACGATGTCTATCGCCTCAACAAGGACGGTGAAAGCCATCAGTTCAGCTACCGAGGCCCCGGCAAGGTCACCTTCGAAGAGCCTCCGGCCAGCGAGCGCTTCCATCCCCCGCCTTTCGGCATGACCGTCTTGGGAAGCGGCCACGGCTTTGATGTGCGCTCCTTGACCTCCGGCTTTCTGATCTGGCTCGACGGCAAAGGCGTGCTGGTCGACCCGCCGGTTCACACCACCGAATGGCTGCGCCATTCCAATATCGATGGTCGCTGTGTGGAGGACATCATCCTCACCCATTGCCACGCCGACCACGATTCCGGGACGTTGCAGAAGATCTTGCAAGAGGGCCGAGTCACCATTCACTCCACCCCCACCGTGATGAACAGCTTTGTCTCCAAGTATCGTTCGATCACCAACCTGAGTGGGCGGCAGTTCCGTCAGTTGTTTGATTTTCGGGCCATTCCGGTGGGCCAGGCGGTCAACATCGCCGGGGGCGACTTCACCTTCAAGTACATGCTGCATCCCATTCCCACGCTGGGGTTCTCCATGAATTATCAGGGGCGAAGTCTGGCTTACTCCTGTGACACCCTTTATGATCCCGAAGCCATCGCCAGACTGACCGAGGAGGGCGTGCTCAGTCCTCAGCGGGCGGCCGACCTGATGGACTTCCCCTGGCATTCCGACCTGGTCATTCACGAAGCCGGGATCCCTCCGATTCACACTCCGATGGGCGTGCTGGCGGCCCTACCCGATGACGTGAAGAAGAACCTCTACCTGACTCACGTTTCGGAGTCGGCGATTCCGGCCGATTCCGGGCTGCGTCTGGCCCCGCCGGGCGTGGCCAACACGCTACGCCTGGAGGTGGAGCCCCCTGATGTCAGCCACGCCCAGCATATGCTGGAGGCCCTGGCGCACGTCGACCTCTTTCAGCCCCTGGGTATCGGCCGGGCTGCTGAGTTTTTGCGGATTTCCCAGTACGTCTGCTATCCCAAAGGCCACCATCTGGTCAAGTCTGGCGAAAAAGGCGAATTCTTTCACATTATTCTCAACGGCGAAGCCGACATTATTCGCGATGGGCAGCTCATCAAGCGGGCCGGGCGCTATGATTATATCGGTGAAGTAGCGGTCGTGCTTGATCGGCCGCGTATTGCCGATGTGGTGGCCGTGACTCCTCTGGAGGTGTTGACCATCAAGCGCCAGGACTTCCTGGACTTTATCCGTGGAACCGAAATTGCTGAGTGGTTCCGCCGAGTCTCGCTCAATAAAATGGAAGGTTCCTGGGCTGTCTTTCAAGACAACCGTCTCCTGAATGCCCTGTCAACTTTTCAAAAGACTCAGTTGCTGGCCATTATGGAGCGCCGTCAGTATCAGGCGGGCCATCAACTGTTCCAGAAAGGCAGCGTGGTGGACGCGTTCTGGCTGGTGCGCGAGGGGGAAGTGCTGCTGGGCGAACATAAGGTGTTGCGGGGCGCCCTGATCGGCCGGGTCAACGAAGACCTCACGCCCTGTCTGCATCGCATGGGGGGCAAAGTGAGTAAGGACGCCGAGCTCTATCGCCTGCCCATCGATGGAATCCGAGCCTTCTTTATGGCCAATCCTGGCTCGTTTATTCGTGTTTTGCGTCTGCAGAGCGATCATCCGGTGGGAGCTGTTGTCTAACTATCCACTTCAGCAGGTTCAGGGCAGGCCGGCAATCTGGAGGGCGGTTGACCACCACGTAGTCGTATTCGGGGGCGGTGGCCAGCACACTGGTGGCATTGCTCAGTCTTTCCGCGATTTGTTCCGGGGAGTGGCCACCGCGCTCCCGCAGACGGCGCTCGAGCTCGACCAGAGGCGCGCAGAGCAGAATGCAGGTGCATTCCGGCCAGATCTCCCGTGCCCGCGGCGCGGTGCCCAGATCCACCAGGGCCAGCACCGAGCCTCCTTGAGCCAGGGCTCGGTCCACGTTTTGGCGTGGCAAACCATAGCTCATGCCAAATTCGAAGTCGCGCGAGAGGGCCAGCTCGCCGGCCTGCTGACGCTTGCGGAATTCTGCCATGTCCACAAAATCGTAGTCACGAGTCGGGTTGTCCAGCTCGCCCGGGCGCGGTTGGCGCGTGGTCAGGCGCCGGCAGAAAGTCAACTCCGGGCAGGTCTGCAGCAGCTTGCGCAGCAGAGTGGTCTTGCCCGTGGCCGAAGGGCCATCCAACAGAAACAGCACGCCGGGCCTTTATGCGCCCCTCGGAATAGCCCTGCATGAGTGACCAGCGCAGCGAGCTGAGGGCCATTCTCTCAGTCGGTCTTTCTTCTCAGAGCGACCTGGACGAGTCCTACCGTCGCGTTCAGCAACCGGTGGAATCCCGAGGCGGCTGGTTGTTCCGGCGTGAGCTGGAGGGCCTGTGGTGTTCCTTCCCCAGCCTGCGGGAGGCGGTTCTGGCCGCTCGCGATATCTGTCAGGCCGAGGGAGCCGGGCTCTTTGGCTTCCGCTTTGGCTTGCACTATGGCGACGTGGTCATCACCTCTGACGGGGATGTGCTGGGCAATGTGCTGTCGGTGGCCAAACGCCTGGAAACTGCTGGCTCGGCCGGAAAACTGCTGATCTCCCGGGAGGCGGCTTCGCGCCTGGATGAGTTCGAACTGGAAGCTCCAACCGTTTTAAGCCTCAAAGGAGTGGGGGAAGTCGAGGCCTGCCAGCTGGTTTTGAAAGAGTTTTCGCTGGCGGACTCGCTTCGGCATGAGGACTGGCAGGCGCTGGAACGAGGTGAACTGCTGGTTTGCCTGGTGGGACCTCTGGGCGGGCCGGCCGAGCTCAAGGGACTGTGGGGCGAACCCTTTTATGAGGCGGCTCAGGACCGCGAGGCAGAGGTCGGTCGGGCCCAATTGCTGGAGGAATTCCATGCCTGGCAGGGCTCTCTCCCGCCCTTGCGGGGGTGGATTGCCCCCACCCTGTGCTTCTTTCCCGAGAACAGGCTGGAACAGGCCTTCAAGTTGGCCGAGGAGGTGCTGACGGAAGAGGATCTGGACGAGTTCTGGTCGACCTTGCCCGCCCAGTTGCAGGGCTGGGAAACGGCTTTGACCACCCATCGCGTCTTCTGGGTGGGCCCTGGAGATTGGCTAGAAGAGTTCTACCGCGAGCTGCGGCGACGCTTCCCAGCGGGTCCCCAACAGCGAGAGTTTGTGTTGCAGCTGGGTCCTGGTTGGAAGCGCAAAGGCCTGCCGCTTTTCCAGGGGACCCAACCTCTGGTGGAACTGCTCAATCAGGTGGGCAAGCAGTCCGAGCCTGCGCCCGCCTTACGGACCGAAAGGCCCTACCGCTTCCTGGATGCCTACGGTCCCAATGAACGCTCGATCTTCTTCGGCCGCGAGCGCGAGGCCGCTTTGCTCTACTCCTGGATTTTGACCCGCCGCTGGCTGGTGCTGTATGGGCGTTCAGGTGTGGGCAAGAGCTCTTTGCTGGGAGCCGGGGTCTGGCCCCTGTTGCACGAGTCCGACTGTCAGGTTCGCACCGTGAGATGTCTGGACGACCCTGTCTTGCAACTGCAAAACGTGCGGGCCGAAGCTGAGGCTGCGCCGCGCCGGCTGGTGTTGTTCTTCGATCAGTTTGAAGAATACTTCGTGCGCCTCTTACCTGAGCAGCGGCGACAACTGGGGCACCTGCTGGGTGAGCTGTGCGATGTTCATCGCTTGCATATGTTGTTTTCGCTGCGCGAGGACTTCCTGGCGGAGATGGCCGCTCTGGAGGAGTGGATTCCTACTTTGCTGGACTCTCGCTTCCGTCTCACGGCCTTAACCCGCCAGCAGGCTCAGCAGTGTATCTGCGGCCCTGCCGAACTTTTTGGGGTCAAGCTCGATCCTCAGCTGGTTGAGACCTTGTTGGATGAGCTGGAATCCCAGGGGGTCGAGCCGCCCGAGCTCCAGATCGTCATGGATCGCCTTTGGGACCACGGACTCACGCTCGAGAACTACGCCCGTTTGGGCGGAGTGCGCAGCGTTCTGCTGGATTATCTGCACGAATCTATGCAAGGTTGGCAGGACGATAAGCCCCGCCAAGTGCTGAGTGCTCTGGTTTCCGAGCGGGGCACCAAGCAGGCGTTGACCCTTGAAAGTTTGCGAGCCAGGGTGGCGGAGCCCGAGCCGGCTTTGCAGTCCCTGCTGCAGGCTCGGTTGGTGCGCACCGTGCAGAACTACTTCGAGCTCTGCCACGAGTATCTGATCGAAGAAATTCAGAGCTGGGCTGACCAGGAAGAACTGGCTCGCCGTCACGCCGAGATGGTGTTGCATTCAGAATTAGAGAGTTGGCAGAACGTCCACAGTTTGATGACTCCGCCCCGCCTGTCGATTGTCGCTCAGGAATTGAGCCGCCTGCAGCCTACTGAAGCCGAATGGCAGCTGTTACTGCGGGCGTCTATGGTGCACGGAATCGAGCTCACCAGCCTCGGCCCTCAGCCTCAGGAATTGCTAATCAAACTGTTGGATGAGGATTTAGATGGTCTGGTCCAGCGTCGGGTCCTGGAGAAACTGGCAGGCCTGGTCCTGGAGGGGGGGGCGCGTCAGCGCTTCTTGCGCGGGGCGGCATTGTACTCCAATCCGAGCCTTCTGGAGCGAGTGCGCCCCTGTCTGGATGGTGAATTCTATGCGGCTGTGGCGGCCGCAACCCGTCAACGCTTCTTTGGACCGGAAGCGATGGCTTATGTTCCGGCCGGACCGGCCTGGCTGGGGTCGGATCTTCAGAATAAGGCCGCCCGCAAAGCTCAGTTGCCCCGCTACTGGCATGCCCGCATCGAGAGCGAACGCCCCCTGGAGCAGGTGGACGTCCCAGGCTTCTGGGTGGACCGGCGGCCGGTGACCAACCTGCAGTTTACCGAGTTCAGGCCCCCGCACATCGACCGTTATCCGGATGAGGAGCATCATCATCCGGTGGTGAGCGTGAGCTGGCACGACGCCCAGGCTTATGCCCAATGGCTGGGCAAGGAGTTGATTTGCGAGACGCGCTGGGAGAAAGCGGCCCGCGGTGGCGACGGCCGTCTCTATCCATGGGGCAGCGATTTTCGTCCCGAATGTCTGAACTCTCAGGAAAGCGGCTTGCGCACCACCAGCGACGTGGGTGACCACGCCAGCGGAGCCAGCCCGTGCGGCTGCCTGGACATGGCAGGCAATGTTTGGGAGTGGACCGTCTCCAACTGGAGCGAGGGCGGGCCTTTTAAGGTTCAAAAGGGCGGCAGCACTCTTAACCCCGCCCCCCTTCAACAATGCTCGGCCCGCCAGGAGGCTTTTCCTGACTTTGTCCTGCAATGGGTGGGCTTTCGCCTGATGTCACTGGAGGGTCCCTAGATGCGCGCGATTTTAACCGCTGATATGGAAGGGTTCTCGGGACGCATGCGGGCCGACGAACAGGCCGTTATTACCCTGCTTCTTTCCACTTACTATCGGCTGGCTCGTCAGGCGGCCGAGCAATTTGGAGGCAAGCTCTACCGGCGCGAAGGTGATGCCGTCTGGTGTTCTTTCGGACAGGCCGAGAGAGCGATCGAGGCCGGACTCTGGCTACTGGCGCGCCTGGCACTTTACAATCGAGAACAACCCGATGACCGTCAGGTTCGCCTGCGGGTAGGGGTGGCCTACGGCGATGTGACCATGGCGGGTGAGCCCCCCGAGCCCTTCGGGCCCACCGTCGATCTGGCCAAAAGGCTGGAATCTTCGGGTCGAACAGGATTTCTTCATTGCCTTGGCCAGCTGGCGCCAGATGCAGAGTGCGAAGTGCGCTCGATTCCGGGTCACGGGCAGCAGGAAACGGCCCTGTTGGCTCCCTCTCCGGCCCTGCTTGAGCAACTGCAACGTGAAAGCGGCGAAAGCTTTGGAAGCTGGGTCTTTGTTCTTGATCTCAGTGGAACTCCCGAAACGGAGCGGGGTCGTTGGTTGGGCTGGGCGCTGGGGTGTCGGGAACGAGGTCAGGCTCAGGTGCTGGAATGGAAAGAGCATTTTCATTTGCTCTTGTGGACGGGTAAGTTGCAACGGGATCCTCCTTTTGAATTGCCTGAGGGGGCGCGCGCGTCCGCTACTTTCGGCAGCGTGGTTGTGCACAGTGGGGTGGGGGAGGAAGGCCTCAACTGGTCCGGCGGCGCTCTCGAGACGGCTATGGATCTGCTGGAGAGGGCGCCAGCCGTGTCAGGTCTCTGGGGCGACGCGCCCCTGGACTATGACCACCTGGGCCAGGGCTACGGTTACCGAGGGCCGGCTGGGCCAGAGCAGACCGTGTTGGCCGAGGTCACCCAGCCAGACTCGAGTTTGCCTTCCGCCTGCATTCTTTGTGGTCCGTTGGAGGGCGCTGCGGACTGGGATTGGGATCAGCCCGGACAGGTCCTTCGGCCTCAACTGGAGCTGGATTGTCCGGTCTTTGATTGGACCAATCTGGGCAGTTCCGAGGCTGCCTTCAGTGGGCTGCACCCTGACCAGCAGACTCTGCTGAGGCGCGGTCGTTTGCTCTGGTTGGGCCCGCCAGAAACGGCTGAAAGCCTTAAATTGCTCTACGCTGACTTTGAATATCGGTTCCAAAACCAGCGCCCGGGCAGGTTGCTTCATTGGGACTGGCCTGAGCGTGAGCTCAAGCGTTGGAGTCGGCGTGGCTTCGAGCTCCAGGCCTGGGAACCGGGTTTCTTGGAAGAATTGTCCCGTCGTTTTCGCTTTGCCCGTCAGCAACGCCAGGAGGAGCACCGGCTCAGTCTGTTGCCGGCCCGACCCTACAAATTCTTAAATTACTATACCCGGGAGGACCGGTCCATTTTTTTCGGACGCGAAGCCGACTGCTCCCGGCTTTACGATCGGCTGCTGGCCAGTTCCGTGCTGGTGGTCTTCGGCAAGTCCGGAGTGGGGAAGACCTCACTGCTACGGGCCGGTTTGCTTTCACGTTTTCAGGCCCCTCAGGATCTTGTGGTGACCCAGCGCATGCTGAGCGAGCCGGTGTCCGCCTTGCGTGCATTGCTCAGCCGTATTCTGGGCTTGAGTCCGGGCGATGAGTCGTTGGCCAGCCTGCTGTTGCGGGCTGAAAAGTGCGTGCGAGGGTCGGTGGTTGTGGTTCTGGATCAATTCGAGGAATTTTTCTTGCGTTGCACACCTGCTCAGCGCGCCCAATTTGGGCGCGAACTGGCCGAAGTGCTGAGGTTGGACCTGCGCCGCAGCCACCTCATCTTGTCCCTGCGCGAGGATTTCCTGGCACAAATGGCCGAGCTGGAAGAGTTTGTTCCCAGCATTTTGCAACAGCGCTTTCGCGTCACAGCTCTGGACCCGGCCCAGGCGCGCGAGGCCATTTTAAGGCCGGCCCAGCTCTTTCAGCTGCAGATTGAGCCGGCGGTCGTGGAAGAGTTGCTGAGCCTGAGCGGCATTGAGCCCCCTCAACTGCAGATCATTTTGGACCGCCTTTATGATCATCGAGTCGGCCAGCGCATCAGTTGGGAGGTCTACCAATCCCTGGGCGGGGCCGAGCGCATTCTGCGCGGTTACTTTGAGGAGACTTTGCTGGGCTTTCTAGGGGCGGAACGCCAGCGCGCCCGCCAGTTGTTGAAAGCCCTGGTCAGTTCGCAGAAGACCAAGCAGGTGATGAGCATTGATGAGCTGGACGCCCGACTTGGCTGGCCCCGCGAGAACCTGATGGCTGTGCTTAAAATGCTGGTGGAAAGCCGTTTGGTGCGTTCTTGGGAAGAACAGGACCGGGGTTGTTACGAGCTGGCCCACGACTTCCTGACTCAGGAAATTGCGGTTTGGGAGACTCCTGAAGAAGTGGCCGCCAAGCATGCTCAGGCCGTCCTGGCCAACGAGATGCGCAACTATACCAAGCTGGGCCTGATCGTGCCCGAGGACCGACTGCTCTTGTTGGAGCCGCAGCGCCGGGTTCTCAGCCTGGGACCGGCCGAGCAGGCGATGCTGGCGCGTTCGGCCGTGCTGCAGGGATTGGACCCGGCTCCCTGGGGGTCCCCGGTGGAGGTTTTGCTGGCCGTGCTGGACGAGCAGGTGAGCGGCCAGGTGGCTCGTCACGTGATCCTGTCGCTCTGCCGCCAACCCCTGGAGGGCCGGGCACTGGAACGTGTACTGCGAGCCACTCGCGAGGTCGGTAATCCTCATCTGCTGGCCGAGCTCCCCGGCGGCCCCTTGGGCGAGGCCCTGGCTTCGGCGGTTCATCAGCGATTCTTTGGTTCAAGCGCCATGGCCCTGGTCCCGGCCGGCCCCGCATGGATCGGTTCCACCCGCGAGAACAAGGAAGCCCGCAAAGCTCGCCTGCGCCCCGACCTGCACGAGCGCATCGAAAGCGAAGCTGACTTCCAGCAGGTCGACCTGCCGGCTTTCCAAATCGACCTGCGCCTCGTTTCCAATGCGGATTACTGCGAATTCCGTCCCCTGCACGTGCATTTCTTTCCGCCCGAGGAGGCCAATCTGCCGGCCGTCAATGTCTCCTGTGAGGAAGCCGCCGAGTATGCGGCCTGGCTGGGCAAGAGCCTGCCCAGCGAGCAGCAATGGGAGAAAGCCGCTCGGGGTGAGGACGGCCGTCTCTTCCCCTGGGGCAACGAATGGGACGGGGAGCGCGTGAACTCGGCCGAATCCGGCAGGCGCTTCCTGACTCCGGTGGACGCCTTCCCCTCAGGGGCCAGCCCCTACGGCTGTCTGAATATGGCCGGCAACGTCTGGGAATGGACGGTCACAGCCTGGGAAGCGGGCAGCCCGTTGATGGCCAAGAAGGGTGGCTGCGCCCTCAATTTTGAGCCGCATATGCACTGTTCCGCCCGGTTTGAGGACCCGCCTGAAATGCGTCTGCGCTGGGCCGGCTTCCGTCTGATTAGCAATTTATGCGACCAGAAAAATTGCTAATCTAGGTGGGCCAGATGAGTTCGGAGATGCCCACTGAGTAGCCGGTCCCAAAGCCAACCAGCAAGATCCGCTGGCCGGGCTGAACGCGTCCAGACTGGCTGGCTTCGGCCAGCATGAGCGGGATGGAGGCGCTGGAGGTGTTGCCCAGGCGCTCGATGTTGGAAAGCACCCGACTACGGTCGATCTGGCTGCGGGTTACGACCGCGTCCACGATGCGCTGATTGGCCTGGTGAAAGGCAAAGTGGTCGAAATCCGAGAGTTGGCGACCGCGACGTTCCAATTCAAGTTGGATGCGGCGGGGCAGGTCGGTGACCATATCTTTGAACACCTGGCGTCCGTGCATGACCAGATGAACGCTGCTGGTCCTGTCTTCACGCAGGCTGAGCTGATCATTCTCGACAAAAAAGCGATGCACGGGTTGATCGGAGAGGTGGAAGGAAAGCAGTGGACCTTTTTCGCCTTGAGTGGACCAACCCACCTCGGCCACTCTCTCTTCTTCCCCTTGCACGAACACGCAGGCCGCGGCAGCGTCGCCAAAAATGACCGAGGTATGGCGATCGGTCGCGTCCACGGTGCGACTCATGGCCTCGCTCGTAACCAGGAGCCCGGCGCTGCCAGGAGGGCAGCTCTGAAGCAACGAGCCGACCAGCTGAATGCCCGCCAGGAAGCCGTTGCAGCCCATGGGGGTGTCAAAGGCCATGACGTCGTTGGACAGGCCGAGATCGGCCTGGAGGCGAGCTGCCTGGGGTGGGATGCAGGCCTGATAGGTGACCGAGCTGACCACCACCACTCGATAGTCTTCTGGCCGGGTCGAGGCCTTCTGCACGGCCTGACGGGCCGCAGTCAAGGACATATCGTAGGCCGTCAAATCGTGCTGCAGAAAGCGTCGCTGCAGCACTCCCACCCGGTCACGAGGAAAGTCCGCGTCGGGCAGAGGAAAGTCCAGGTGGTTTTCGGAGCGGAATCGTTCCACCGCCTCGGTGAGCATCTCGTTGCTCACGTGCAAACCGGGTAGATCGCGCCCCGGCAGCGCTTCCCCGATGCTCTGCAGCTCTAGTCTCAACAACTTGCCCTTTGGCGCAAGCCGTCCAAGCCCTGCCTGCCCGGCGTTTTACTTTCCATAGGAGAACGGGACCTGGGAGCGTAACTCCCTGAATGTCCTCTTCCAAGCTTGTGATCGGCTGTTTGGCCCCATTGCTCGGGCTGGCGGCATTGTATGCCAGTTGGGTCGCTTTACCGCCGGTGCACTCAGCCCCTGAGATCCAACAGGCGCTGCAGCATCAACAGCTGGCGTTTGAGACCGATCAGAAAGAGGCCACTGATTCCTCGAGAAATGCTTTTCTTGATCCTCAACTCAGTCAATTCTGGGGGCGAAAGAAGCTGGAATACAGGGACCAATCACGACCCGCTCAAGTGGCTTCGGAGTTACGCAAGTTCGGTTTTTTGAGTGGCCAACAGAGCGAGTCGGTGGTGGATCTTTGGAAGCGCCAGGACCCGGCCTTGCTCAAAGCTGTCTCTGATTTCGAGGGGCTACAGCCTGTCCTGGCCAGGGCCCTGAGCCGGCCACTTTTTATCGTTCCCTTTTCCAGCCCGCCCAATTTTGATTCGGACCTTGGTAATCTGCTGGCCCATCGGGTGATTGCTCAGTCCTTAAGCGCTTATGTCGAGATTCAGCTGGCGGCCGGTCAGTCAGACCGGGCTTTGGCAAGCTGTGCTGAGATTTTTCAGCTCGCCAGGTTACTGCTTTCCCAGCGCAGCCATAACCTCATGGGCCTGATGCTGGCCTCGGCTGTGCAGACCACCGCTCAGGAAACCCTGGCCTACGTTTTGCAGTCGGCCCGTTTGAAGCCCGACCAGTTGAGGCCCTGGCTGGAGCAGTTGGCCACCACGCCGTTGACTGAAGAGGTCGAGATTGGTTGTGTCGAATTTGAACTGTGGGTTGCGCGTAATCTCTTTGAGCATCCCCCCGCTTCCGTTCCCATCGGAAAATTAGCATTTTTCCCAGGTGTCTGGTCGCGTGAGTGGCGGCTCTACCAAAATGATTACGCACCGATGCTCATCGCAATGCTCAAGCATCAACCTCTGCCTGGATTAGGATCCAGCAGTTTCGGTTGGGGCGCCTGGTTCTTGGGCCGGCACAGCTGGTTAACTGCGATGGTGATGCCCAACTACGATCGAGTGCTGAAGACGATGGAGATTGTCCAGAAGCGTCAGGACTTTCTTCGCCTCTACGTCCGCCTGTTGGTGGAGCGCCCCTCCAGTCTGAACCATACCTGGCTGGGAAGTCTTGACCCAAAGAGTCTGGTTTACCAACTGGAAAATGGAGAGCCACACTTGAGTTACAGCCTGGCCCCCGCGCTGGCTTCTCTGCTGCCTGCTCCTCAGGCCGGTCCGCCTGCCTGGCAAGCCTTGATGCGGCCCACCTGGGCACTGCCGGGGGCACCTTGAGAACGATTACCGTGCAGCAGGCGTCGCAGATGCTCGGGCTGACCGCAGGAGCGGTGCGGGGGCTTCTGGCCACGGGCTACCTTAAGGGCGAAAAGGTTGACCGGGTTTGGAATGTTTCCTACGAGTCGGTTCAGGTTCTGCAAGCTTTGCTGCGCGTGCCCTTAAGGATGGTTAACAATGTTCCCTCGGAAAAAGAGCAAAGCGCAATCGGTGCCGAGCTTTGCCCCGTCTGCGCCGGGCCGAACTGGTCTCCGGCCAGGCAGGGCTCACAGTTTTCCAGTGAATTTCTGGAGTGCACCGATTGTTCGTTCTCGCTTCATCAGAGCTTTCTGGAATTCGGCAGCACTGAGCAGCTTCGGGAAAGAATCCGCGACCATATTCATAGTCTCCTGATGGTGGTTCGTAATGGCGAGGCGGCTCGGGAATGCTTGCAACGACGCGCTCAGGCTCTACTGGCTTTGGACTGAAAGGCCGAGAGCGACCGTTCGCCGAACACTTCACGTTAACGGATCAATGTCCTCATTGGAGTGAGCCTTGGATCTGAACTCTGGACTCTATAAGCTTTCAAGTGCTTCCATCGGCGGGGCTCCCCTTGTCCGTCGCTTTGAACCTGGCGGTTCAGACTCGGGCTTTCCCCAAGACCGTTTTGAGTCACGTCCAGTTACTCTGCCCACCGCTCTTCCTTTGCCCGTGCCCGAGAAGACGATGTCGCGACCGCGTGGATTTACCACCAGCGCGGGTGTGGCCACGGCTGCGGTTCAGGCGGGCTTGGTCAAGCCCTCTTCTAAAAAGAAAGATACGCGGGTTGAGGAAGAGCAGGCTCAAGCTTTGCAAGCAAGTCTGCTTCTCCCCCAGGCACAACAGCCCGTCACGCCAGGTCAGGCTAAAGCGGGTGGAGAGGGCGTATCTGAGATTCAGGCGCTGGGACGGAGCTCCAGCACCAGCGGGGCTGCCAGCGTCACCACCCGGGTTCCGTCTCGTCGTTCTGAAACTGCGGCTCCCAATGCAACCACGGTTCCTGTGGGAGTGTCTTACCCAAATGGTGCTCCGGCCGAGTCGGTGGCCAGGAGCCCGTCCGTTCCTCCTCAGGACCTGAAGCCGCCCACATCCCAGATGTCGGATGCTTTGAGCGCGGCCAGAGACGGTAAGCTTTCCAGCTGGCTGAGTGACTTGAACAAAGACCCTAAGGGGATGAGTCGATTTACAGCCGAGCAAAACAGTTTGTTGGCAACCCCTGAAGGCCGCGAACAATACAATCAGTTTTTGGCCAACGCTCAAAAAGATCCTGACACGGCTCGGCTTTACCTTCAGATGCACCAGGGCCTGGCTACCAGCCCGGAGGGAAAGAGTCTGGAGGCGGCTCGGCTTGAGCTCATTGCCAAAGACCCAAAGACTTCGAGCTTGCAACTTGACCTGGTGCGCAGTGCCATCCCCAGCGGTGAGGCCTCAAGCTACCTGGGGGGAATTGCCAGCAACCCCGACCTGGCCAAGGGCTTCGCCGCCGTTCAGGGGCGGGCAGTTAGCAGCATCCAGGGTCGAAAATCGCTTTCCGCCCTGATGCGCTCGGCCGCGTCCGAGCCTGCAATAGCTGCAAAGTTTGCAGCCACGCGCAGCGCGGCCGCAACCACTGCGGAGGGGCGCGAATCGCTCATCACAGTCTTTCAGCAATCCTCTCAAGATCCTGGATTGACAAAGGCTCAGGCCCAAATGGACGCGGCTGCGCTCAGTACTCCGGAAGGCAAGATTGAGTACGTCAAACTGCAAAAAAATGCGGCCACGAATTCTGCACTAAGCAGCAGTATGGTCGGTTACGAAACCGCCGCTTTGAAAGATCCAGAGGCAAGGGCTTCGATTTTCAAGGTTGTGGAGTCGGCAGCTTCCGACCAGAAGCTGGCCGCCGCTCGTCAGAATAATCAGACTGCCGCCTCGCAAACCCAGGACGGTTTGAAAAGCCTGACCGAAATGCAGAATCTTGCTGCCTCTGACCCCAAGCTGGCGAATTCCTGGTTTGAGGCCCAGAACAAGGCTCTCTCGACGCCTGAGGGGCTGCGCGACTGGTCCCAGATGAATCAGAACTTGGCCAAGGATCCGGAAGCCAGCGCCGCCTACGCCAGGATTCAGGCTCAGGTTTGCAGCACTCCGGAAGGCCTGTCTCGCTATCGCTCAATGGCTGACTTGGTCGCCAGGAGCCCGGAGGCCAGTGCTTCCTACTCGCAACTTCAGGCAAGCGCTGCCAGCACCCCTGCTGGCCTCGATTCGCTGACCCGGATGAATCAAGATCTTGCTAAGGATCCTGCTTCTGCGGCCGCTGCTCTGAGAATTCAAGCCAGTGCGGCCAGCACTGCCAACGGTCGCGATTCCCTGACACGCTTGAACCAGGGTCTGGCTCAGAACCCGAAGGCCTCGGCTTCGGCTTTGCAGGTACAGGCCTCGGCCCTTCAGCTCCCGGAGGGACGGAATGTCTATGGCGCTTACGCCAGAGGCATGGCCGCCGACCCCACGGCGGCCACCTCGACTCTGGCCGTCCAGGCCAGCGCGGTCAAGACCTCCGACGGCCTGGCTGCCTACACGGCTTCGAATCGGGCCCTGGCTCAAGAACCGGGCAGCGCTACGGCTGCCATGCGGTTGCAGGCTGCGGCAGTGAAAAGCCCTGAAGGCAAAGGGCTCTTGGCTTCGCTCGGTCAGGATGTCGCCCGCAGCGCAACGGCTTCGGCTGCGCTGGTTGGCCTTCAGGCCAGCGCTCTGCAGAGCCGGGAGGGAGTCGATGCCTTTCGCGCATTTTCGTCGGAGATCGCCCGCAGTCCCGAGGCCAGTTCCGCCTTTATGAAGGCCCAGGCTTCCGCCGCCAGCACTCCAGAGGGCAGGCAACTTCTCACCCAGTTCAATCAACGCCTGGCCGCGGATCCTCAGGCTAGTAGTGCCTATCTAGCGGCTCAGGCCAGCGCTGCTACGACTCCCGAGGGGCTGAAGAGTTTGACCCAGTTCAATCGCTCGCTGGCTGAAGACCCACAGGCCAGTTCGGCAGCAGTTGGGGTGCAGGCGGCGGCCGCGCGCACGTCCGACGGTTTGAAAACTCTGACCGAACTGAACCGAGGCCTGGCCGCCGAACCCAAGGCCGCCGAGGCCGCGGT